>JAZOAD010000001.1:0-4188 GCA_045595225.1 Faecousia sp.
CCGCTGCATCAAAAAGGCGGAGATCATTGCTTATGAAGATCTGGGCGCGGAGGCCATCCGCCGCCTGGAAGTGGAGAATTTCCCTGTGGTGGTCATCATCGACTCCGAGGGTAACAATCTCTACGAAACCGGCAAACGGGATTATTTGAAAACCTTGTAAAAAGGAAAGGTATTTGGCAGAATTTGATTCGTCCATTCGGCATACGCCGTAATGTTGATCGTAAGAGAAAGGGGATTCATACGAGTGAACAATAGAAACGACTCGCGATTGATAACATTTCTATGGATCTTGGCAGCGATAGCGGGGTACTACATTCCACTTGGCGTATTTTATGTAATTATCTCCCTAACGGGCAGTATGTTTATCGAGATAGAAACATATAATATCCTATATCTTGCGGTGCTGATCGTACTATGTACACGGTCGATTGTGATACGAATCAATCAATTACTAAATAAATAGCTACCAATACCGCAGGATATCTTACCTTGCTGCATCAAAAAGGCGGAGATCATTGCTTATGAAGATCTGGGCGCGGAGGCCATCCGCCGCCTGGAAGTGGAGAATTTCCCTGTGGTGGTCATCATCGACAGCGAAGGCAATAACCTCTACGAAACCGGTAAGGCAAACTACCTGGCTTCTCTGGAATAAATTCGGTAACGCACCCGCTTGAAGCGGGTGCGTTTGCTGTGTCTGCGGAAATTCTTTGTGTATTTCGGCAAATCCCAACTTGACAAAGGTGCAAACAGTGGGTAAAATATACTATGGTTAACTGGGTAATATGCCCAACTATATGCATTGAAAAATATGAGGTGCGATTATGGAAAACAAAAAGAAGGTTTTGGTCATCGGCGTTATCGGCGCGGATGTTCATGCCGTCGGCAACAAGATCCTGTATCACGCATTTACAGAAGCCGGTTTTGAGGTAGTCAACCTGGGCGTTATGGTTTCCCAGGAAGAGTACATCGCCGCTGCCATCGAGTCCAATGCTGACGCCATCGTGGTGTCCTCCCTGTACGGCCAGGGCGAGCTGGACTGCCGTGGTATGCGTCAGAAGTGTGACGAGGCTGGCCTGGTGGGCATCCCCCTGGTGGTGGGCGGCAATATCGTCATCGGCAAGCAGACCTTTGAGGATGTGGAGCGCCGATTCAAGGACATGGGCTTTGACCGGGCATTCCCTCCCGGCACCGCTCCCGAAACCACCATCGAAGCGCTGCGTGAGCTGCTGCACATGGACGGTGAGCAGGCGTGAAGCCCGTTCTGTTAATTGATTTTGGCAGTACATACACCAAACTGACCGCGGTGGATGTGGAGGGCGAGCAGATCCTTGGCACCGCCCAGTCCTACACCACGGTCCAAACGGACATCAACGACGGCCTAAAGAGTGCCCTGCGGCTGCTGGAAGAAAAAACAGGAAAGCTGGAATTCGCGGAGACCTTCGCCTGTTCCTCCGCTGCCGGTGGCCTTCGCATGGTGGCCAGCGGCCTGGTGCCGGAGCTGACCAGCGAAGCGGCCAAGCTTGCTTCCCTGGGCGCGGGCGCCAAAATCGTAGGCCTGTACTCCTTTCAAATGACGGAAGAGGATATGGAGGATATCCAGGCGCTGAAGCCGGATATTTTCCTGCTGGTGGGCGGTACCGACGGCGGCAACACCGCCTGCATCGAGCATAACGCCCAAATGCTGGCGTCCATTCGCCCTGCATTCCCCATCGTCATCGCCGGCAACCGCAATTCTGCCCGCAAGTGTCAGAAGATTCTGGAGGGGTGCGAAACCTATGTTTGCCCCAATGTGATGCCGAAATTCGGCGTGCTGAACATTGAACCCACACAGAAGCAGATCCGGGAGATTTTCCTGAACCGCATCGTGCAGGCCAAGGGCCTGTCCGCGGCGGCCGAGCTACTCAGCGATATCATGATGCCCACCCCTTCCGCTGTGATGCAGGCCATGCAATTGCTCAGCGAGGGCTGCCAGGGCGAACGGGGTATCGGCGACCTGGTGGCGGTGGATGTGGGCGGCGCCACTACGGACATTTATTCCATGGCCGATGGCATGCCCGAGGCTATGAATACGGTCTATAAAGGCATTCCCGAACCCTTTGCCAAGCGGACGGTGGAAGGCGATATCGGTATGCGCTACTCTGTCCATGGTATTGTGGAGGCGGTAGGCGCAGAGCGTGTTGCGCAGATCGCCGGCATCTCTGCCGACCGGGTGGAGGAGCTGGTTTCCTGGCTGCGGGAACACACCGACTCCGTGCCCGATGGCAATGAGGAGCTGGAACGGCTGGATCACGCGCTGGCATCCATGGCCATCGAAACAGCAGTGGCGCGGCACGCCGGCACTATGGAAGAAACCTACACCATGATGGGCCTTACCTATGTACAATCCGGCAAAAATCTGACCCGCGTGAAACAAATCGTAGTCACCGGCGGCAGCCTGATCCATACCAAGCGTACCGCCGATATTGCAAAGCATGCCCTTTATTCCCCAGCGCAGCCCACTTCTCTGCGACCCAAAATGGCAGATGTGTGGGTGGACCGTAAGTACATCCTTGCCGCTATGGGACTCATTAGCGCCCGCTATCCCCAGGTGGCTCTGAGAATAATGAAGAAAGAGTTGGAACATTATGGATATTCAGAATAAGCGTATTTCCAATGATGAGTTTTTTGCGCTGCGTCAGGAGATCCTGACCCAGTGGCCCACCGGCAAGGACGTTGACCTTGAGGAAGCGGTTGCCTACCACAAGGCTATGCCCGAAAGCCGTAAGTTCGGCAAGAAGCTGCTTGCCGCCAAGGCAGAGGGCCGCACGCTGGTGCAGCCCCGCGCGGGCGTCCCCGTTGTGGAAGAGCATATCAAGCTGATGCAGTACCTGGAACAGTACGGCGAAGCCGATCTGCTGCCCTCTACCATTGACTCCTACACCCGCCAGAACCGCTATGAAGAAGCGGAGAACGGCATTGCCGAGTCCATTCGCCTGGGCCGCGCCATGATGAATGGCTTCCCTGCTGTCAACCACGGCGTTGCCAAGTGCCGCCAGGTGATTGAGAGCGTTAATCTGCCTATGCAGGTCCGTCACGGCACACCCGACGCCCGTCTGCTGACCGAGATCACCTATGCCGGCGGCTTCACCAGCTACGAAGGCGGCGGTATCTCCTACAATCTGCCCTACTGCAAGAATGTTCCCATGGAGCGCACCATCCGGGACTGGCAGTATGTGGACCGCCTGACCGGTCTGTACGAAGAAATGGGCGTTTCTATCAACCGTGAGCCCTATGGCCCTCTGACCGGCACGCTGGTTCCTCCCTGCATCTCCCACGCCGCCGCCATCATCGAGGCGTTGCTGGCTGCGGAGCAGGGTGTGAAGAACATCACCGTTGGCTACGGCCAGTGCGGCAATCTGGTTCAGGACGTGGCTGCCATCCGCACCCTGCAGGAGCTGACCGACGAGTACCTGGCCAAGTATGGCTACGGTGATGTGCAGGTCACCACCGTTCTGCACCAGTGGATGGGCGGTTTCCCCGCTGATGAAGCCAAGGCTTTCGGCGTTATCTCCAGCGGCAGCTTGATCGCCGCTCTGTCTAAGGCAACCAAGGTCATCGTCAAGACCCCTCACGAGGCTGTTGGTATTCCCACCATGGAAGCCAACGCGGAGGGTCTGCGCTGCACCAAGCAGGTGGTCAATATGTTCTATGAGCAGACCTTCTCCGATGCCCGTCTGGAGCAGGAGAAGGAGATCATCCGCCAGGAGACCCGCTGCATCGTGGACAAGTGCTTCGAGCTGGGCAATGGCGACATCGCCGTGGGCGTTTGCCGCGCTGTGCAGGCCGGTGTTCTGGACGTTCCCTTTGCTCCCTGCCGCGCCAATGCGGGCCTGATGCTGCCCTGCCGCGACAATGACGGCGCCATTCGTATTCTGAATGTGGGCAATCTGCCCTTCAACAAGGATCTGATCGACTTCCACGCCGCTAAGATCGAAGAGCGCGCCAAGTTTGAAAACCGCAAGGCCTCCTTCCAGATGGTAGTCGACGATGTTTACTCCATCGGTAAGGGCCGCCTGGTGGGTCGCCCTAGATAATTCCAATTCATAATTCAAAATTACAGATTACAAATTTGCCGAAGCGCAACGCTGTCAGATGTAATTTATAATTTGTAATTTGTAACTTGTAATTTCAAAGGAGTATATTTTGATA
>JAZOAD010000002.1:0-6570 GCA_045595225.1 Faecousia sp.
GCCGACGCCCTGGAAGATGTGAACATGATCTGCGACGTCAATAAGCCCATCGCCATGCCCACCACCGTCAACGCCATCATGACTGACGGCAGCAAGAGCGCGGTGGATGTAACCTGGAATGTGACCGAAGCGGAGCTGGAGGCTATGGCCACCGGCGGCGTAGCCAAGTATACCGTCACCGGTACTGCCGATGGCATGAAGGCGACAGCCTATATTTCTGTGGTGGAGTATAATTACCTGGTAAACGACAGCTTCGAAACCGGTGATATGACCGGCTGGACTGTCACGGAGCTGGGCAAGGCCGATGAGCTGTGCCTGGAGAACAAGGTGACGGACTCCCTTACCGGCAACTGGCACTACCATTTCTGGAGCGCCGCTTCCAATTCTGTGGAGTTTATGCTGGAGCAGGAAGTGACCGGTCTGTCCTCCGGCGCCTACAAATTCGGCATTTCCATCATGGGCGGCGACGCCGGCGAAACCGATATCTATGCTTATGTGAAAATCAACGGCGAGATCGTAGCCACCGCTCCCATGGAAATTACCTCCTACGGCAATTGGGACAGCGTTATGGTCACCGGCGTGGAGTACAACGAGGGCGATACCATCGTGGTGGGTATTTATGTCAAGTGCCAGGGCTCCGGCAACGGCGCCTGGGGCAAGATCGACGATGCCATGCTCAATTCTGACAACGGATAAGTCTTTCGGGCGCGCACCTAAGGGTGCGCGCCTTTTGCGGTGCCGCGCCCAAATATTCGGCATTTTTCCCCCAATGCCGGGATGAGAAACAAAAAAATGAATAGATTTTTGTGAAAAGTTAACAAAGGATTACGGCCTTCTTTAGAAAATGTTGACAATTTGGGAAGTTTGACCTATAATGTACGAAGAAGATTTTCGATTAGCGGTCACTATCTGTCCTGCTGGGCTGCGGTGATCATGCCAAAATGGTCAAGACAGAGGGCCCTCTGTCTTGCGTTCTATGTTCCATAGAACGCAAGGTATGGATCCTTGCATTGACAATTTCGGTATGCTCCCGGCGGTTCGCGGCAGGGAATGGCGCACACTGAAAGGAAATCAATTTTAAAAAAGAAATTTTTAGGAGGAAAATCATGAAGAAGATTCTCGCACTCGTGCTGGCTCTGGTTATGTGCCTGAGCCTGTTCGCCGGCTGCGGCGGTGATACCACTACCGGTAGCACTCAGGGCAGTGGTACCCAGCCCAGCCAAAATGTTGACTACAACACCCTGCTGGCCGGTGACTACGGCGAAATTACCCTGTGGGTCTCCGAAACCGTTCTGGATGACGGCACCAGCGTTGTCAATGTGACCAAGGATCAGATCGCTGAGTTCCAGAAGCTGTACCCCAACATCAAGTTCACCTACAATGTGGACGGCATTGGTGAAGGCGACGCCGCTTCTCAGGTTCTGACCGACGTTGCTTCCGCTCCCGACATCTACTGCTTCGCGCAGGACCAGCTGGCTCGTCTGGTGCAGGCTGCCGCTCTGGTTCCCGTGGCTGACAGCATTGTCAACGCCATCAAGAACGAGAACGCTGCCGCTTCCGTTAACGCCGCTTCCGTGGCCGGCACTCTGTACGCTTACCCCATGACCGCCGACAACGGCTACTATCTGTACTACAACACCTCCGTCTTCTCCGCGGAAGAGGTGAAGGACCTGGCCACCATGGTCGCTGTTGCTGAGCAGAAGGGCGGCAAGATCCGCTTCGCTCTGGAGAACGCCTGGTACAACGCTGGCTTCTTCTTCGCTACCGGCTGTGAGTCCTCCTGGACCATGAACGCCGAAGGCAAGTGGACCGGTGTTACCGATACTTACAACTCCGATGCCGGTCTGATCGCCATGAAGGGCATGCAGATCCTGGCTAAGTCCCCCGCTTACGACTCCAACGCTGACATCTTCACCGATGCTGTTGCTATCGTTACCGGCACCTGGAACTCCAAGGCTGCTGCCAACCACTTCGGCGACAACCTGGGCGCTACCAAGCTGCCTTCCTTCACCGTTGACGGCCAGACCTACCAGATCAATTCTTACTTTGGCTGCAAGCTGATGGGTGTTAAGCCCCAGTCCGGCGAAAACGCTGCCAACAGAACCGTCGTGCTGCAGCTGCTGGCTCAGTTCCTGACCAACAAGGACAACCAGCTGGCTCGCTTCAACGCTTTCGGCTGGGGCCCCTCCAACCTGGAAGCTCTGGCTGACGAGGCTGTTAAGAACGACGTCTCCCTGAAGGCTTTCAACGAGCAGGCTGCCTTCTCCGTTGCCCAGGGCAACATCAACGGCTCCTGGTGGGATATTGCTAAGCTGCTGGGCAGCGAGGCCAAGAACGCTACCACCGACGACGAGCTGCGTACCGCTCTGAAGACCTATGAGGACGCTGTCAATGCTCTGCTGACCAAGACCGACGAAGAGCTGCAGGCTTGGGGCGTCATCGGCGCTATCTGCGGCACCAACTGGGATACCGACTTTGCTATGGCCGAGCAGGAAGACGGCTCCTTCCTGTCCGATGTTCTGGAGCTGAAGGCTGGCGATGAGTTCAAGGTTCGCCAGGGCGGTTCCTGGGATGTCAACTACGGTGCTGACGGCGCTCTGAACGGCGCTAACATCAAGGTTGAGACCGACGGCAAGTACCGGGTCAAGCTGACTCTGGGCGACACTGTCACTGTTGAGCTGATCCCCGCTGAGTAATTCAATATTGTGGGATGGGGAGCGCTGCTCCCCATCCTCTCAAGCGAAGGCATTGTTAGTGAGCGCCCATTGAGACATTTGTCTTTGGTGTCGCACGAACAATGCCTTTTATTATCAAAAGGAGGTAGTACATAAACTGCGGTTTATGTCAGTTTGCTTATGAAGAAGCTTTCTGATCTGCAATATTTGAAGCTCACAAAACTGCAACAGTTCTGGTATAACTTCCTGATGTTCCTCTGCGCCATTCCCCAACGTTTGGTAAATTTGGGAAAGGGCATTGGCAATTTCTTTGTCAAGTGCTTCCTGAAGGTGAAAAATGGTTGCATCGACATCGGATATACCTTCGCCAAGGGCAACTGGGCAGTGAAGCTTTCCTTCCTGGTTTTTGGCATGGGCAACCTGTACTATGGTCAGGTCCTGCGTGGCTTGTTGTTCCTGCTGTTTGAAATCATTTTCCTTGTCTATATGTTCCTGCCCTGCGGCGGTATTTACTGGCTGCAGAAGGGCCAGTGGTTCCAGACCGGTTCCACCGTCGGCACCCAGCAGGGCCATATGGAGAAGGTGGAGGTCATCCCCGGCTTCGGCGGAGTTGACACCTGGATCCCCGGCGATGACTCCGTCAAGGTCCTGCTCTATGGCATGCTGACCATGGTTTTCATCATCGCTTTCATCTGGACCTGGCGTATGCAGGTCAAGCAGTGCCGTATCTGCATGGATATTACGGCTACCGGCAGAAAGATCAAGAGCGGCAAGGATGACCTGCGCAGCCTGGTGGACGATCAGTTCCACAAGACTCTGCTGGCGCTGCCCACTGCGGGCATTCTGTTCTTTACCGTGCTGCCCACGATCTACATGATCATCATCGCGTTTACCAACTATGACTTCAATCATGACGGTTACGCCAATCTGTTCAGCTGGGTCGGCTTGCATAACTTCAACCAGTTGATCGACTTTAGCGAGGGCGGCATGGGTCTGGCCTTTGGCGAGATCCTGGGCTGGACGCTGATCTGGGCTTTCTTTGCCACCTTCTCCAACTACTTCCTGGGTATGTTTGTGGCGCTGATGATCAACAAGAAGGGCATCAAGCTCAAGAAGTTCTGGAGAACGGTTTTGGTTATGACCATCGCCATTCCTCAGTTCGTATCCCTGCTGTATGTTTCTCACCTGTTCGACAGCTCCGGTATCATCGGCAAGCTGCTGCTGGCATGGAATTTGCTGCCCCAGTCCATGCTGGATGCCAGCCAGTTCTCTCTGTGGCAGAATCCCACCGCTGCCAGAATTATGGTCATTGTCATCAATATCTGGATCGGCATTCCCCATATTATGCTGATGGCCACCGGTATTTTGATGAATATTCCCGCGGATCTGTATGAGTCTTCCAAGATCGACGGCGCGACCGGTCCCCAGCAGTTCACCAAGATCACCCTGCCTTACATGCTGTTCGTCACCGGTCCCTACCTGCTGACCAGCTTCGTGAGCAATTTGAACAACTTTAACGTTATCTATCTGCTCTCCGGCGGCGGCCCCGACAAGGGTCTGGCCGGCGGCGCCACCGTGGGCTACACCGATCTGCTGATCACCTGGCTGTACAAGATGACGGTGGATACCGCGGAGCAGAAGTACTACCTGGGCTCCATCATCGGTATTATGGTGTTCCTGGTGGTGGCGATCCTTTCTCTGATCGTTTACAACGCTATCCCGTCTACTAAGAGCGAGGAGGATTTCCAGTGATGACTAAGAATGAAAATCAAAACAGACTGCAAAAGAAAAGCATGGGCATCACCGCTTCCCGCCGCATCAGCAATTTCTTTATTTACATTTTGCTGGGCATTATGACGGTGGTTTGGCTGTTCCCCTTCTTCGGCATTGTCATGGAGTCCTTCAAGGTCGATTCCAACGGCGCGATGGACGGCAAGCTGATTCCCGGCGCCTTCGGTTTTGACAACTATATCCGGCTGTTTACCCAGACCAACTTCCTGAAGTGGTTCGGCAATACGACGCTGATGGGCATTTGCACCGCTGTGTTCCAGACTCTGTTTGTGCTGATGATGAGCTACACGCTGTCCCGTCTGCGCTTTAAGGGCAGAAAGCTTCTGATGAATGTGATGCTGGTTTTGGGCATGTTCCCCGGCTTCATGACCTTGATTCTGATCTATAAGGTCTTCTCCGACTGGGGTTTGATCATGGAAATGGCGCCTGTTGGCCTGATCATTGTTTACTGCGCCTCCTCCGGTATGGGCTACTACATTTCCAAGGGCTTCTTCGACACGATCCCCAAGTCCCTGCATGAGGCTGCCCGTGTGGACGGCGCTACCCGCCTGCAGGTGTTCTATAAGGTCATTATGCCCCTGTCCGGTTCCATCATTATTTACACCCTGCTGATGGGCTTTATGGCTCCCTGGGGCGACTTCATGATGGCAAAATATATCGCCCACGCAAGAAGCGAAGGCTTCAACGTTGCGGTTGGTATGCATAGCTGGCTGGACAAAACAGTTATCAATGCGAACTACACCATGTTCTGTGCGGCAGGCGTTGTGGTTGCTGTTCCCGTTACCGCATTGTTCCTGGCTTTGCAGAAATACTATGTTGAGGGTGTCACCGGCGGCGCCGTGAAAGGATAAGAGGTTAGAATATGGCAAGTGTAAAATTAACCAACGTTAAAAAGGTTTATGATAATAATGTTGTGGCGGTGCAGGAGTTCAACCTGGACATCGCTGACAAGGAATTTATCGTTTTCGTCGGTCCTTCCGGCTGCGGCAAGTCTACCACTCTGCGTATGATCGCCGGCCTGGAAGATATTTCCGGCGGCACCGTGGAGATCGACGGCGTTGTGGTCAATGACCTGCAGCCCCGTGACCGTGATATCGCCATGGTTTTCCAGAACTACGCACTGTACCCCCACCTGACCGTGTTTGAAAACATGGCATTCTCCCTGCGGCTGAAGAAGGTTCCCCAGGATGAGGTCTATGAGCGTGTTACCAAGGCCGCTGAAGTGCTGGGTATCACCCAGTACCTGCTGCGTAAGCCCCGCGCGCTGTCCGGCGGTCAGCGTCAGCGTGTGGCCATCGGCCGCGCCATGGTTCGTGACTCCAAGGTCTTCCTGATGGACGAGCCTCTTTCCAACCTGGACGCCAAGCTGCGTAACCAGATGCGCGCTGAGATCATTCTGCTGCGTCAGCAGCTGGATACCACCTTCATCTATGTTACCCACGACCAGACCGAGGCTATGACCCTGGGCGATCGTATCGTCATCATGAAGGATGGCTTCATCCAGCAGGTTGGCACCCCCGAGGAAGTCTTCGAGCGGCCCACCAATCTGTTTGTTGCTGAGTTTATCGGCGCGCCCAAGATGAATATTATTCGCACCAACCTGGTGCTGGAGAACGGCAAGTACTATGTCACTCCCTACGGCGCCAAGATCGAGGTGGACGGTGAAAACGGCGAGCTGCTGAAGAGCAAGGGCATCACCTCTTGCGAGATCCTGCTGGGCGTCCGTCCCGAGCATATGGAGCTGTCCTTCGCTCCCGCCGCCAACACCATCAACGGCGCTGTGCTGGTCAACGAAATGATGGGCTCCGAGCTGCACCTGCACGTGAAGGCAGACGACGACAAGCTGATCGCCAGAGTTCCCACTGTGGATCTGTCCCACGATGAGCGTGGCAAGGTCCGCAATGGCCAGCCTGTGCATCTGACTTTAAGTCGGATCGTAGCCATGTCGTTCTGTGAGCCAAGGAGTTGTGGGCTTGGATTGTCTTCATAAGACCGCTTGGCCTCCGACTTGGCAGACGACGACAAGCTGATCGCCAGAGTTCCCACTGTGGATCTGTCCCACGATGAGCGTGGCAAGGTCCGCAATGGCCAGCCTGTGCATCTG
>JAZOAD010000003.1:0-6148 GCA_045595225.1 Faecousia sp.
TTTGGACGCCGGCGTGGACGAAACTGCCGGCGTGCTGGAGATCGGCCCCGGCATTGGCCCGCTGACCCAGCAGCTTTGTCTGCGGGCAAAAAAAGTCTGCGCCGTGGAGCTGGACAAGCGCCTGGCGCCCATTTTGGAAAAAACCGTAGGCGAATTTGAGAATTTGGAGATCATTTGGGACGATGTGCTGAACCAGAACATCCCGGCGCTGGTAGCTGAGAAGTTCCCAGGGCTGCGGCCCATGGCCTGCGCCAACCTGCCCTATTACATCACCTCTCCCATTCTCACCGCGCTGCTGGAGGCGGGTTGCTTCGACTCCGTCACCGTTATGGTGCAAAAAGAGGTGGCCCAGCGGATCGCCGCGACACCCGGCAGCGAGGATTACAGTGCTTTCACCGTATTCTGCCAGTATTATGCCGAACCAAAACTGCTGTTCGATGTGCCTGCCCATTGCTTTATGCCCCAGCCCAAGGTGACTTCTGCCGTCATTCAGCTGCAGGTGCGAAAGCAGCGGAATTGGGATATTCTGGACGAGAAGATTTTCTTCCGCACAGTTCGCGCCAGCTTTGCCATGCGGCGTAAAAAGCTTTCTAACGGCCTGGCCTCCGGCTTCCCGGAATTGGGCAAGCAAGGCGCAGCCGAAGTTATCGAAGCCGCCGGTTTCGACGCCAACATCCGTGGCGAAACCCTGTCCATCGAGGAATTCGCCCGCATCGCCAACGAAATTGTCAGGAGAAAGAACCATGATTTAATTCCTGCTCATTGACCTGGATGATACTATCCTGGATTTTCACAAAGCAGAGCGGGTCGCGCTGGAAAACACCCTGCGTCATTACGGTGTAGAGCCCACCGCGGAAACAGTCGCGCTGTATAAAGACATCAACCAAGCCCATTGGCGCGCCCTTGAGCAGGGCAAACTGACTCGCAAGCAGGTCAACGAGGGCCGTTTTGAAGTGCTGTTCTCTCAGTTGGGGCAACAGGTAGACGGTGAAGCCTGCGCCGCCTACTATCTTTCCCAGCTGGGATTGACCCATGATTACCTCCCCGGCGCGAAGGAAGCGGCCATCCGCCTGTCAAAAAAATACCGGCTGTTTATCGCCAGCAACGGCAACGCCTCTGTTCAGACCCCCAGAATGGAACATTCCGGTCTGAACGCCTACATTGAAAAAGCATTCGTGTCTGAAGCCCTGGGCGAAAATAAGCCCTCCAAAGCATTTTTTGACCTTTGCTTTGCGCAGATCCCCGATTTTGATCCCAGCAAGGCCATGATGGTTGGCGACAGCCTGACCTCTGACATTCAGGGCGGCATCAACGCCAACCTTCGCACCTGCTGGGTAAACCCCACCGGCAAAACCAACGAAACCGGAATTCAGCCCGATTACGAAATTGAAGCGCTTACCGACCTGGAAGCACTTCTGGAGACATTATGAAAAAGATCATCGACCTGGAAACCTATCCCCGGCGCAGCCATTTTGAATACTTCGGCGCCATGGCCTTTCCCTATGTGGGGCTGACCGCCAATGTGGATGTAACGAACCTCATCCGCTTTGCCAAAGCCCACGGCGGCTCCTCCTTCCACGCCGTTTTGTGGGCAGCAGCCAAAGCCGCCAATGCCATCCCGGAGCTGCGGCAGCGTATCGTGGATGGGCAGATCGTGGAATTCGACCACTGCAACATCGGCTACACGGTGGCCCGGGAGGATCACACCTTCTGCAACTGCGATGTGGAAACCAGAATGCCTTTGGAAGATTTTTTGAAGGATGCACGCAGGCGGCAGGACGAAGCCATCAAGCATCCGGGCTTCGTAAACCCGGACGAGGATGAGGTGGGTCAGATTTTTACCTCCTGTGTTCCGTGGGTAGAATTTACCCAGGTGGTGCAGCCCGTACCCAGCCCCGGCGATTGCACTCCCCGCATCGTGTTCGGCAAGTACATCCCGGATGGCGACAGAACCAGGATGCCGCTGCACATCCAGTGCAATCACGCCCTGGTGGACGGCTGGCATATTGGGGAATTCTATCGCATTTTCCAGGAGATCAACGACGCGCTATAACCTTACTTCCACCGGATTCCGAATTACCATCGAATTTTCCGTCACATCGCAGTCCACCGCCATCACTGTCACGCCGGCAGCGGCCGCTTCCCGCAAGGCTGCGCCGAAATGGGGGTCGGTGGCGTCATTGGGATGCAAATACACAACATCCGCCATTTGAATAACGAACAGCGCATAAGCCCCATAGCCTTCCCTGGCCAGTTTCGTCAGCCCCCGTAAATGCTTCGCGCCGCGCTCTGTGGGCGCGTCCGGAAAGGCGCAGACGCCGTCATGCTCCAAGGTGACGCCCTTCACTTCCAAAAAACAGCGTTTTCCCTCTTTCAAAAACGAGAAATCGAACCGGGAATCGCTATGGGTGTATTCCCCTTTCAGCTCCGAAATTTCCCCCAATCCGCCGGCAAGCAGCCACTCCTTTGCCGCCGCGTTGGGCGCCTGGGAATCCATATTGATGAGCCGGCGGCCTTTTTGCACAGTTATTAAGTCGAATTTTGTCTTGCGGTTGGGATTGTCGAACTGTTGACACCAAACCTTCGCCCCCTGGGGCAGCAATTCCTTGCAGCGGCCCGTATTTTTCACATGGCAGATCTGTGTTTTGCCATTGATTTCCACATGGGCGATAAACCGATTGGGCCTGGCCAGAAAAATTCCCGGAATCATATTTTCATATTGCATTCTATCACATCCTTTTTCCTACTATAACAGATTTTTCTCCAGAAAGAAAGTGGTTTTATGATTGCCAATTTACACACCCACACGCCCCGCTGCAGACATGCCCAGGGCGCCGAAGCAGAATACGCCCAATGCGCCGTAGCGGCCGGCCTGGAAATTTTGGGCTTTGCTGACCATACGCCCTACCCCTTCCCTGCCGGCTATATTTCCGGCTTCCGCATGGGCGTGGCGGAGCTCCCCGACTATGTCAACGCGGTGCGGGCTGTCCAGAAGCAATTTGCCGGGCAGCTGGAAATCCATTTGGGCGTGGAGGCGGAGTATTATCCCAAATATTTCGCCGATATGCTCTCTCTGCTGCGTGACCAGGGTGTGGAATATATGATCCTGGGCCAGCACATGATCGGAAACGAGATCGACGAACCCTATCTGGGCATCCCGGACGGCACCGTAAAAAAGCTGGAGCGGTACTGCAACCAGGCCATTGAGGCCATGCACACCGGCCTGTTCACCTACTTGGCCCATCCGGACCTGTTCCACTTCACCGGCGGCAGAAAGGATTATCAAACCCAAATGCGCCGGCTCTGCCGGGCGGCGAAAAGCTGCGGCATGCCGCTGGAGATCAATCTTTTGGGGCTTCACGGCGGCAGGCATTACCCCAATCCCCTTCTGTGGGAGATCGCGGGTGAGGAAGGCTGCCAGGTGATCCTGGGTAAGGACGCCCACCAGCCGGAATTTTTGCTGGATACCACCGCGGAGGCCAAAGCCCTGGAGCTGGTGCGGCAGTACGGCTTGCAGCTACTGGATACTGTGCCTCTGCGGGCCATTGTATAAGGAGATCATTTTATGCACCATCAGCATTTATTCCGTCGCACCGGAAATGTGATCAAAAAGAATGTGGTCATGCTCGTAGCCATGTTGGCTGCCATCATTACCTGCCTGATCGTGCCGCCGGACGCGGCCTATCTGGATTATTTCGATGTCAAGACCCTCACCTGCCTGTTCTGTGTGCTGGCAGTGGTCTGCGCCCTGAAGAATATCCAATTTTTCTACATACTGGCCAAAAAGATCGTGCTGGTCTTCAAAAACGCCCGGCTCAGCGTTCTGGCGCTGGTGTACATCACCTTCATCGGCTCCATGCTGATCGCCAATGACATGGCGCTGCTGACCTTTTTGCCCCTGGGCATTTTCGTGCTGACCACCACGGGCAAAAATAAGTACATGGCCTTTACCTTCATCATGCAGAACATCGCCGCCAACCTGGGCGGTATGCTGACCCCCTTCGGCAATCCCCAAAATTTGTACCTGTACACCAAATTCGAAATCCCCAACGGCGAATTCGTGTCCATCATGTTCCCGCCCTTTCTGCTGGCTGTGGCGCTGATCACCATTTGCTGCATCATTTTCGTCAAGCCGGAGCCGCTGGAAATGAAGGACGAAAAAGTAACGCTCCCCGTGGGCAGAACCATTGTTTACCTGCTGCTGTTTGCCCTGTCCATCGCAATCGTCTTTCGGGGCATCTCCTATTGGATCGGTTTGATCGTCATTCCCGTGGTGCTGCTGTTTATGGACCAGAAGGCGCTGAAAATGGTGGACTATCCCCTGCTGTTTACCTTTGTGTTTTTCTTCATTTTCTCCGGAAATATGGCCCGGATCGAGGCGGTTCGCAACCTGTTCTCCATTCTGCTGGAGAAAAGTACCCTGCTGTTCTCCGTCATTTCCTGCCAAATCATCAGCAATGTGCCCTCGGCCATTCTCTTGAGCCAGTTTACGGACAATTATAAGGAGCTGCTGCTGGGCGTGAACATCGGCGGCGTGGGCACGCTGATCGCTTCCCTGGCCAGCCTGATCACCTTCCGGGAGTACACCAAGCAAAATAAGGGCAAAACCGGCTACTATATGCTGCTGTTCTCCGCCTTCAACTTCGCGTTTTTGTTCATCCTGGCCGCATTCGTCCTACTCTGGGGCTAAAAAATTGCAGATAAAAAGCGTATCCGATGGCTTTCGGATACGCTTTTTGTATGGGGGAATTATTCGTTTGGTGTCCACTGCGCATACAGGGTAATGACGCCAGTAGGTTGATAACTATCCCCTGCGCCGCCAACCCTGGTACCATCGGTAGCTGCCGTATACCAACCGGCAAAGTTATATCCGTCCCGTGTGGGAACTTCTTGCAATGTAATTCTTACACCATTCACAACGTCTACCGTGATGGACGCAGTAACGCCATCGTTGTAATCAAAAGTTAATGCCCAATCCCAATAGCCTGCATCGGGTCTAGTGCCACAACCACAATCGCAAGCACCATCGTAGTCAGTCCATGTAGCAAAGTGGAAATATGGAACGCCATTTTCATCCTCGCATCTTTCTGTCAATCCATCTGCCGGATACATACCATCAGATACTTGATCTGCATTGGGATAGAGGTGATTATGGTAGATCCATACCGGCGTATCTAGCGTTACCCAATCTTCCTGCCCAAGCCAATTTGTTCCACGTTTTTTTTCGCACAATTCGATATATCCTTTTGACATATCTACTTTTTCATTTTCGTCAAGGAAGAAAACGCGCGAGCCCACGCCAAGGTTATTATCCCAACCATCTGCCTTAGAAATAGCCTCCCACTCCGCATAAGTGCCCTGATAATAGATGGTAACTGTCTCTGTTCTTCCCGAAACCACCTCAGTTCCGCCACCCAGCCAGTCAGGCATTGTCACTATTTCATTGCCATCAGCAAACGCGGCAGTTCCAATTGATGTGATGTTGGAAGGGATAAGAACGGCATGCAGGTCATCGTAGGCAGCCAGCGCGCCATCAGCAATGCTCGTCACAGGCTTGTTATTTACAGAATTGGGAATCTCTACCAAATCATGGCCCTGGCCTTCTTTATAGTTGGTAACCTGCAACGCCTCCGTCTTACCATCTCCATTGCCGTCAACTGCTTCCAGGGTTACATCACCATCAAAAACATACTTGGGATAAATGGTAACATCAGTTGCTTGGCTAAAAGCATATTCAGAATACGGGGTCTCTGTCGTAATAGTATTACCATTTGAATCTTTCGCTACTACATGAACTTCCCAGCTAGCAAAGGTACAATCTTTGACACTAGGCGCAACAGTAGTTTCCGCCAAGTCATCTACTTTGTCATGGTTATCGGTTGTAAAGGTCGTCCAATCAAGAAGATTTCCGTCCAGATCAACAAAAATGGCGGTATACAAATCTTTAAATGCCGGGTATAGTATGATATCCTCAGTATTGCCTGCGGGGATCTCATCGATCTGTGACGAGCCGAGGTTAATCCAATGGCTAAAATCATACCCCGTATCTGTCTCCGCTTTAGCAATGGCAGCTTCAATGGTTGCTTTAATGTCTGGATTTTCCTGCGGGTCAAGGCTAAAATCGGTTTCTTCATATTCTTTGATATTT
>JAZOAD010000004.1:0-15422 GCA_045595225.1 Faecousia sp.
CATTGAAGCCGGTGTTATTGGAAAGCACAACATCGACCTCGACGGTGCCGGGCTGACATACGCTCACATTTTCGGCAGTAACGGTAACTTCGTTGCCGGTGGTGGCCGCTACAAAAGTAGCGGTCACCAGCAGGGCACAAATAAGCGCAATTGTTAATGCAATACTATAAATTCTCTTCATGTTAATATCCCTTTCTTAGCTCAAGGCTCAACAGGAAATTTGTCAATGATCCATGCGTCATACTGCATGATCAGCCATGCATCAAGAATATCAACTTCACCGTCACCATTGACATCTGCAAGAGCCAGGTTCAGATCGTCTTCGTCCTTAATCCATGCATCATACTGCATAACCAGCCATGCGTCAACAATGTCAACGACACCGTCTTCGTTCACGTCGCCCAGCAGACCGCCATAGGTCACGTTCAGAGCGTTCAGGATCTGCTCCTTGATGTACTCGTGGCCGCCAACAGTGGGAACAACATCGGTTTCAACATTGGCATTGTTCAGAGCCAGAGCCATCAGCATCTGTGCCAGATCTGCGTAGTTTTCCACGTTCTCTTCCACAGTGGTCATGGTGTCGGGAACAGCAACGAAGGTGGTCTGGGGCACTACGAAAGCGTAGCCCAGGTAACGCAGGTTCATAACATCCACCATGTAGGTGTAGTAGTCACCCAGAGCGATGGTGGTTTCACCGAAGTTCAGAACCACTTCATCCATGGGGTTGAACATGCCAATAACCAGCAGTTCTGCGTTGGGAGTGATCTCATGGATGCTATTGAAGACTTCACCGGCGTTGAACAGGTGGGTCACGTAAGCATACATGTAGGACTCAGCCATCATGGTGATCAGATCGGCAACAGGAATGGTAACTTCCAGCTCACCGGGCTGAATGAAGTTCAGGCCGATATGCTCGTTCACTGCGGCGCCGAAGTCGTAGGTGAAGGTTTCGGGGATACCCTTTGCGATCAGGTCAGCGCGGACATCTGCCAGAATCTCGTTCAGTTCAGCAACGCCGTCTTCACCGATGTAGGAAATCCAATCCATGGTGTAGGTGGTAGCTTCCAGATTCAGACCATAGCCGGTCAGAATCTCACGGATATAGTCGCCGATCACAGGATTGTTCAGATAGTCGCCCATCTGCTCACGCAGGATGGTGGCCAGGGCGCCCTGAGCCTGAGAATAAATCAGGTCAGTGATGCCGAAGCTGCCAACGCCAACGCTGACCAGGTCAGCCTTAGCCAGTTCAGCAGTGTAGACCGCGCGCATCTGCTCGACGGTGTAACCGGTCTCCTGATAGATGATCGCGAACTTAGCCAGGGTGTACTCGTCAGCAACGAAGTCCTCGTCCAGGATGTACAGCAGGTCAGTCATGGACAGGCCGGGTACGGACAGGTTGTTGAAGTCCACGCCCAGCTCGTTAGCCAGCAGCTCAACATAGCCGTCGGCAACGGACATATCGTCGCCCAGGCCAACATAGTAGGAGTCATAGTTAATGACATAATCGGTATGGGTTGCGTCGAAGTAAGCCTTATCCAGGAACTCCTTAGCTTCGTCGATCAGCTTTCTCAGCTCCTCAGCGGTAGCGTCGGAAACGACACCAACCAGAGCCTCAACAGCGTCAGCAACAGCATTCAGAGCCTGCTGCAGTGCCAGAGCGCCGGCATCGAAGCCGATCTCCAGCAGGTTCTGCAGAGCTTCATCCAGGCCGAACAGGGCGTCGACCAGATCCTGCAGCTTTTCATTCAACACGGGCAGAACAGCCTTGATCTCGTCGATAGCGGCCTTGATCTCAGCGATCAGAGTTTCCACATCAGCGATGGCTGCCTCGATCATGGGCTTCATCGCGTCGGTAGCCTTCTCCAGCTCAGCCTGCAGACGGGCCAGTTCAGCCTCCAGCTCACCCAGCTTAGCTTCCAGCTCTGCCAGCAGGGCTTCCAGCTTAGCAATCTCGCCGCGGACCAGGTCGCACAGACCCAGAGCCTCAGCGTAGACCTGCAGCAGTTCAGCGGCATTCTCGCCATGGACGGAGATCCAGTTGGCGATAGCCATCAGCAGCTGCTCCTGGTTCTCAATAATGTAGGCTGCGATCTCTTCGCCATACAGGTACAGCACAGCGCCAACAGCCATCAGAGCCTCGTCGCCATACTTTTCAACCAGAGCCCAGATCTCATCACCGTACTCGTTGAAGAATGCGATAACTTCATCGGGGTTGTGGTACAGGTAATTGTAAATATCGTCAGCCAGCTTGGGAGCGTACTCCTTAACAGCCTCGATAACAGCATCCAGCAGCATGTTGGCAGCGCTGATCAGCAGTTCCTTCAGCTGCTCGTAGACATCACCCAGCAGGTTTGCCAGTGCGGCATCCAGACCGGCAATAGCGGCCTCAACCTCAGCGATAGCAGCGTTGATCTCATCGATAGCGGCCTTCTTAGCGGCATCGAGCAGTTCCAGAACCTTCTCGTCCAGGTTCTCAATAGCAGCCTTCAGAGCCTCGATATTGGCCAGACCGGTTTCGTAAGCGGCCTTCAGGGCAGCTTCCAGTTCTGCAATAGCAGCCTCAACCTCAGCGATGGCAGCCTCGATCATGGCGATCTTTGCCTCGATCTCAGCCTTGACGGCCTCGGAAGCGTTCTCCAAATCAGCCTTCAGAGCTTCCAGCTCAGCCTTCAGGTTAGCCAGAGCCTCGCGCAGAGCTGCGATTTCCTGACGGACAGGCTCGCACAGGCCCAGAGCCTCAGCGTAGACCTGCAGCAGAGCGAAGACCTTTTCGTCGTGGATGTTCCACCAGTAAGCCAGGTTAGCCAGGATAGCCTCGTGGTTCTCAATCACGTAGGTTGCCAGGTCTTCACCATAGACGACCAGGGCAAATGCCACAACCAGCAGAGCCTCGTCGCCGTATTCCTTCGTCAGATCCAGCATCTCATCGCCGTACTCATTGAAGAATGCGATAACTTCCTCGGGGTTATTGTACAGGTAGTTGTAGAAGGCAACAGCTACATCGTGGCCGTACTCCTCTACCAGGTAAGCCAGCACATCCAGCAGCTTCTCAGCCACAACAGGACCGTACTGCTTCAGCAGGTTCAGAATCAGTTCCTGCGTTTCTGCCTCGGACAGGAAGTCCTTCAGACGGTCTGCATACTCACCCATGAGCTGCATCAGCTGCTCATGCATGCCGCCCCAGAATTCGGCGCTGGTAACCAGCTCCACAGCGTGCTTCAGCACGTTCACATAGGCGGGCAGAGTATTCAGAACCTTAACAAAGTTGTCAGCAACGATGCCGCAGTAGCCGAAGATCTCAAACAGCTCTTCAACGGTTGCGTCATGCAGGGTAACAACAGCGTCGTGCAGGTCGACCAGCTCGTCATGCAGCTTGGTCAGCGCGTCGAACAGAGCGACCAGGTCACCGTCGACCACATGGCCGGCAGCGATCACAGCGTCCAGAGCCACTTCGACTTCGTCGATGGCGGCCAGAACGGTGTTCAGGTAATTCTCAACTTCCTGAGCTTTGGCTTCCAGAGCGTCGATCATGGCTTCGACCTTCTTGATCTCAGCCTCGATGGCAGCCTTGGCAGCCAGGTACTCGTCTTCGTAGGGATTCTCGAACTCGATGTCCAGATTCTCCAGCTCGGTGCGCAGAGCCTCCAGCTTCTTGCTCAGTTCTTTCTTTGCGATGGGATATTTTTCTTCCAGCCACTTTCTGGCTTCCTCGGCCTTACCCTGCAGCTTCAGGATCTCAGCGTCGATCTTGGAGGTGTAGGGCTGGATGAAGGCCTTCAGGTCCTCGATGGCCTTATCATCATGGATGGTGATCTCACCGGTTTCCTGGTTGTATTCAACGTACTCATCCATGTAGGGCAGCAGTACCAGTGCGATAGCGCCGGCGCCCAGTATCAGGGTAGTTTCATTGTTCTCAACCCAGGTCTGAGCAGCGGTGATCTCACGGATCACAACGGTCTTCAGCTCGGTGTAAGTAGCCTTCAGGGCATCCTCGATCTTGGGCTGATGCTCCTTCACCAGCGCCTCGGCCTTGGCCTGTGCCTCAGCGGCAGCGGCCTGGATCAGAGCGATCTGAGCCTCGGTCAGACCGGCCAGATCTTCCACGCCACCAACGATGGCGTCCACATTGTCCTGAATATTGAAGTTCTTCAGCAGGTCGATAGCGGCCTGAGCCTTTTCAGCGGCAACCTGAGCCTGCTCGTAAGCAGCTTTCAGGTTCTCCACGATGGCGGGCACGGTCTCGATGATAGCCTTAACAGCCTCAACAACAGCCTTGCCGTCGATCTTATCCAGGGTCAGGTTATAGACATTCTCCAGAGCCTCGTTCAGCACCAGGGAAGCGTTGTAAACCACTTCCAGGTCAGCGTTCAGCTGCTCGATGGCGTCCACGACAGCGTCCAGAGCGGTTTCGGTTTCGCGGATCTCAGCGCGGATCTGGGCGATAGCGGCCTCGATTTCCTCGATGCCCTGCAGATCGGCTTCGATCTTAGCGTTCAGAGCGGCGATGGAGCCATCCAGAGCGGCGATAGCGGCCTCGGTCTCAGCGATAGCGGCTTCCAGCTCGGCAGCCAGGTCTTCCACGCTGTTGCGGGTAGACTGGACACCGTAGGTGCCGGCGCCGGGATTGCGGATAGCATCCAGCTGACGCTGCAGGTTCTCCAGTTCTGCAACCAGAGCAGCGCGATCAGCGTTCAGGCCTTCCAGAACTTCTCTCTGAGCTTCCACGACCTTGTACAGCTCATTGTTCAGAGTGTTGGTCAGAGTGTCCAGCTCCAGATACAGTTCGTACAGGTCAGTTCTCAGTTCCTTAACAACAGGAGCCAGGTTGGTATCCAGGATGCCCTGGATCTCAGCACCCAGGTCGATGACATAGTCATAAGCGTCCTGTCTGGAAACGGAGATGTAGTTCAGTTCAACCAGAGTGTCGTAGATCACGACAACGATCTGGATCTTGTTTTCCAGAGTATGGCCTTCCTGATCGAACAGCATGCCATACAGAGCGGGGATCAGCTCCATGACATCGATGTTGCCTTCACCGTTCAGCAGCATAGAGAAGATCTGGCCACTGATTGCAGCATACTGTGCTTCGGCATCGTCGGTCCACAGGGAGGGCTCATGGTTCTTCAGGTTCTGGATAACGGTATTGGCAGCCTTCAAATACTTGTTGATCTCGGAGAAGGAAACACCACTGTTGCTGCCTTCGCCGTTACCGCCGCCAATGCTGGGCAGCAGGCTGCTGACGCCACCGGGGATAATGCTGGAGCCGCCGTTTTCCAGCTTCTCCTGCTCGATCTTTTCGAGCTCATTAACAGCCTCGGTGACCTTCTCCAGGATGATCAGCTGATCTTCCAGAGTCATACCCTCGGCAACCGCTGTTACCTTTTCGGTAACGACATCGGTAAGGGTCTTATCTTCAGGAATAGACTCGGGATCGGCCATAGCCACGATCACGGTATGGAAGATATCAAAGACTTCGGCATCACTCAGGACAGCGTTGCCTTCTTCGTCTTCCTCGGTCAGACCATTGTAGAGGTTCTCAACAACGCCCAGCTCGGGGTTTTCTTCAACGATTTCGGGATTGGCAGCCTTCAACTCGTTGTAAATGAACAGCAGAGTTTCCATGTTCTCTGCAGCCACGGCCTCATCCAGGGCGTTGCTCTGGAACAGGACAGGCGCGGAAACGCCAGCGGTGCCGCTGATCGCAGGATCCAGAACAGGAGCCTTATTTGCGAACAGGACCAGGTAGGCGTAGAACACGACTTCCTTGAACTCGTCGGCGGTCAGACCGTCGTGGAGCTTCCAGTAAGTGTAGTGAACGATGGCAAATGCCTTTTCATCGTCCAGCATATCTTTGCCGTACAGGTAGTCAACGATGTTCTCAAACGCCTTGAGGTTCTTGTTTTCGTTCAGCTTGTAATAATCATTCAGAATGCTGTAGACATTGCCGATGATATCGATTCTCTGTGCATCGTCCAGAGCAGGATTGCGCAGCAGAGTGGTGTAAACGAAGTCAATCAGTTCAGTCTGCTCTTCGTCGGTCAGCTTCTGCTCGGGCATGTAGCGATCGTAAGCATATTCAGCAATCGCGACAGCCTGATCGGTGGACATATAACCATTGAGTCTCAGATAGTTATAAATCTCCTTAATGACAGGCACATCTGCACCCAGGTAGCTATTAGAACCATCATCAGCGGAAATGCCGCCCTCGTATGCCTCGACCATCTTCTCATACACGGTCTGATAGCCCTTTGCGGAGGGATGGCAAACAACGCCGTCAGCTACCATGAAGTATGCCATAACGTAGAGCATACCCTGAGCGGTTTCACTCTCGGTCAGAATATCAGCAACAGCGGAACCGATACCAAACAGTGTTGAGTGATCACCATTAACACTAAGATCATAGCCGCCCTGTTCAGCTTTAGCACCAACAGTATCACCAACTTCACCAAACACAGCAGCTACCTTATCAGAGAAAGTGCCGCCTACGATATCGAGGAAGAGGTTAACGTCTACAGCTTCCTTCTGAGAAGCGGTAATCAAAGCCTTTTCCATACCAACATATGCACCAACATATGCAATATAGTAGACCATAGCGGCGGCATCAGAGCCATAATTGGTCGTAAAGTATTTAATATTGTTATTCTTATAAGCCTCAACAGCCTCGCGGGTAACTTCACCGGCGCTATTCAGATCAAATGCACCGCCGGAAAGAGTTGCAACCCAGTAGATCAGAGAAGAGATCAGACGGCTGTGAAGAACTTCAGCACCCTCAAAGTTGGTTTCCTCAAGCTCTACCATTTCAGCCATGAGCATATCTACCATGCCGCCGTGGTCAGCCCAGAAGAACTCGTTTTCAAACTCGATATCCTTCATGCCAGCCATGGTGGAAACATAGGTGTTGGCAGCTTCCAGAATGGTGGTGATATAATCGGACATATCAACCAGCTCGCCGTTTACATCCACGGTGAAGCCCTTCATGAAGTTGACAGGGGGAATCAGAATGATGTCAGCGTGGTCATTCAGTTCATTGATTCTGTCCAGAATTTTAGTGTAAGTAATGCAGTAGCTGAGGAAGGTATATGCGCCGTAGTCAGCCAGATTCTCGACTGCTGTCTGCAGGGTCTCACCCTCAACTGCGCCAGCCAGCTTCTCGACGAGAATGCCCTCGACATCCTCAGCGACCTTCTTGGTGAAGGCACGCAGAGCGTCGTTCTCAACGGTAGCCAGCAGATCTTCCATCATGGGAACATAGTCGGCCTCGCCGTTGCCATTACCCATCATACCCATGATCATGGGACCCAGGCAACCCCACATGTAGATGGAGAAGTTGTTGGAGCCCAGGTTGATAGAAATAACGTCAGCCTCAGACACGCTATTCTGGAAGAGCAGACCCATGGACTTTTCTTCCTCACCGAGCACGAACTCCCACTCGAAGGGAAGTTCCTCGGCTACCTCAGAATAGTTGTGCACAAAATACTTGGAGTTGAACTTATTACCGGAGTAATCGTCAATAACAAAGTACTCATCAGTACCCCAAGTCAGGTGAGTCAGCACATCATCCGCACGCATTGCGGAAGTTGCCAGCTGAATCAAGTTGACATAGTCATTGAGGGTCTCCTCGTTGCCGTCCCAACCTGCTTTTTCAGCCAGATACTTCTGGAACAGTGCAGGGTAAGCACCGGGAGTTTCCATCAGCAGACCATTGGGATTTTCAATGGTTTTCTCCATAAGGTCGCCCCAGTTTGCTCCAGGGTTTTTCTCCAGTTCAGCAACCAACGCTGCTCTTTCCTCTTCAGAGAACTCATAACCAGTCAGGCCGTAGCCATTCGTGGTAGAGTCGCCCAAGGAGACATAGATGATCTTTCCGTCGCCATCTTTGTCCAAAGACTCAAGGTTGTTGGCCCAGACGATCAAACCATTTGCGCTGGTGCCCAGCAGCAGGCAGAAAGCCAGCAACAGGGACAGCGCGGAGCGGAATGTTTTCTTTAACATTCGTTTTTCCTCCTTCATTTTTCTTACGCCGGCGGCTGCTCACCGACGCATATCTAACTTTACATGGCGCCTTTCTGCAGCCGCGCCATTACCGCGGAAGAAAACAACGGATATTACGCGTGGGGGGAGATCAGGAGTGGATGCTGCCTTCCGCTCCCTCAAAGCCACCCATTCGCACAGGCGTTTTTTTCTTCCATTTTTTGGTGTCCGGCCGCCCGGGGAGTAAAATGGGCATAATACGCCCCAGAAATCCGGACAGTCTTACGCCGTTATACTATCACACAAATAAAATTTCCGCAACCCTTTTTTTCCTTTTTTATTATCCTTTTTTAAAGAAATTGTGACACCATTGTAACCGTTCCCGCCACTGCGTACGCCTCGGAAACAATCGTACCCCCCCGTGGACATTTGGCGATATACTATATATTATAATAATGTATATTTCGCCCCCACAGAGCAGAAAAAGGCGCGCAAGCTCCGCCACCCACTCCGGGCCGCCGCTTGCGCGCTTCCTTTTATTTCCTTTGGGACATGGCGGCATAGGATACCGCCGCCGCTTCCACATCCTTGGTGCATTCCATCCGCCACAGGGGCACCATCCCCGCCAAACGGGCCACCAGCGCCGCTCTTTGTTCCATTCGCGCCAGGTCCACAGGGCAATAGCTCTGCCGCAGCAGCATTTCCATGGCGATTTCCGCGGAAATAGGGTGGATCACATTCTCCCCGCCCCGCTCCAATATGCAGATGCCCTTCAGCGGCAGGCACACATTGCTATGGAGCCCGTGCTTGCCGCCCCAGGGTGAGCCGCAGGCAAATGCCGCCCCGTCCGTCAGCTTCAAAAAGGGCTTATCGTCATTGACCATCACCGCCCTGTCGCCGAACATCTGCCGCCACAGGCGGGTATGGGTGGATTTTCCGGTGCCGCATTTGGCGGTGAACAGGTAGCTTTCACCATCCACCGCCACCGCGCTGCCATGGACCAGCAGCGTGTCCCGGCCCAAAAGCTGCTCGGCAAAGGCCCGCTGGATGGCCGCCCGCTCCAGGTGGGGCGCGTCATAGATCCGGGGGCGGATGCCCTCCTGCCGGGCTTCCTCCAGGGCGAAGGCCTGCTCGAATTCCATGGCCTCCCGGGTCACGGAAAAGGAGAACTCCCCTTCCCTTTGGGTCAGATACTGGGAAAAATAGTGCCGCGTGCTTTCGCAAAGGGGCGCAATTTCCGCCGCCACCCCGGCGATTTCCATCCGAAATCTTTCCGCCATACTTACCCCATGCAATTCTTGCAGGGCTCGTAGCCCTCGGCGATGGCGGCGTCATAATCGTCGAAATACACCCGGTTTTCCTCCTTGGGCAGGCTGGAGCAGCCGGGCAGGTGGAGCTTTTTGGAATTTTTATTGCCGATGTAGGTTTGGCCCTGGGGCTGGGTCGGCTCCGTTTCCTCCGGCTGGGTCTGCTCCGGCTCCACCGGGGCGGAAACGCCATCCTTCCAAGAAATCGTCACCGCGCTGCCATCGGAAACGGCCAGGATAATGCCCAGCTGGTCGGTGCGGTACACCGTTACATCCGCGTCCCGCAGCTTTGACAGCGGGCCTTCATGGGGATGGCCGTAGGAATTGCCCTCGCCCACGGAAATGATGCCGATCTGGGGCATCACCGCGTTCAGAAAGCGGTAGCCGGTGGAGGTTTCGGAGCCATGGTGGCCCACCTTCAGCACATCGGCGCGCCAATCAAAGGCTTCGCCCCAGTAATCCAGCATATCATTTTCCGCCTGGGTCTCCATGTCGCCGGTGAACAAGAACCGGGTTTCGCCAAATTCCACCATCAGCACGATGGAGGTATTATTGGGGTCGGCGTAGGATTCTACCGGGCCCAGCACCGTGGCGGTGGCTTCGCCGAAGGTGATCACATCACCGGGGCTGGGGATGGTGATCAAAAGGCCCTGCTGGTCGGTATAGTAGACAAAATCGTCAAAGCAATTGGAAGAATAGGTGCGGGTGGGCGCGTAAACCGCCGCGGTTTCAAACACCGCCAGCACACCCGGCAGGCCGCCCACATGGTCCTCATGGGCATGGGTGGCGATGACCGCCTCCAGCTTGGTGACGCCCAACTGCTCCAAATAAGAAACCACCAGGGAAGAATCTGCCACATTGCCGCCGTCAATCATAATATATTCGCCGCCGCACTCCAAAAGGGCGCAATCGGCCTGGCCCACATCCAGAAAATGGACCGTCAAAGCAGGCGCGTCCTGGGTGGACTGGCTATCGCCGGAGGTGGTAACGGCCGGGTCTGTCAGGCCGCAACCGGAAAGCAGCAGCGCCAGCAGCAGGCAGATGGCAAGCAATTTTTTCATTTTGTGGTCAATCCTTTGTTATTTTTTTCCTTTTTCTGCTGACTCAGCCAGGTATTCATCACAAAGCTATGGGGCAGCAGCTTTACCAGCCGCACCTGGAAACGCACAGGCAGACCATGGATAGAAAAGTCCTTTTTGGTCTTATACAGATCCCGCAGGCCGGTGGCCACCACATCCCGCGCTTCGTAAAGGCGGTCGTAATAGCGCACTTCGCCGTCGGCATTGGTCTGCAGGGCGTGGTTGAAAAACTCGGTTTTCACCCAACCGGGGTTCATGCTCATCATGCGGATGCCCCGCCCTTTCAGTTCCCGGTTCATGGCGCGGCTGTAGCTGAGCACCAGGGCTTTGGTTGCGCCGTAGGTGGTGATGTAAGGCACCGGCTGCCAGGAAGAATTGCTGGCAAGCTGCAGCACATGGCTGCCGGAGGCCATATAGGGCAGCGTCAGCCGGGTCATGGCCACCAGGGCCTTGCAGTTTAAGTCGATCATCCGCAGGTCATCTTCCAGGGATATTTTCTGATACGCGCCGAATTTGCCGAAGCCGGCGGCATTGACCAGCAGCTTTACAATGGGTTTTTCCCGCTCCAGCAAAGCCGCGAAGGTATCAAAGCTTTCATTTTGGCACAGATCCAGACAAATGGGCCGCACCGGCACTTCGGTTTTTAAGATTTCCAGCGCTTCTCTGCGCCGGGCAATGGCCCAGATCTCGTCCACCTGGACATACTGGGAAAGCTGCAAAACAAACTCCCGCCCCATGCCGGAGCTGGCGCCGGTGATAATAGCTATGTTCATAAATATCCCTCCAAAAAACGATATTGTGAAGCCCTGGTTTTACAATTCACTTTGAATGTACGCCAGCAACACGGCCTTTTCATTGGGCAGCCGGTCATCTATAACCAGTTCCAGCAATCGATGCAAAGTTTGACCGATCGCCGGGCCGGAAAAGCCCAACGCCATCAGATCGTGACCGTTGACCGCCAGCTCCTTCAAAGAAAAGCAGGCGTTTTCCCCTTGAATTTCCAGCATTAGGCGGCGAATTTCCTCAAATTGGGCCATTTCTTCCGGGCATTCCCTGCCCTTGCCGCCCATATCCGCCTCCTGCAACTGTAAAACTCGCTCCAACCGCTCCGGGCCCAGGCGGCTAAGCCACCGGCGCACTGTTTTTTTCTCCGGTTCGATTTTTGTCATGTGCAGCTCCACCAGGGAAACCACTTCTTCCCGGAGGGCATTGGGCGCTTTCAGCCGGCGCAAAACGGCATCCGCCATTTCCGCACCCACCTTGGCATGGCCATAAAAATGGCCCTTGCCCTGGGCATCCAGCGTAAAGGTAGCAGGCTTGCCCACATCGTGCAGCAGCGCTGCCCACCGCAGCGGCAAACACCGCGCCACCGATTCGGTGACCTGGGCCGCATGGGTATATACATCATAAATATGGTGTGGATTGTGTTGGTCGAAGCCCATGGTGGGGGCCAATTCGGGGATAGTCTGGGCCAATATAGGGGCGAAGCGGCGCAGGTCTTTTCCATCCGCCGCCAGTAAAAGTTTACATAATTCATCAAATACCCGTTCCCGGGCTAAGTTTTCCATCAGCGGCGCCAAGGCAAACATGGCGCCGGCGGTGTGTTCCTCCACCTCCAGGCGGAACCGGGCAGCAAATCTTGCGCCCCGCAGGATCCGCAGCGAATCCTCCCGGAACCGTTCCGCCGGGTCGCCCACAGCCCGCAGAAGGCCATGTTTCAGATCCTCCCTGCCGCCAAAGGGATCCGCGAAGCCTCTAGTTGGGGAAAAAGCCATGGCGTTCACCGTAAAATCCCGGCGAGCCAGATCCGCTTCAATGGATGTCACAAATTCCACCCGGTCCGGGTGGCGATTGTCCTCGTAACCGCTTTCCCTGCGGAAGGTGGTGATCTCCACCACCTGGCCCTCCAGGATCACACCCACGGTGCCATGCTTTTCTCCCGCCAGCACCAGGTCATGGCCGGAAAAGACAGCCTTAACCGTTTCCGGTTCGGCGGCGGTGCAAAGGTCATAGTCCTGAGGCGTCAGCCCCAAAAGCGCGTCCCGGACGCAGCCACCCACAGCGTACGCGGCAAATCCCGCGTTTTCCAACGCCTGAATGCAATATTCCACATAGAGCGGCAAAATCATGGAGCACCTCCTGTTCAGCTTTCATATCCCAGCGAGTCCAGGTACTGCTTCGTTTCTTCCAGGAACGCGTCGAAATCTTCTACCTGCTCCATCTCCGTGGCCGGGCCCCGGAAGATCAGCGGCACAGGCGCAGGCTGCGCCTCCGCTTCTACGGCAGGTTTTTCTTCCGCCGCTGCCGCGGGCTGTTCCTCCACTTCCGCAACAGGCTGTTCTGCCGCTTCATCCGCAGGCAGGTAACGCAGGGAGCACATATTGGTCAGCAGCATGGCGCTGTACAGCAAATACATCAGCACGCCCTCTTTGGCCTCGAAAACTGCCACCAGGCAGAAATACAGGGCGCACAGGCTGAAAAACAGAGATCTGCGCCGATTGCCCAGGCCCACATCAAAGGCCCACAGCCAGTAAAAGGCGGGGATCATGGACAGAGAAGCCAGGAACTGGAACAGGAAGCGGCAAATTTCCGGATCGGTGCCCAGGTCGCGGCCCATGGCAAATACTCGCAGCGCGAAATAGACGCAGGGAACCATGTGGCAGATAAACAGGGGCTGGTTGCCGCAAAAACGCTCTACGCCGGCCACGCCCAAAGAAATGGCGGACAGCATACTCGTCAGGGCAACCAACACATCCAAAAATGTGTCCGCGGACAGCAGGCCCATAATGCCGTTATACCCCAGGGACACCGCCAACGCGACGCAGGTCACCGCGCCTACCTTGGAGCCGGGGAAATTCTGGCGGTAATCCCGGCTGTCGCCGGGGTCCCGTGTCATAAAATAGTTAAAAACCAGCACGCCCACCGTCAATACACACAGCCCGATCCAGGCCGGGTGGTTTGTACGGTAGAGTCCATAGCCATCCAGGCCCGTATTGTCAAACCGCAGCCGCAGTACACAGCCAATAATGCCGGCGAGCAGCATGAGGCAATCGGCATAATGGAGCAGTTTTTTCATAATTCACGCCTCCCAAAACAGGATTTACGCAATACTTTGCTATCTTAACATACTATTATAGCAGGTTTTCGAAAAAAAACAATTTAATATTGTAAGTTGGCGAAAAAAAGATTATAATAGAGAAAACATATGCAGGAGGAACACTATGCTTTTACTGGGAATCGGATTGCTGTCGCTGATATTGGCGGTGATCGGCGCCATCCAAGGGCCGGTCTGGATGGCTCTTGTATGGTTTGTCGGCAGCGCGCTGGCGCTGCTGGTGATCGCCGCGCTGTTCTTGATCCTGGCCTGTCTGGCAGTGGATAAAAACAAGCCGCAGGAACACAGCAGCAAATTTTACCGTGTCATGGCCAAATGGTATATCGAGGCCGTGGTCAAAATTGCCCGGGTGCATATCCATACCGCCGGCCTGGAAAAAATTCCCGCAGACGGCCGGTTTTTGCTGGTCTGCAACCATATTCATGATGTGGACCCCGGCATTCTGCTCCATTGCTTCCCCAAAAAGGAGCTGGTGTTCATCGCCAAGCGGGAAACGAAGGATATGTTTGTCATCGGCGATCTGCTATACAAGCTGCAGGGTCAGTTCATCAACCGGGAAAATGACAAGGAAGCCTTAAAAACCATTATCAAATGCATCCAGATCATCAAAGAGGATCAGGGATCCATCGCCGTATTCCCGGAGGGCTATGTGAGTCTGGACGGCAAGCTGCGGCATTTCCGCAGCGGCGTGCTGAAAATCGCCCAAAAAGCCGGCGTACCCATTGTTGTCTGCACGCTGAAAGGCACAAAAACCGTGCTGCCTCATTTTCTGAAGCTGAAGCCTTCCCATGTGGATATGCACCTGGTAGGGGTGATCGGCGCTGAGGAAGTCAAAGCCGCCAACACGGTTGACCTGGCGGAGCAGATCTATGATATGATGATCGCCGACATGGGCGAGGAATACCGCTCCGACGAAAAGGCCATGCATCCGGACCTGCAAAGAGAGCGGATGAAAATTTCCAATCCCTCTTGATTTAGCGACCGGGATTGGGTATAATAGTTGCAAATTTCCATTTTTGGAGGAAAATATAATGAAAAACAACGAAAAGACCTTAGAAATGATTGTAAACCTGTGTAAAAACAGAGGTTACGTATACGCCGGCTCCGAGATCTACGGCGGCCTGGCCAACTCCTGGGACTACGGCCCTCTGGGTGTGGAATTCAAGAACAATGTGAAGAAGGCCTGGCTGAAGAAGTTCGTCCAGGAGTCTGACTACAATGTGGGCCTGGATGCCGCCATCATCATGAACCCCCAGACCTGGATCACCACCGGTCATGTGGGCTCCTTCTCTGATCCCCTGGTGGACTGCAAGGGCTGCGGCTCCCGTCAGCGTGCTGACCAGCTGATCTCCGCTTCCGAATCCGGCAAGGATGTGAATGTGGGTGCCATGAACACCGATCAGATGAATGATTTCATCGCCGATCACGAGGATGTGGTCTGCCCCAACTGCGGCAAGCACCACTTTACCTCCATCCGCAACTTCAACCTGATGTTCCAGACCAAGATCGGCGTCACCGAGGACTCCTCCTCCATCGCCTACCTGCGTCCCGAAACCGCTCAGGGTATCTTTGTCAACTTCGACAACATTCAGCGCACCACCCGCAAGAAGCTGCCCTTCGGCGTCTGCCAGGTGGGCAAGGCATTCCGCAACGAGATCACCCCGGGCAACTTCACCTTCCGTACCCGTGAGTTCGAGCAGATGGAATGTGAGTTCTTCTGCAAGCCCGGCACTGACCTGGAGTGGTTTGCTTACTGGAAGGATTTCTGCAAGAACTGGCTGATCAGCCTGGGCATCAAGGAAGACAGCCTGCGCCTGCGTGATCATGATCCCGCAGAGCTGGCGTTCTATTCCCGCGCTACTACCGATATCGAGTATCAGTTCCCCTTTGGCTCCGGCTGGGGCGAGCTGTGGGGCATTGCCGACCGTACCAACTACGACCTGGGTCGCC
>JAZOAD010000005.1:0-4943 GCA_045595225.1 Faecousia sp.
GGCGGCGGCTTCAGCGTAGGCATGGGTATGGCCAAGGCTCTGGAAGCCAAGGGCGAGAACAAGAAGGTCTTCGGCATCATGGGCGACTCCACCTTCTTCCATTCCGGCATGACCGGCGCTGCCGAGATCGTTTACAATAACGGCAATATCATCCCCGTTGTGCTGGATAACTCCATCACCGGCATGACCGGCCACCAGGATAACCCCGGCTCCGGCCACAATCTGCGCGGTGAGATCGCCACCTCCATTAAGATCGAGAATGTGCTGGCAGCTTACGGCTATGAGAACATCTATATCGTGGATCCTCTGGATCTGAAGGCCATGGAAGACGCCATCAAGGGCGCTATGAATTCCGAGAAGCGCAGCGCCATCATCACTCGCCGCCCCTGCCTGCTCATCAAGCGCATCAAGCATGATATCGCCCTGTGCGTCACCGATGAAGAGAAGTGCATCGGCTGCAAGAAGTGCCTGAAGGTGGGCTGCCCCGCGCTGATGATCAAGGACGGCAAGTGCAAGATCGACGCCAACCAGTGTGTCGGCTGCACTGTCTGCGCCCAGGTCTGCCCCGTGAACGCTATCAGCAGAAAGGAAAAGTAAGTATGGAAAAGAAAAGTGCTCTGCTTGTCGGTGTTGGTGGCCAGGGTGCCATTCTGACCGCAAAGGTTTTGGTCAATGGTCTGATGAAGGCCGGTTTTGATGTGAAGATGTCTGAAGTCCATGGCATGAGCCAGCGTGGCGGCAGCGTTTCCACCCAGGTGCACTGGGGCGAGAAGGTCTATTCTCCCGTCATCGGCCAGGGTGCCGCTGACATCGTGGTGGCCTTCGAGAAGATGGAAGCCGTCCGCTATGCCGATTATTTGAAGCCCAACGGCGTTGCCGTTATCAACGATTATGAAATCGTTTCCTCCACCATCGCCACCGGCGCCGCGGAATATCCCGCAGGCTGCCTGGAGGCTATGCAGGAGAATTTCGAGTGTTATACCCTCAACGCCGCCAAGATCGCGGAGGATCTGGGCAGCGCCAAGTGCATGAACATCGTGCTGTTCGGCGCCATGACCGCCGCCCTGAAGATGGACGATATCGACTGGGAAGCTGTTATTGCCGAAACCGTTCCCGCCAAGTTCAAGGAGCTGAACCTGAACGCCTACCGTGCCGGCCGCGCTGCTGCCGGCGCCAAGTAAGAGGTGGGCCATGATCAGGAATTTGGCTGAACTGCGCAGCATGAACGCCGCAGGCGAGAAGAAGACCTGCGCCGTTGCCTGCGCCCATGATGCTCACACCCTGGAAGCCATTATGACCATGCGTAACGAAGGTCTGATGAACTGCCTGCTGGTGGGTCACACCGAAGATATTAAGCGGATCGCCGCTGAGCATGGCTACGAGGTTTCTGACGCCGAGATCATCGAGGCCGGCACCGACGAAGAAGCTGCCCAGGTCTGCGTAGACCTGGTCCGTGAAAATAGAGCCGGTTTTATCCTCAAGGGCCTGCTGCAGACCGGCACACTGCTGAAGGCTGTTGTCAACAAGCAGACCGGCCTGAACACCGGCTCTGTCATTTCCCATTTCGCTCTGGTGGAGCTGCCCGGCTATCACAAGCTGCTGGGCGTTTGCGACTCCGGCATGATTCCTTCTCCCGATCTGGAGACCAAGAAGGGCATCCTGCGCAACGCCCTGGGCGCTATGGCAAAGCTGGGCTACGAAAAGCCCCTGGTATCCGCCCTGTGCGCTGCCGAGGCTGTCAGCCCCAAGATCGTCGAAACCGTGGACGCTGCCGCATTGAAGGAAGCTTCTCTGGCCGGTGAGCTGGGCAGCTGCTATGTGGAAGGCCCCATCTCCTTTGACCTGACCATGAACCCCGAGTCCGCCAAGGTCAAGAAGTATGAAAGCCCTGTGGTTGGCAACGCCGATATTCTGCTGGTTCCGAATCTGGCTACCGGCAACATCATGGTCAAGACCATGCTGCAGTTTGCCAAGGCGCAGATGGCCGGCGCCATTGTGGGCGCCAAGTGCCCCATCGCCCTGATCTCCCGCTCCGCCAGCTATGAGGAGAAGTATTACTCCCTGCTGCTGTGCGCGCTGATCAGCTGATATAGCGGCGAAGCCCCTTACCTTCTCCCCGGGAGAAGCCAAGGGCGCTCCCGCGCCACAGCAACCATCGAATAATACAATCAAATTTTCCAAAAAGGAGAATTTCATGTACTTACAGTTAATTATTAATCCCGGCTCCACCAGCACCAAGCTGGCCCTCTACCGGGGTACCGAAAAGCTGGTCCAGGAAGATGTGACCCATGATTCCGGCGAACTGGCAAAATATAAGGATATCGTGGATCAGGTGCCTATGCGCATGGCTTTTATCCAGGATTTCCTGGCTCGTCATAATGTAAAGCCGGAGCAGCTGCACTGCATCATGGGCCGCGGCGGATTGCTCCCTGGTCTGAAAGCCGGCGGCTACATTATGAATGAAGATCTGAAGGTAGCCCTGGGCGGCGATCTCAGCTCTCCCCATGCCTCCAACATCGGCGGTATTTTGGCTTATGAGATCGCCAAGCCCCTGGGCATTCCCGCCTATATTTATGACGCCGTGACCTCCGCTGAGCTGCCCCACCTGGCAAGAATCACCGGCACTCCCGATGTGTACCGCAACTCCTTCTGCCACGCCCTGAATTCCCGGGCCCAGGCCATTCGCTATGCGGGCCAGATCGGCAGGGAATATAAGGACCTGCGGCTGATCGTTGCCCATTTGGGCGGCGGCATCTCCATGAGTGTCCACCAGGACGGCCGCATCGTGGAAACCATCGGCGACGACGAAGGCCCCTTCTCTCCCGAGCGCGGCGGCGCCATTCCTGCCCTGGAGCTGATCAAAATGTGCTTCAGCGGCAAGTACACCCAGGCCGATATGAAGAAGCTGATGCGTGGCAAGGGCGGTATGATGGCTTATCTCGGCACCAGCGATGCCCGCGTCATCGAAAAGCGGATCGCCGAAGGCGACGGGAAGGCTAAGGAGATCTACGAAGCCCAGGCCTATCAGGTGGCCAAGGGCATCGGCCTGCTGTCTGCCACCATGAAGGGCCAGGTGGACGCCATTATCCTCACCGGCGGCATGGCCTACTCCAAAATGCTTACCGGCTGGATCGAGGAATATGTTTCTTACATCGCCCCTGTGGTGGTGCTGGCCGGCGAAAATGAGATGGAAGCCCTGGCGTTTGGCGGCCTGCGCCTGCTGGATGGCAAGGAACAGCCCAATATTTACACTTTACCGGAGGGATATCAGGTATGATCAACGAATCTATGTATCAGCTTGGCAGCAAGCAGTCTTGCATCCGTGAACTGTTCATGTTCGGTATGGAGCGGGCAAAGGTTGTGGGTAAGGAGAATGTGTTTGACTTCTCCATCGGCAACCCTTCCGTGCCTGCCCCGCAGCGTGTTGTGGAGGCATTTAAGGAAATGTCCAACCGGGGCGACACCCTGGAGATCCACAGCTATACCCCCGCTGCAGGCGACCCCTATGCCCGCAGCGCTGTGGCTGCCAACCTGGCCATGCGTACCAATACTCCCATCGGCATGGAGCACATTTTCCTGACCTGCGGCGCAGCGCCTGCTTTGGTCAGCGTGCTGCGCGCGCTGGCGCTGCCCGATAGTGAAGTCATTGGCATTACCCCTTATTTCCCCGAGTATCGCCCCTTCTGCGAGCACACCGGTCATAGGTTTGTGGCTTGTCCTGCGGACTATGAGAATTTCCAGATCAATTTCCCCGAGCTGGAAAAGTGCATCACCCCCAAGACCCAGGCCATCATCGTCAACTCTCCCAACAATCCTTCCGGCGCTGTTTACACCAAGGAGACGCTGGAAACCTTGGCAAAGCTGCTGAACCGGAAGCATGCGGAGTTTGGCCATCCCATTTATGTGATCGCCGACGAGCCTTACCGTGAGCTGACTTACGACGGTGCGTATGTCAATTACATCCCCGAAATTTACCCCAACACCATTATTTGCTATTCTTATTCTAAGGTATTCAGCCTGCCCGGCGAAAGAATTGGCTACTTCTGCGTGCCGCCCTGCTGCGCCGATGGCAAGAAGCTGTTTGCCGCCGCTGCCGGCGCTGCCCGGATCATGGGCCATGTCTGCGCGCCCAGCCTGCAGCAGATGGTGGTCCGCGCCTGCGCTGAGGTCAAGCCCGACCTGACCATTTATGATCAGAATCGCAAGCTGCTGTATGAGGCACTGACCAGCTATGGATATGAGTGCGTTTACCCCAAGGGCGCATTCTACCTGTTTGTAAAGGCTCCCTACGGCACTGCCAAGGAATTCTCCGATCGGGCCAAGCAGGAAAATCTGCTGATCGTTCCCGGCGACGATTTCGGCTGCCCCGAGTATTTCCGGGCCAGCACCTGCGTCAGCTACGAGATGATCAAGAAGAGCCTGCCGGTCTTCAAAATGCTGATCGAAGAAGGCAAGTGATCCCACTTTTATGCCCCGCTGCTACGGCAGCGGGGCCTATTTTTGTATAATTTTCCTATAACAGTTCCTGCATTCTTGAGTTGACATTGTGCAAACGCACCGATATAATAAAAATAGCAACAACTACGCAATCCCCGAAAATAAAAAAGGAGACCTCTATGAAAAAGAACGCAACATTAGACGAAAAGGGCCAGCGCAAGTTTGGTATTCGCGACAAACTGGCCTATGCAGCCGGCGACCTGGGCTGCAACATGAGCTTTGGCTTGAAGGGTACTGTCCAGACCTTCTGGTTGGTCTTCATGATGATGGAAACCGGCCTGTTCTCCATCCTGCTTCTGCTGGTTCAGATCTGGGATGCGATCAACGACCCGATCATTGGTTCTATGATCGACAAGGACAAGAGAAGATACAAGATGGGCAAGTACAAGCAATACATTTTCATTGGTGCTTGCGGCCTGCTGGTGGGCGGCGCAGCCGTGTTCCTG
>JAZOAD010000006.1:0-5034 GCA_045595225.1 Faecousia sp.
TGTCATCCTGAGCGACCGAAGGGAGTCGAAGGATCTTCGCATTTTCCATCTGCTACGCAGTTATTGAGTGCGTAGATCCCTCCACGCGCTTCGCTTGGTCGGGATGACAGGTTCTCTGATTGATTTGCTAAACAACAATTTTCCTTACAAACTGATTTCTTCTTTTACTTCCGTTTTGGTTACGAAGACCTTCACGCCCTCGATTTTTTCCACCTTTACCAGTGTGCCTGTGGGAATTTTTTCGCCGGAAGCGGACCGGGCGGTCCACTCCATGCCACCCAGCTTCACTTGACCGGTGGCGGTCAGATTGTCGATGTCCTGGGTCACATAGCCCTGGGAGCCGATGACGCTGTCCACATTGGTTTGCTCAATTTTGGGGTTCAGCACCTTTTTTACGAAAGGCCACATCGCCACAAACAAACCTACGGACACCACCGCAAACAGCAGGATCTGCAGCCACAGCGGGCCGTTCAGCGCGGCGGCGATGCCGGCAACCAGGGAGCCTGCGGCAAACCAGATGGATACCAAATGGAACGGGCAGGCCGCCTCCAAAATCAGAAACGCCACCATCAGACCCAGCCAAATATATACACCCATATCCTTGCCTCCTTTCTTTTATTTTGTATTTATATGATAGCAGAAAATAGGTATTCGGTCAATTGACAAAATAGAAAAAAACGGTTCTTTTTTGTGTAAAAAATAAAGAAAACTACCGGATTTTATTAAAATCCCGGATAAAATCATAAAAAATTATCAATATCTCCAAAAACGGGGAAAAGAGCCGATGTTTGCCACGGAAAAGTGAATGTTTTCAAAGAAAAGACATATTTTGATAAAAAAGCGCACTCCGAAATCATTCCGCAAAAGCGGTAGAAATTTCTAATTTTTGTGGCTATAAATTTCTATTTTGTGTAATTTTTTCGGCGTTGATCCAATTATTCTTCTTCGTTTCTGTATCAAAAAACCGGCGGCAGAAATCTCTGCCGCCGGCTGAAACAGGAGTGATAAATTTTCGTTTATCGCAAATGGGGGAAATTATCGTCGGTCATGAAATTGCCGATGCTGTAAAGGATCAGCACATTATCGAATTCTTCCGAAGCCACCAGCTGGGACACGGGATTTTTGTAGTACCGCAGGTCCACCATCACCACTTCCTCGTAGCTTTCCGCCAGAAAGGGGCCGATGCAGTTGGCGTAGCTGTCCCGGATCACCAGGATCTTGCCCTTGCCGGCGTTATTTTCGTTGTAGATCCGCACCAGCGGCTGATTGCCGTCCAAAAATACGGTGTACATATCCGCTTCCTGAAGCCGGTCATAGTAAAATACGCCGTCATGCTTGCCGGTCAGGGAGCTTTCCACTTTTAAGTCGCTGCCGTGCCACAGCTGGATGGTTTCTGCCGCCGTCAGCCACAGGGCGCTGCGGGAATAGGTGGAGCCACGGAAGCCGTCAAAGGTTTCCACGGTGAAAAATTCCGGCTGAACATAATCCCGGCCCACAAAGTCCATATAGGCCCGGTAAGCCAGGTACGCGCCCTGAGAGGTCCAGTGGTGATCGGTGCGGTAGTACAGATCCTCCCGGTATTGGAATACCTGGGTAAGGTCCATCGTCCGCACGCCGTCCCCGGTTAAACTGTAGATATCCCGGATGAAAACATCGTCATAATAGCTGTCGTGGATGCCCTGAATACTGTCCTGCGCCATAAATCCTGCCGAGGGCACCAGGATAAAGTCCACGGTTTGGCCCAATGTTTCCGCCAGGGCGTTGATATACCGCAGATTTTTCTCCACCTGGGCCTGATCCCAGGTAACCGGCGTTTCCACCAGCCGGTCGCCGTCCGCCAGGTAAATATCCTTGCTGCTCTGCTGGCCGGTAAAAAGGTCATAGTAAGCGCCCAAACCAACAAAAAAGTTCCGGCCGGGCATATGGTCAGCCATATAGGTTTCCAGATCCGCGCCAAATTCACCGGAAGTCAAGGTTTCCCAGTTCAAAACCGGCGCGCCTTCCAGCTGTCGCTTTTCCAATTCGCTGAAGTCCATTTTCGGCAGCGCCAGGTACAAAAGACCCATGACGCCGATAAATCCGCAGAACAGGACGCAGGTAACGATTTCATGTAATTTTGCTTTTCTCATGCCTGCCTCCTTAGAAACGGAAATAAATGAAGGGATTATAGCTCTGGCTGGCCAGGGACGCTACGCACAGCGCCATCACCACCGCCGCGGCGGCGATGCAGCCCCATCTGACAGCGGCTTTATCCTTGTGCTTTTCCCAGAAGGTATGGCCCGCCGGCACGGAAACAAAGGCGGCTACCGCCAGCAGAGGCAGGAATGCCGCGATAAAGTGCAAATTTTCCGCGGAGGTGGGGGTATACACAAAAAGATTTCCCAGGAATTTGCCCAGCTGGCCCAAATCTGTGAAATAGAACAGAGCCCAGCCCATCATAAAGGCAAAAACGGTGTAAATATGGCCGATAAATTTGGGCAGTTTCCCCAGCAGCTTCAGCAGGAAGCTCTTTTCAAGGATCAGCAAAATGGCATAGTAAATGCCCCACAGCAGGAAATTCCAGCTGGCGCCGTGCCAGAAGCCGGTCAGCGCCCAAACGATGGCGATGTTCAGTATCTGCCGGGTCAGACCCTTACGGTTACCGCCCAGGGGAATGTAGACATATTCTTTAAACCAGGTGGAAAGAGAAATGTGCCAGCGCCGCCAGAATTCCGTGACGGACCGGGAAATATAGGGATAGTCGAAATTGGGCAAAAATTCAAAGCCCAGCATCCGCCCAAGGCCCCGGGCCATGTCGGAATAACCGGAAAAATCGAAGTAGATCTGCAGGGTGTAGGCGGCGATGCCGGCCAGCGCGGCGGCGGTGCCGGATTGGCCCATCATTTGCTCACACAAATTACCCATGGGGTTGGCCAGCAGCATTTTTTTGCCCAAACCGGCCATAAACAGCAGCACGCCGGAGGCAAAGTCCGGTACATTTTCCTTTCGGTGGTCCAATTGCTCCGCCACATCGGCGTAGCGGACGATGGGGCCGGCGATGAGCTGGGGGAACAAGGTCACATAGGTGCCGAAGGCCACCGGATCCTTCTGCACAGGGGCATCGGCCCTGTATATGTCGATGATATAGCTCATGGACTGGAATACATAGAAGGAAATGCCAATGGGCAGGCTCACTTCCGGCACGGAAATATCCGGCAGGAAGGGGATGGCGTTGAATTGCTGGGCGAAGAAGCCGGCGTACTTAAAAAAACCCAGGCTGAGAAGATTTAGCACCACGCCAACGATCAGCACCGTCTTTTTCGCCTTGGGCTGCTGCCAAAAGCGACCGATCAGCAGACCGCAGCCGTAGTCCAGGGCGATGGTGGCCATCATTAAAAACAGATAAACCGGCTCGCCCCAGCCGTAGAAGATCAGGCTGGTGATCAGCAGCAGCGGATTGCGCAGCTTTCTCGGCAGAATATAGTAAAACGCCAGTACGATGGGCAGATACGCAAATAAAAATACATTGCTGGAAAAAATCAACAGGGAACACCTCCTGGGAGATAGTAAGATAAATGGTTGTTTACACTGCGATGATTCGCCGCACCCTTGGCCCCCTCGTTTTGAGGGGGCTGGGAAAAATCGGCGCTTCGGAGCCGATTTTTGACTGGGGGAGTTTCTCAATGTCGGTACAAAACTCCCTCCGTCAGCCCTTTGGGCTGACACCTCCCTCAAAACGAGGGAGGCAAGGCGGCTACGCCGCCAATCGTGTAAACAACAATTTATATGATCATTACCTGCATTTTAGCACAGGTTCTATTTTTGTGCAAGCATTATTCTGCTTTCTTATGAATATCCAAAATGTGGTGAGAAACACCCACGCAATCAGGGCGTTCACAGATCGTGAAGTGATACCGCAGGTACATTGCAAATAAAGCTTCATCCATTGTATCGATCACTTCACGCATATAGTTTGTTGCCATATCTGTGCCCACATAATGCAAACGGGCGGTGTCAAACCCGGACATCAACGCGTCGATATCCTCCCTGCGGTAGAGCTCAAACAGCTCCGCAGGGTCGGAGGATGCTTTAAATGTCACGGGATCTACCAGTTTTTGATACTTTTCTTCCAAAAGCATGCCTCTGCCAAAGCAATACTGAACCATGGTCGCTTCGTTGCCGCAGTAGGCGACCATCAGAATACCGCCCTTTTTCGTCACACGCAAGGCCTCCGAAAGGGCGCTTAGTTGATCTTGCGCAGTGAACAGATGATACATCGGGCCCAGCAGCAGGGTCAGATCGTAGGTTCCATCCGGGACAAACCATAGATCTCGGGCATCACCCTGCCGGATCGTGATTTTCTCCTCCGGTTGGGTATTTTGCTGAAAAATCTGAATATTATGCTGCACCAGCTCTACCGCATCCACTTCATAGCCCATGCGTGCAAGGCTGTGGGCGTAGCGTCCGGTGGCAGCGCCAATTTCCAATATACGCATCCCGGAGCAAAGATATTTCTCAATATAACGCATGGTGGTAAAAAATTCCACACTGCCATGTCTGCTGAGCAACCGCCCATCTTCATCGTAATTGCTATAGTAATCGGTCAATAATTTCTTTGTATCCATGAAAGCACCTCCAAAAATAAGAAACGGTGCAAGCAAATCGCTTACACCGACACCAACTTTTTCCCTTAATCAAAAAGTGTATGACAATGTAAGCCCATCCCGCCAGTAAGGGATGCGCCAAGTAGCGGTATGAAAACAGCTGCCACAATACATTGCCTGTTCCTCCTTTTTGTTTGTATTATGGTAGCATTTTCAGCCATTTTTGTCAATATTTTCCTCAGATAAATTGTTGTTTACAAGATTATTGCCGCACAAAATTCAACGCAATGTCATTGCGAGGAGCCGCCCTAAAGGCGGCGACGTGGCAATCTCCTGGTAACATCCACCGACCTGCGGTGCAGCAAAAAGATTGTACCAGGAGATTGCCACGCCCCTAAAGGGGCTCGCAAAGACACGGTAGTGGCGACCCAGGTGTATCACCTTCGCTACT
>JAZOAD010000007.1:0-27535 GCA_045595225.1 Faecousia sp.
GCCGGCGGCCAGCAGCTGTACCGCATTGACTACAATTTCAGCGGCTACATCCTGCAGATCTATGGCGAGAATGTGTATCTGTACTATGAGTACTACGATTGGTGGGGCGGCGGCGATGTTTCCGGCACCATTTATCCGGAAAACGGTGTGATCGAGTATAGCATTGATGAGCTTGGCTGTCAGGAATTCTACATCTGCAATACCGGTGACGAAGCCATGTCCTTCCAGATGGATTGCTACGCACCGGAAGGCGGCGAGCACAATCCCTATGTCGTGGAAGAACTGGAAGACATTTATGTTTCCGCCGTTGCGCAGGAAGAGTTCTACATCTACTTCCAGTGGACCTCCGATATGCTGGGCACCATTACCGTCATCCCCGAACGGGTGAACATTTCCTTCTACAATGTGACCAAGGACGAGCCCGGTGAGTGGGGCAGCGACTGGATCAGCTACAGCGTTTATGTGGAACCCGGTGATGTGCTGCAGATTCTGGTGAATGGCTATCCCGAACAGGACGTAGAGTTCTACTTCACTTATGATTTCGTTGAGGGCTACCGCCTGGGCAGCGAGCAGAATCCCTTCGAAGTGGATCTGATGGCCGGCCTGAGCGTGGATATTTACAACGAGACCCTGTACTACAGCTGGACTCCCAGCGAGAGCATGACCGTTACTCTGGGCTTCGCCTTCCTGTATGAGTGGAGCACCAACCTGCCCACCATCACCGTCAACGGCGAAGAGTATACCCTGGGTGACGAGCTGACCGTTACCGCCGGTGAGCCTCTGGTCTTTGCTCTGACCACCATCAACTCTGTTTACGGCACGCTGCAGGCCACTAAGGTTGGCGGCGCAGAGCCCACTCTGCTGGGCGATGTCAATGGCGATGGCGCCATCAACTATTTGGATGCCATGCTGATTGCGCAATATTACGTTGGCGATATTACTGAGGAAGGTCTGGATGTTTCCGCTGCCGATGTCAATGGCGACGGTGTCGTGAACTATCTGGACGCCATGCTGGTTGCTCAGTTCTACGTTGGCGATATTGAATCTTTTGAACCCTAAAAAAATGAAGGAGCAAATGAATTATGAAGAAAATTATTAGCATTTTCGTAGTCTTCGCGCTTCTACTGTCCCTCTCTGTATCCGCTTTCGCAACGGATACCGTCCCCACTCTGACCGTCAGCTCCGCTGAAGCTCAGGTTGGCGACGAAGTGACTCTGGAAGTCACCATCTCCGAAGCTACTTTTGCAGCTTTCGGCCTGACCGTTACCTATGATAGCGACGCCCTGGAACTGACCAGAATCAAGAAGGGCGGCGACCTGGGTGACGCACTGGACCTTGTTGAGGAAGACGGCGGTTTCGCCAGCTTCGTCGGTAGCAAGGATACCGGTATCGTTACTGTTTTCGGCAATGCCAACATGGATGTCGAAGGCGAACTGTTCACCCTGAAGTTTACCGTCCTGGCTGCCGGTGAGCACACCGTCGGTCTGGAAATCGACAGCTTCAACCTGGCTGACCAGAGTGAAGTTGAGGTCACCGCTGTTGCCGGTACCATCTCCGTCGAAGGCGAAGAAGAGCCCGAACTGCCCGAGGGCGGTCTGGTTGTTGGCGCCAACGAGATTTGGCTGCCTCTGGGTGCTACTGAGGCTTCCGTCTACACCTTTACTGCTACTGAAACCGGCACTCTGTACATTGCAGCCAGCGACTTCCTGTACGAGAGCTCCTGGACCGGTGGCGAGTACATGGAAGATAACTATGGCCAGGATAACTGGGTTGATTACACCGTCTTCACCGTCAACGGTGAAGCGCTGGAAGGCGGCTTCTACGGCTCCGTGGAAGTGGTTGCCGGCGAGACCTACACCTTCTCCTGGTCCCACAATGAGTACTCCTACCAGGGCTACAAGGCTACCCTGAACCTGAGCTACTCCGACGAAGTCCTGCCTGTTCCCGGTGTTGGCTTGACCCTGTCCCCCTCTCATCTGCCCATGAATTCCGTTGTGATTCCCGCCGGCGGCGAAGTGCTGTACAAGATCTCCTGGGAATTCAGCGGCTACATCCTGCAGGTCTTCGGTGAGAACGCTTACATCCGTTACGAGTCCTATGACTGGTGGACCGGTGAAATGAGCAGCGTTCAGATCGACGCTGTGGACGGCGTTGTGGAATATTCCTACGACGAGCACTATGCCACCGAGTTCTACATCGGCAATGCCGGTGCGGAAGACATTTCCTTCCCCATGGATTACTACGCTCCTCTGGGCGGCGAGATGAATCCCATCGTCGTTGAGAATCTGGAAGATGTCAATGTCTTCATCCCTGCTGGCGTATATACCTATGTCTACTTCCAGTGGACCTCTGACATGCTGGGTACCATCACTGTAAGCCCTGAATATACTGATGTATACTTCTTCAATCAGACCAAGGAAGAGTCTGGCGAGTATGATGACTCCTGGGCCAACTACAGCGTTTATGTTGAACCCGGTGATGTTCTGATGATCGGCGTGGGCGGTTATCTGAATGAAGATATGGACTACTACCTGGAGTACACCTTCGAGGAAGGCTACCGTCCCGGCTCCGAGCAGAATCCTCTTGAGGCAGACCTGATTGCCGGCCTGGAAATCGGTATGTATGAGAAGACCCTGCACTACACCTGGACTCCTGAGGCCAACATGGTCGTTACCCTGGGCTTCACCTGCTCCTACTCCTGGAGCGATGCTGTGCCCGAAATCACCATCAATGGCGAAGCTTATACCCTGGGCACCGAGCTGACCGTTACAGCCGGCGAGCCTGTTTCCTTCTCCGTCACCGCCGGTATTGACTCTGTCTACGGCATCCTGCAGGCTACTGTCATTTCCTCCGATGAGCCCGGTGGCGAAGAGCCCGAAATCATCGCTGAGGGCGATGTTACTGTCACTGTTACCGAAACCTACGGCTACTTCGATCTGTATGACTTTGTCGCTCCCGTGACCGGCACCTACACCTTCTTTGTTCCCGCTGGTCTGGGTGTTTGGGAAGCTGACGCCTTCGAAAATGATTGGTTCAGCCAGCCCTATGTTGACTTCTACTACAACACTGAAGGCGCTACCTTCACTGTCGAACTGACCGAAGGCGAAATCTTCTCCTTCTATGTTGGTTCTACTACTGCTGCTGACTTCACTATGACCTACACTGTTGTTGCTACCAGCGAAGGCGGCGAAGACGAAGATCCCATCGAAGACAATTACACCTATGGCGATCTGACCATCGGTTACAACAATATCGAAGGTTCCGATATCCACTGGATGTTCACCGCCGATCAGGCTGGTACTCTGACCCTGAATGCAGGCTTCTGCATGGGTGAAGTCAGCGTGACCGTTAAGGTCAATGATGGCGAGGCTCAGACCCTGGCTGCTGTTAGCCAGATCGTTCTGGAGCTGCAGGCCGGCGATGTTGTGAAGATCAACTGCTTCACCACCGGTGGCTACATGACCATCACCGCTGAGTGGGAAACCGAAGGCGGCGAGGATCCCGTTTGCGAGCACGAGTTCGTTGACGGCGTCTGCATCTACTGCGGCGAAGAAGATCCCAACTACGTTCCTCCCACTGAAGATCCCGATGGCACCGCTGGCAACCCCTTCATCATCGAGGAAACCCCCGCTACCCTGACCGGTTCTCTGTCTATAGACGGTGTGTTCTATAGGTTCGTTGCTACCGAAGAGGGCGTGATCAACGTTACTGCCAGCGAGGGCTGTGTTGTGAGCATCCTGCTGAACGGCAACTACGCTTCTCTGCCCCTGACTGTGGCTCCTGGCGACGTAGTCACCATCAATCCCTGGGGCTTCGGCTCTGGTGAGTTCGAGATCACCGTTTCCTTCAGCACTGCTGAGGCTGAGCCCGGCACCGAAGGCAACCCCATCGCTATCGACTCCCTGAACATGACTCTGACTGCTGATGACAGCGGTGTCTACTATGTTTGGACCGCTACCGAGGCTGGCGATATCGTCATCCGTATTGCTGACACCAGCTGGAGCTTCGGCTACAGCCTGACCATCAACGGCGAAGGCCTGTTCGGCGCTGGCAGCGAGATGACCATCACCGTTGCTGAGGGCGACCAGATCGTTATCATGATCGACGTATATCCCAGCGCTGATTCCGAAGGCAGCCTGACTCTGGAGCAGGTTGTTGAGGAAGAGCACGTTTGCGAGTTCGTGGAAACCGAGCGCGTTGAAGCTACCTGCACTGAGGACGGCTATGTTGTCTACACCTGCGCTTGCGGCGAGACCTACACCGAGACCATCACTGCTACCGGCCACAACTATGAGGCTGTTGTAACTGCTCCCACCTGCACTGAGGCTGGTTACACCACCTACACCTGCGCTTGCGGCGACACCTATGTTGCTGACGAAGTCGCTGCTACCGGCCACAACTATGTGGATGGCGTCTGCACCGCCTGTGGCGAAAAGGATCCCAACTACAACCCCGGCACCGGCAGCCTGAACGTCATGGCTATTGCCCTGATCGCTCTGATGTCCGTGACCGCTGTTGTGGTTACCGCTTCCAAGAAGGAATTCTAAGTTAGATTCCTTCGACGAATAAACGGCGAAATAGAAAGATGGCACCGGGGAAACCCGGTGCCATTTTTGTGTGGACATGAAATGCATAAAGAATCCGGGCTGGAGATTTCCAGCCCGGATCTTGCTTTGCTTATCAGCCTTTCAGCGCGTTTTCTACCTGTTCTAAGAGGGTTTCATAATGCATGGAGGCGAAGGTTTTGAAGAGGATCACGCCGTTTTCGTCCAGGATCACCGTGTAGGGGTAAGCGCCGCCGGAGGTGGTGCCGCCCAGGGCGGTGTAGAAGGCGTCGTATTCGTCGTCCTCATTTGCCAGATAGTCGGCCACAAAAGTGATGTTGGAGTTGGCGTAATTGTCCGCGATGTAGCCGGGGGCGGTGACCAGAATGGTGCTGGTGTGGACGGCGATGACATTGACTTCATCGGCGTATTCCGTGGCGATTTGGTCGAAGTAGGGCAGCTCTGCCACGCAGGCGCTGCACCAGGTGCCCCAGAAATTGATGATGGTTATTTTGCCTGTGGTGGTGGGGTCAATGGTTTCTTCGGTAACCGCTTCGGCGGTAATGATCTGCAAGGTATCGCCGGGGCAACGGTTGCCTACTTCAACGCCTTCGATTACAGGGTTGAAGATGTCCACTTCGGGATCCCAGTAGTAGGCGATGGCACCAACCAGAACCGCCAGCAGCACCACGGAGGAAATAATGCGGGTGATCAGACGGGTCCGGGTCTGCTTTTTCTTGGCGGCAGCTACGGCTTCTTCGTCAGCGTCAGCCGGAATCTCGTTAGCCTTCAGGAAAATTTTGCTGCTCTTCCAGGAAATGGCCTTGGTGGGGCAAACATCGTTACATTCGCCGCAGGAGATGCATTCCTGGTCGGCAACATGCTTGATATCGCATTTGCATTGGGCGACGCAGAGGTTGCAATGGGTGCATTTTTCTTCATCCACCTTTACACCGAAGACGGAAAGCTTGTTAAACAGGCCGTACAGACCGCCCAGGGGGCAGATGAAGCGGCAGAACAGCCGGAAGATGAATACGCTGCCTACCACGATGGAGATCATCAACACGAATTTCCAGGTGAACAGATAGTTCAGCATGGGGAAGAAAGCGCTTTCGTTCAGCTTGTTGGACAGAAGCAGAAGGCCGCCTTCAATGGTGCCGGCGGGGCAAATATACTTGCAGAATGCCGGCAGGGGCTGATTCCGGAGGGCGTATGTAATGGGGACAACGCCAACGAAGAATATCAGCACCACATATTTAAAGAAGGAGAGGATCCGGGTGATGGGACTCTTTTTGACTTTGGGGGTCTTGATCTTGTAGAGCAGCTCCTGGATCAGTCCGAAGGGACAGGCCCAGCCGCAGATCATGCGGCCAAACAAAATGGCGTACAGCAGCAGCGTGCCGCAGACATAGAACAAGGTGCTGCGGTCGGCGCTGAAGGAACCCTGCAGGCTGCCTAAGGGACAGGCGGCCACAGCGCCGGGGCAGGAGTAGCAGTTGATGCCGGGGGCGCAGAATTGCTTGGTGGTGGTGGAAGGATTTTTGTTGGCGTAAATTTTGCCGGTGAAGAAGCCCTGGATATTGGCGTTGAACAGCAGAGCGAAGTACAGCTGCATGATTTTCCGCCGGGAGGGCTTGATTTTGTTCCATAAATTTTTCATATCGCTCACCCCAATCCAACGCATTCGGTGCAAATGGCGGCGGCTTTGGCAATGACATCCGCGATTCCACCGGTGAAATATCCGTACAGCAGCAATCCGGCTGCCACCACAACGATGGCGAAGCGGGCTGCCAGCATCCATTTTTCGCAGTTGCAGGCAGGCTTGGAAACAGGGGCAGGGGAGGCGGGGGCTTCCTTGGCGGCCTGCTTCATCAGCCCGATCTCTTTGTCCATGCTGCGGCGGCAGAAATAGGCGGTAAAGACGGTGTAGCCGGTGGGGATCGCCAGACAGCCCAAAAGCAGCAGCACAGAGCGGAGCATAACCGGCGTGATTTCAGCCACTTCCGGCCAAAGGGTCTGATTGCAGGCATAGACCAGGAAGATCGCACTGCAAACAGCCAGTAAAACCGCGCTGATCAGGGTGTGCAAGCGGCGGGCCTTTTGCTGCTTGCGGATGCTGTCTGCAAGGGCGGCATCGGCCAGGGAAAGATCTGCCTTCCCGTGGAGCCGATCCAGGATCAGCCGGCGGTTCTTTTCGGGAGCCAGCTTTTTTTGCTCCGGCGGCAGCAGCAGGTGGAGAATGAAACCGCCGATCACCAGGGCCAAGCATAGATATACGGACAAAGCGATGGGTGCGAAGGCCTCTGCCACGATTTGGCGGGTATAGATCTGCCCGCCGGCGGCTTTGCCGGTCGAGTAGATTCCGTAGCAGGCCCAGGCCAGTCTTGCGCCGGCGATGACCGTAACCGCGCTGATGGCGATGCCATAGATTCGATGTATGAGTTTACGCGTATCGTTGGACATACATTTCCTCCTTTACAGGATAGATTTTCAACTAACCAATACATTATATCATAGAAGTCGAAAAAAGTAAATTCGGAAATGCGATGGAAAATAAATGTGAAAATCATGGTTTTGCACATATTGTGTCTGAAATGTGAACGGAGGATAAATGGGAGCTTGGATTTGTGGCGGTATGCACAAAGAATTGACCGAGAATTCTCCGAAAAAAGCGGAGATTTTGCTTGCATTTAATGACATTTTTTAGTAGAATGATATGACGAGTATAATGGCTCGGATTGTGTTGTGCACAAAACCAAAAGAGAAAGGCGATTTACCCATGAAGAAGAAAAGGATTACAAAGGCATTGACACGGGCGCTTTTGGTGCTTGTTGTCGCGGCTATGGTATTCTGCGTGGCCATTGCGCCCCAGGCAGAAGCATCCAGTTATGCGGCCTCTTTCATTTCTCAAAACACGGATCTGAAAGTTGACTACACCGACTACCTGGATAAGAATGTAGCCTATAAGCTGCCCGATACGATCAGCGATGATGATAAGATCTCTATCATCATCATTCTGGAGGATGTTATCAATATTTATGACGCCTACCAGAATTCCGACAAGGCTATGAGCTTTACGGATTTTGCGCTGTACAGCGATGAAGCCAAGGAAATCGAGGCCAAGGTCGCTGCCAGAAAGGCGGAGATCCTGGAAAAGCTGGACCAGCAGAATGTGGAGTATACCGTAAGCGGTATCGAATATTCCACCCTGCTGACCGGTTTTGAAGTGTACATCACTGCCCGGGATTTTGAGCAGACTTGCCTTTCCATTGGCGAGAAGGCCAATGTGATGGTAAGCGAAGCTTACGAAGTGGCGGATGCCGATATTGTGACCAACCCTCTGGTGGTTACCGGCAATACTGGCATTACCGATAAGACCGGTGTCAACTTCGATGGCTCCGGCATGATCGTGGCGGTGCTGGATACGGGCCTTGACTATGCCCACAGCGCTTTCGACCCGTCCCGGTTTACCTCCACCGACCTGGGCCTGACCTACGAGCAGGTGGCCGCGGTGCTGAATCAGACCATGGCTTACCAGCAGTATGCCGGTCTGTCTGTGGACGATGTGTATATCAGCCAGAAGGTTCCCTTCGGCTTTGACTATGCAGACTACGATCCCGACGTCTATTCCACCCATAATAACCACGGCACCCACGTTTCCGGCATTATTGTCGGTAATGACGATACCATTCTGGGTGTTGCGCCCAACGCGCAGCTGGTGAGCATGAAGGTGTTCTCCGACGTTTACGATACCGCGCTGGCTTCCTGGATCCTGTCCGCCTTGGAAGACTGTGTGGTTCTGGGCGTGGATGTGATCAACATGTCCCTAGGTACTGCCGCCGGCTTCAGCCGCGAGGGTGACGAAGAAAAGCTGTGGGGCGTTTACGATAAGATCCGCGACGCGGGCATCAGCCTGATCGTGGCAGCCTCCAACAGCTATTCCTCCGCTTACGGCTCTGATGCCAATGGTAACCTGGGCCTGACCACCAACCCCGATACCGGTACGGTTGGTTCTCCCGGTACTTATGACGGCGCTATGTCTGTTGCTTCTATCGATGGCACGCTGACTCCCTACCTGCTGATGGGTGACACCATGATTTACTTCACCGAAGCCAACGATAACGGCGGTAATCCTCTGGATTTCTGCGCCGCTGTGCTGGGTGGCCAGGAAACCCTGGAGCTGGAGTATGTGGTAGTGCCCGGCGCCGGCCGCGCGGCTGACTATACCGGATTGGATGTACAGGGCAAGATCGCTCTGGTACGCCGTGGCAGCACCACCTTCGAGGAAAAGGCGCTGCTGGCCCAGAGCAATGGCGCCATTGGTATCATTATATATAATAATGTAGCAGGCGATATCCGCATGAATGTGGGTGATGCCACCCTGGCTTCCTGCTCCATTTCTCAGGATGACGGCGAAATGCTGGCTGCCGCCGGTAATGGCAAGCTGACCTTCAGCGTCAAGCAGGCTGCCGGCCCCTTCATTTCCGACTTCTCCTCCTGGGGTCCCACTCCCGACCTGACCATCAAGCCTGAGATCACCGGCTACGGCGGCAACATTCTGTCGGCTGTCACCGGCGGCGGCTATGAGCGCCTGTCCGGTACTTCCATGGCATGCCCCAACCTGGCCGGTATCTCCGTTCTGATGCGTCAGTATGTGGAGGAAACCTTCCCCGAAATCGCAAATGATCCTGTGGCAGTGAACGATATGGTCTATCGTCTGCTGATGTCCACCGCGGACATTACCTATAATAAGAACGGTCTGCCCTACGCGGTCCGTAAGCAGGGTTCCGGTCTGTCCAATCTGCAGAATGCGGTGGGCACTCCAGCGGTTCTGCTGACCTACGACAAGGACGGCAAGCCCATGGATAAGGTAAAGCTGGAGTTGGGCGACGATGCCCAGAAGACCGGTGTTTACACCATGACCTTCACCGTGCAGAACTTCGGCAGCGTTCAGCTGAGCTACGATATCGGTGCGTATGTTATGACCGAAGGTGTCAGCGACACGCTGACCAATGCCGGTATGACTACCGTCACCGAGCAGGGCTATCTGCTGAATGCCGCGCTGACCGTTGACTCCGTCACCGGCGGCTCCATCAGCGGCAACAAGCTGACCGTCGCTGCCGGTCAGGATGCCACCGTCACCGTGACCATTACCCTCAGCGATGAGGACAAGGCATACATGGATGCCTCCTTTGCCAATGGCATGTATGTGGAAGGCTTCATCACCCTGACCGCCACCGAAGGTACCGAGATCGACCTGAGCGTGCCTTACCTGGCCTTCTACGGCGACTGGACCCAGGCTCCTATTTTCGACAAGGAATATTACGAAACCAACGCCGATGAGCTCAACGATGCCATCGACGAGGAAGACAAGAACAAGGCTGACGCTTATCCCACCACCGTTATCGGCGGCCTGTCCGATGACTATGTCAGCTATCTGGGCTCTTACTACTTCGAGCAGGATCCCAGCAATACCCGTGTGATCTCCGCCAACAAGGACTACATCGCCCTGTCCAACCAGGATGGTACCGTCCACTCCCTGCGTTTTGTTTGGGCCGGTCTGCTGCGTAACGCTGCCCGGATCGAGATCGCTATCACCGATGATACCACCGGCGAAGTGGTCTTTGAGACCGTGGATACCGATGTCCGTAAGTCCTACGGCGACGGCGGCAGCATCTATCCTGCCAACATCGAGATCGAGTTTGACACCATGGACTACAACATGATGAACAACTCTGAGTACACCGTCACCCTGACCGCCTTTGTGGACTACGGCGACGGCGGCGAGGATACCAACCTGCGTAATGTGTTCACCTTCCCCCTGGTGGTGGACTTCGAGGCGCCCACGGTCACCGATGCCAAGTTCTACTATACCTACGATAAGTCTCTGGAAAAGAACCGTCTGTATGTGGACCTGGCTGTGTATGACAACCACTATGCCATGGCTATGCAGGTGGGCTATGTGGGCATGACCACGGATTCTGAAGGCGCTCAGTCCCTGGAGATCAAGACCTTCAGCCAGTATATGACCCCCATTTACTCCGTAAAGAACGGAACAACTGTTGTCACCTACGAACTGACCGATTACATCAACGACATCAAGGCAAATGCCTACAATGGCCAGGACGGCCGTGTCACCGGTGACTCCATCGTGGTCACCTGCTATGACTACGCGCTGAACTATGCCACCTTCGAGATCGGCCTGCCCAATGACTATGTGGACTTCTACATGGATGGCCTGTCCGATCTGACTATGAGCCCCAACGAAGTTTACTCTCTGGAGCCCCTGGTTTATCCCACCACCGAGTGGGCCGAGCTGCTGGAGTTCCGTTCCTCCAAGGAAACTGTTGTATCCGTTGTGAACAACAAGCTGGTGGCGGTTGCGCCTGGCACGGCCACTATCCAGGTCCGTGACCCCAGCACAAACGAGAAGGTATCCTTCAAGGTTACCGTGCTGGCAGAAGGAGACGAGGGCTATGTCCGTTATGACAAGCCTGTGGCGGATGTATTCCGTCTGGACGGTTTCTACACCAACTACGCCTTCTTCCAGGTCAACAGCACCGAGCGGGATCTGGGCTCCACCGGCGATATCCGTCACTTCGACGGCGTATACAGCCTGTCCATGTATCCCTCCGAGAAGGTAACTGCCCTTTATACGCTGGATGCATTCTTCCCGGATGCCACCACCGTTGCGTTCAGCTCCAGTAACGAAAAGGTTGTCAGCGTCAGCGAAAGCGGTACCATTACCGCCAATGCGGAAGGTTTTGCCACCATCACCGTCAAGATATTCATGGACGGCAAGGCAACTTATTACTCCGAGTCCATTTCCATTGAGGTCAAGGATCCCTTCGTGACCACCGGCGCCATGCTCAGCGGCTACTTCGGCAACGGCGGCGTAGTCACCATCCCCAGCGACTTGAAGATCACCACCATCGGCTCCTTCGCCTTCTCCAACTTCGACTATGTGATGAAGAGCGAAGAAGAGTACGCCAAGGATGACAGCTCTCTGACCAAGCAGTGGTTCGTGTCTGTGCCCAACAATGATACCGTCACCAAGGTCATCATCCCCGAGGGCGTCAAGACCATCAGCTCCTACGCCTTTGCCGACCTGGCGGCGCTGGAAGAAGTGGTGCTGCCCTCCACGCTGGAATCCATTGAGTACGGCGCGTTCTACGGCTGTACTTCTCTGCGGAAGATCACCTTCAGCAGCGAGAACAACCTGAAGATCATCAACAAGTCCGCGTTTGAAAAGTGTAACCTGCAGGGCACCCTGGATCTGCCCTCTGCTTATGTTATTTCCGACTATGCCTTCGCCGGCAATACGGATCTGAAGGGCGTGAAGCTGCCCGCAACCCTGCAGACCATCGGCGCTTACGCCTTCGCCGGCTGCTCCAGCCTGACGGATGTGGAGATTGCTGCCGATAAGGTCAAGTTCGGCGAATACGCATTCAGCAACTGTACTGCTTTGACTTCCTTCCAGGTCAATACCTCCGTTATTCCCGCCGGTATGTTCTACTGCTGCGAGAATCTGACGGAAGTGACCATCGGCAAGGATGTGAAGGCTATTTACGAGTATGCTTTCCGCGATACCGCTGTCACTACCTATACTGTGCTGGAAGGCAACGCCGCCTTCAAGGTCCAGTCCGCTGACTACATTCTGTCCGCTGACGGCAAGACCCTGGTGGCTGTTTCTCCCGTTGTTCGCGGCGAGTACACCGCTGAGAACATTGGCGGAGCCAATGTGACTGCCATCGGCAGAGGCGCGTTCTCCCACAACACCAAAATCACCGCTGTGACGCTGCCCAATGTGACCGTCGTTAACGCCTATGGCTTTGCTGTGGAAACTGTCAACAGCAGCGGCGTGATCTCCTCCGGCCGCCTGCAGGCTCTGGAGCTGGGCAAGCTGACTTACATTGGCGAGTATGGCTTCTGCGGCGTGGCCGTAGCCCAGCTGCCTGAAATGGCAGCCGATGTCACCGTTGGTGACTATGCCTTCGCGTATTCCGCGCTGAAGAGCGTCCGTATTCCCGATGGAATGACTGTTTCCAAGGGTATGTTCATGGAATGCGCCTCTCTTTCCGAGGTAATCATTGGCAACAATGTTACCATCGGCGAGCAGGCCTTCTATGTGGACAGAGATAAGCACTTCGAGGTGGATCGCTTCAAGGATGAAAAGGGCAACAACCGCTACCAGTATGTATTCAGCTCTCCTCTGACTACTTTGGTGATCGGTGACAATGCCATCATCGGCGAGGGCGCTTTCCAGAACGCCGCATCCATTGAGTCTGTGACTCTGGGCGCCAATGCGCAGATCGGCAATTTTGCCTTCTACAACTGCTCAAAGCTGCAGAGCATTGACCTGTCTAAGGCCCAGTCCATTGGCGACTATGCCTTCTCCGGCGACGTGTTCAATATCTGCTCCGATACCGACATGACTGTGGCGGCTATCAGCAGCCAGGGTATGTATATCTACTCCTACCATGCGCCCATGCTGGCCAATGTGAACCTGTCCAATGCCACCAAGCTGGGCACCTATGCCTTCGCTTACTGCCGTGAGCTGACCGATGTGGTCCTGGACGATGCCATCACCGAAATCGGCGAGTACACCTTCGCCGGCTGCGTGAAGCTGGCCTCCGTCAATCTGGATAATGTTGCTTCCATCGGCCAGTATGCCTTCATGGAATGCGGCCTGACCGAAGTCAGCATCCCTGCAGCGACTATGGTTGACAAGTATGCCTTCGTGCTGAACGCCAACCTGACCGCGGTGACCCTGAATGCCGAGGGCGTGATCCTCGGCGAAGGCGCGTTCGCGCAGTGCGAGGCGCTGACCAATGTGAACAATATGCATGCCGTCACTGAGGTGGGCCCCTATGCCTTCGCTCACTCCGGCGTCACCTATGCGGACCTGTCCGGCGCGACTTCCATCGGCGATTTCGCCTTCCTGAAGGCAGAAATGACCGACTTTACTGTGGTCCTGGGCGGCAATCTGGTCACCCTGGGCGATAATCCCTTCGCAATGTGTAAGGTGGCTCCCTTCTATACCGTGGTGGTGGAAAACTTCAACGGTGTGGATTATGAGATCCCCAGCTACACATATGATATCAGCGAAACTGTCTTTGTCATCGACGGCTCTCTGTACTGCCGTGTTCCCAACGGACTGGAGCTGATCACCTACACCGGCATGAACGCCGATAATCTGGTGATCGCTGACGGTACCGTCCGGATCACCAACTACGCGCTGGCCGGCAGCGATGTGAAGATGGTCACCCTGCCCGCGTCCCTGCGCTCCATCGGACACAAGGCCTTCTACCTGTGCGAAAATCTGAAGGTGGTTGTATTCACCGGCTATGAGGCCCCCATCCTGGAGGAAGAGTTCGACTCCTCCTACTACGAGAGCCTGGCCCATATCCCCGGCACCGGCAACCATGGCGAGTACACCGATTATGACGGTAACACCGTCCAGATCGAAGGCAACGGCCAGATCCCTTACTTCATGTGGAATGCCACCGGCGGTATGTACTCCAATGTCTTCTACGGCGCTAACTTCGCGGATTATATCGGCTATGTGGAAAACAAGCTGATCATGGTCCGTCCCACCAACGGTCAGGGCTATGACACCTACATCCTGGGCCAGTATTTTGAGCTGGGCATGGTGCTGGACGGCGCCGCTGCCGCGGACAAGAATACCCAGGCCTTCATCGACGCTGTCAATGCGCTGCCCAACCCCGTAGGCCTGTCCAACGAGGCCGCGGTTATTGCAGCCCGCGCGCTGTATGGCAAGATCACCAGCCTGGAGCAGCAGGCTCTGGCTTCCGAAGCTTACGCAACTCTGCTGAACGCGGAACAGAGAATTGTGAAGCTGAAGGAAAACGCCAATGAAAATGTAGAGCCGGAGGACCCCAATGTGGAGGAGCCCAAGGAAGCCGACGGTGCTCTGATCGCTGTGGTGATCATTGGCATCCTGGCAGTGGGCATCGCCGCTGTGGCTGTGGCCAATGTGATCGGCAAGAAAAAGGAAAAGGCCGCTGCGGAAAAGACCGAAGCGGAAGAAGCTCCCCAGGAAACGCCTGTGGAGGAAGCGGCTGCTGAAACCACCGCTACGGAAGAATAAGCAATTCCAATAGGGCAGGGGACTGCTTAGTCCCTTGCCCCCATAATCCAACCAAAAAGGATGATGTGGATACAATGAAAAATACATGTAAATCGGTACTGATCCCGATGCTGCTTCTGGCGCTGGCCCTTTTGCTTTGCGCCTGCGGTGAACAGAGCCAGTTTGATGTCAATGACGAAGCCGGCTACACCGTCAGTGTTCGGTTCGACGCCAACGGTGGCGAATTTACCACCAACTGCTATGAGATCGTTGACTCTTTCGACATTGCCCATATGGCCGCCAATGCCAATGGTATGGTGGAGCTGGCGCTGATCGCGCCGGACAATACCATCCGTGGCGCCAACGATACCTTCACGGCAGCCAGAAACGGCTATTTCCTGGCCGGCTGGTACGCTACCCGCAATGAAAGCGTGGATGCCAGCGGCAATGTGACCTATACTTACGCCAACAAGTGGGATTTCGAAACCGGCCGCCTGGAGGTAGACCCCAACAAGCAGTACACCTCTTCCGAGCCTGTGCTGACGCTGTACGCGGCATGGATCCCCATGTTTGAGGTGAATTTCTATGATTTGGCCACCGGTGAGAAGGTTGGCACTTACAGCTACAACCCCACCACCGTCAGCGCCATCAATGTTCCCCAGTGGAGCGAAGAAACCGGCGCTGTGGAAATGTATAAGTTCCCCAAGCGCAGCGGCTACACCTTCGATGGCGCCTTCTATGATAAGGAAGGCACCAGCCCCGCGGAAGGTACCGTGAACCATCCCGGCTATGTGGATCTGGAAACCGGCACCGCTGTGAATCCTTCCATGGATCTGTATGTTAACTGGATGGAAGGCGAGTGGTTCCGCATTTACACAGCGGAGCAGTTTATCAGCAATGCTACCCGCAGCGGATTCTATGAGCTGTACGCGGATCTGGACTTCACCGATCTGAACTGGCCGGCAAACCTGATGTACGGCGATTTCAGCGGCCGCATTGTGGGCAATGGCCACACCATTTCCAATGTGACCATCACCCAGACGGACGCCAGCAAGACCAAGTTTGGCCTGTTTGGCTCCCTGACTTCCGCTGCCCAGCTGACCGATGTGACCTTTGCAAACATTGTGGTCACCATTCAGGCCGGCACGACCAAGAGCGGTACTGCCTACGGCCTGTTCGCCGGCAGTATTGACAGCGCTGCCCAGATCACCGGCGTGCAGGTGCTGAGCAGTACTCTGCAGATCAATTCCGGCTGCGCGCTGCGTTCCAATGACTATATCTTTGGCCTTATCTGTGGCATGGGTAATTACAGCGCTTTGGATGTGGCTGAGATTACCGCTGTCGCAGTTGGTGATAACCCCGAAAGCGTTACGATCGAAGTGGATGAAGTCAATGGCACCCTTGCTGTGACCATCGGCTGATCCAGGATCGTATACAAAATATTATGGTAATAAGGAGATTTACAATGAAAAAGAGAATCATTTCCCTGATCCTTTGCTTCGCAATGGTGCTGGGCATGGCATCCATGCTGGCCGGTTGCGGCAAGAAGGGTAACAAGGTGGATGCGTTTGTTATTGCCACCGAGCTGTTGGACGGCCTGTTCAACCCCTTCTACTACACCTCTGCCAACGACGGCACCATCGTCAGCATGACCCAGATCAGCCTGATCGGCGCCAAGTATGAAAACGGCGTCATTTCCCAGGCCTTCGGTGAAAACGAGGCTGTGGTCGCCAAGGACTTCGAGATCGTCGAAAATGCCGACGGCACCGTTTCCTACTACTTCGTTCTGAAGAACGGCATCCAGTATTCCGACGGTCATCCCCTGACCATGGAAGACGTGCTGTTCAACTTCTACGTCTATCTGGACCCCGTGTACACCGGCTCCAACACATTGTACTCCACCGATATTCTGGGTCTGGAAGAGTACCGCACCCAGCAGTTCACCTCCGGCAGCGGCAGCGCCAGCGATTCCATCGCTTCTGAAGCTACTACCAGAGCCAACAACAGAATCGAGATGCTCAGCACCCTGTTCCAGGAGCAGCTGAGAGGTTCTTCCACCAAGACCGTTACCCAGGCCATGATGGAAGCTGCCATCAACGCCGCCAGCCTCAGCGACGGCTACAAGGAAGCCATCTCCAACGATCCCGCCTCCGTTACCAACAAGCAGCTGCTGGAAGACTACAAGTACACCCTGGAGCTGTTCCGTGACGAGCTGAACGCCGACTTCCAGAGCGCCCAGGAGTCCTTCACCGATTCCATCTACGAGGCCGACAATGTTAAGGACTACTTCAAGGACGAAGTGTTCTGCTTCATGATGTACGAAGGCTATGTGGAAGTTAAGTATGCCACCGGCGCCGACGGCAAGATCGACCGCTCCAAGATCGAGAGCCTGACTCCCGGCTATCCCACCACCATCACCACCAAGGAAGACGCCATCAACTATGTCTTCTCCGATATGACCGAAACCGCTCTGGATGTGATCCTGGCTTACTCCGCCAGCGCCGGCACTCTGCGTACTGAGTACGCCGCCAAGGCTACCGAAGTCATCCTCCGTTCCAATGTTGCTGACGACGGCTCTCTGGCCATCCCCAACATCGAGGGTATCGTTTCTCTGGGCCATACCGATGCTGCCGGTTCCACCGTCACCGTCAACGGCACCAGCTACACCGTCGCCTCCGGCCACAATGCCGACGGCACCGTTACCAACACCGCTGAGTACGATGTTCTGAAGATCACCATCGACGGCGTTGACCCCAAGGCTGTCTGGAACTTCGCCATTTCCATCGCTCCCCAGCACTACTACGGCGACAACACCAAGTATCCCGTTGACATCGCCAACAGCAAGTTCGGCGTGGAATTCGCCAGCTTCGACTTCATGGCCGATACCATCCAGTCCACCAGAAATGTTAAGCTGCCCATGGGCGCCGGCTCCTACAAGGCTACCGACTCCGACAGCAGCGACACCCCCAGCGAGGGCGGCTTCTACAACTCCAACGTTGTTTACTTCAAGGCCAATGAGCACTTCCACACCGTGGGCGAAGGCATTGAAAACGCCAAGATCAACCTGATCCGTTACCAGGTCGTCAGCTCCAACAACATGATCAATGCCCTGCAGACCGGCGCTGTTCACTACATCTCCCCCTCTCTGACCGCTGATAACTTCGACAAGCTGGAAAAGATGGGCAAGGACGGCTATGTTTCCCTGTCCACCAAGCAGCTGGGCTACGGCTACATCGGTGTCAACGCTTCCAAGGTCAATGACCTGAACCTGCGCCGCGCCATTATGTGCGCTATGAACACCGCCCTGGCTGTCAGCTACTACCGCTCCGGTACCGCCGAGCAGATCTTCTGGAATATGTCCAAGGTCAGCTGGGCTTACCCCACCGGCGACTATGAGAAGGACAACGGCAAGAACTATCCGCAGATGGGTAGCTGGGACGAGTCCGTGGCTATCGCCAACATCCAGAGCTACATGGAGCGCGCTGTTTACACCGAGGATGATCTGAAGCTGACCTTCACCATCGCCGGCTCCACCACCGACCACCCCTGCTACACCGTTTTGGAAGACGCTGCCAAGCTGCTGAACTCCCTGGGCTGGGACATCACCGTGGTTTGCGATACCAACGCTCTGACCAAGATCAGCACCGGTTCTCTGACCGTTTGGGCCGCTGCATGGTCCTCCTCTCTGGACCCCGATATGTATCAGGTCTACCACAAGAACTCCTCCGCTACCTCCACCAAGGCTTGGGGTTATGACTATCTGCGCACCAGCCCCAACTCCGAAGAAACCGACCTGCTGAACGATCTGAGCGACATCATTGATGCCGCCCGTGAGACCAATGACCAGACCGCCCGCGCTGAGCTGTACCGCCAGGCTATGGGCTACATCCTGGATCTGGCCATCGAGCTGCCCGTCTATCAGCGCTCTGTTCTGTACGCTTACAACGCCAATGTTCTGAATAAGGACTCCATGCCCGCTGAAAGCGAGCTGAACCCCTATTCCTCCCCCCTGGATCGCATTTGGGAAATTGAATTTGCCGGCTGATCAATAAAAAAGGTCGTGGATTATGTTTAAGTATATTTGTAAACGATTAGGCTATTCTTTGCTGATCCTTCTTGGCGTATCGATCATTATCTACTTCCTGATCCGTTTGATGCCCGTGGATTATATTCAGTCTAAGGTGGACGCCCTGAGTTCTCAGGGCGGCACCATCGACCAGAAGATGGTTGAAGCCATGTACAAGCAGTACGGCTTGATTGACACCACCGGCATGTCTTTCGGTGAGAAGATGATGAGCTACCTGGAAGGCTACTGGGGCTGGCTGTCTTCTATGCTCAAGGGTGACCTGGGCACCAGCTTCAAGTACGGCCTGCCTGTTGCCGATGTGATCGGCCAGTATATGTGGCTGTCCTTTGCGGTGGCGTTGATCGCAACTGTGTTTGAGTTTATGATCGCCATCCCTCTGGGCATCACCGCCGCTACCCATCAGTACTCCCTCCGTGACTATGTGGTCACTGTGTTGGTTATGATCGGCATCTCTCTGCCGTCCTTCTTCTTCGGCAACATTTTGAAGAATCTGTTCGCTCTGAAGCTGGAGTGGCTGCCGGCTTCCGGCTTCGTCAGCGCCGGCCAGACCATGACCGGCCTGGAACTGATGCTGGACCAGCTGCGGTACCTGGTGATTCCCATTATGACTCTGGTGATCCTCAGCATCGGCGGCAGAATGCGTATGACCAGAACCAATATGCTGGAAGTCATGAATTCTGACTACATCCGTACCGCCCGGGCCAAGGGCCTGGAGGAAAGCAAGGTCATCAATAAGCATGCCTTCCGCAACACCCTGATCCCGCTGGTCACCAGCCTGGCTGGCCTGCTGCCCAGCCTGTTCTCCGGCGCCATCATCACCGAGCAGGTGTTTGACTTGCCCGGTATCGGTAATATCGCGCTGGCTGCCATGAACGCCGGTGATATTCCCTTTATCATGGGCTACAATATGTTCCTGGCCATCCTCAGCGTGCTGGGCGTTTTGCTGGCGGACCTGATGTATGCCGTGGTTGACCCCCGCGTAAAACTGAAGTAAGGAGGTACCTGTATGGAAGAATTCGAAATGAAAGAAAATGTTCAGGACGAAACTACTGTCGATACAGAAGTGCCTCTGGACAAAAATCTTCGTCTGATGTCCCCTGGAATGATGGTGGTGCGCCGCTTCTTCCGGTCCAAGCTGAGTATCATCGGCCTGGTTATGGTAATCAGCCTGTTTGTTTTCAGCTTTGTCTGCCCCATGTTTCTGGCGGATACCACCGGTGACTATTACACTCCCTATACCGACAGCGCCAAGTGGGGCGAACTGGAAAAGGATGCCTCCGGCAAGCATGACTATGCCGTCAAGACCATTACCTACACCGTCGACGGTGTGGAATACAAAGTCACCCAGACCACCATCACCACCGAAATGTACAATTCTCTTGCAACGCCCTCCGGCTCCCATATTCTGGGTACCGACAAGGATGGCTACGATGTGTTTGTGCGTCTGATGTACGGCGGCCGGATCAGCTTGATCGTCAGCTTCCTGGCCGTGTTCCTCATGACCCTGTTCGGCGTCATTTTGGGCGGTATCGCCGGCTACTTCGGCGGCGCTATTGACAATGTCATCATGCGTATTTGCGACGTGCTGACCTGCCTGCCCGGTGTTCCGATCCTGCTGATCGTGGGCACCGCCTTGGATAACCCCGCCTGGGGTATCGACAGCGAGTACCGCATCTACCTGCTGATGACCTTCCTGACCTTCATTTCCTGGCCCGGCATGGCCCGACTGGTCAGAGGTCAGATCCTTTCCCTCCGTGAGCAGGAGTACATGGTGGCCGCTGAGGCCATGGGCTACTCCACCGGCAGAAAGATCTTCAAGCATCTGGTGCCCAATGTTATGCCTCAGCTGATCGTGCAGATGAGTCTGGGCCTGGGCAGCATGATCCTCTATGAAGCGACTCTGTCCTATCTGAACCTGGGCGTTAAGGCTCCTTACGCCGCATGGGGCAGCATGATCAACATCATTACCCAGGACCCCGCCATTCTGGAAAACAACTGGTATGTGTGGGTGCCTGCCGGCGTTTGCATCGTCATTGCCGTTCTGGGCTTCAACTTTGTTGGCGACGGCCTGCGTGACGCCCTTGACCCGAAAGCGAGGAGATAATTATGGCTGAAGTAAAAAAGAATAAGAATTATCTCTCCAATCGGGAAGTCAAGGCCATCGCCAAGGCCAATGCCAAGGAGATCAAGCGGCTGGAGGCTTACAAAAACCGTAAGTGCGACGAGTCCGAATTCCTGTCGGAAATGAAAAATGACGCCAATATTTTGGAGATCGATGATCTGCACACCTTCTTCTTCACGGAGCAGGGCGTGGTCAAGGCGGTCAACGGCGTGTCTTACGATGTGCCCAAGAACGCGGTCGTTGGTATCGTTGGTGAATCCGGTTGCGGCAAGTCCGTTACCTCCATGTCTGTCATGCGCCTCATTCAGGGCCCTGCCGGTCAGATCGTCAGCGGCAATATCCGTTTCAAGTCCCACGAAATGAAGTTGGATGAGCATGGAAAGCCCATCTCTGACGGCAACGGCGGCTTTGAAATGGAAGATAAGGTCTATGACATCGCCAAGATGCCCATTCACGAGATCCACCGCATCCGCGGCAAGCAGATCGCTATGATCTTCCAGGAGCCTATGACCTCTCTGAATCCCGTGTTCACCATTGGTGAGCAGCTGGACGAGGTGACGCTGATCCATGTGCCCGGCGCCACTAAGGAAATGGCCAAGGAAAAGTCCTGCGAAATGCTGCGGCTGGTTGGTATTATTCCTGAGAATGTCTACGGCGCCTTCCCCCACGAGCTGTCCGGCGGTATGCGCCAGAGAGTTATGATCGCCATGGCGCTGGCGGCCGAGCCCCGTCTGATCATCGCCGACGAGCCCACCACCGCGCTGGACGTGACCATCCAGGCCCAGATCCTGGACCTGCTGCAGGATATCAAGAATAAGATCGACGGCTCCATTTTGCTGATCACCCACGACCTGGGCGTGATCGCGGAAATGGCCGACTATGTGGTTGTCATGTATGCCGGTAAGGTCATTGAAAAGGGTACTGTTATGGAGATCTTCAAGGATCCCAAACACCCCTACACCATCGGCCTGCAGAAGTCCAAGCCCACCATGGCTCTGGACGACAGCACCGAACTGGATAACATCCCCGGCAACGTGCCCAACCCCATCAATATGCCCGACCACTGCTACTTCAAGGAAAGATGCGCTATGTGCGGCAAGAAGTGCTCCGGCGATTATCCCGGCATGGTGCAGCTGAGCCCCACCCATTTTGTGGCTTGTCATCTGTACGGAGAGGAGGGTAACAATGGCTGATGAAAAAGTAATGGACGCTGTTCAGTATGACGACGCTGCCCTGGCGGCGGAGTACGAGGAAAAGATGAAGCGTCAGCACGAGGAGGACTTCCAAAAGCCCTTCGATCCCGATTGCATTCTGGAAGTGCGTCATCTGCGCAAGACCTTCCCCATGAAGAAAACCTTCACCGGCAAGGTGACTAAGGAACTGGTGGCGGTCAATGACATTTCCTTCAAGCTGAAGGCCGGTGAGACTCTGGGCATCGTCGGCGAGTCCGGCTGCGGCAAGACCACCGCCGGCCGCGCCATTTTGAAGCTCCATGAGCCCACCGGTGGCCAGATCATCTTCAATGGCACCGATATTACCCACTTGAAGCCCAAGGATATGCGCGCTTTCCGCAAGCAAATGCAGATCATTTTCCAGGACCCCTACTCCTCCTTGCCCCCCAGAGATACGGTTGGCGGCATTCTGACGGAGCCTGTCCATGTCCACGGCATCGTGCCCAAGGACCAGGAAAAGGACTATGTTCTGAATTTGATGGACAAGTGCGGCCTGCGTGACTACTATTATGAGCGCTATCCCCACGAATTCTCCGGCGGTCAGCGCCAGAGAATCTGTATCGCCCGCGCCCTGTCTGTAGAGCCCAAGCTGGTCATCTGCGACGAGCCTGTTTCCGCGCTGGACGTTTCCATCCAGGCTCAGATCATCAACCTGCTGAAAAAGCTGCAGCGGGAAATGAACCTGGCTTATGTATTTATTTCCCATGACTTGAGCGTGGTTAAGTTCATTTCTGACAAGATCGCGGTTCTGTACCTTGGCAATATGATGGAATACGGCACCAAGGAAGATATCTTCCGTAACCCTCTGCATCCTTACACCAAGGCGCTGTTCTCCGCCATTCCCAACCCCGATCCCACCGCCAAGATGGACCGTATCAAGCTGGAGGGTGATATTCCTTCTCCCGCCAATCCCCCCAAGGGCTGCAAGTTCCACACCCGCTGCCCCTACGCTACGGAAAAGTGCAAGCATGTGATCCCTGAGTACAAGGAGTACGAGCCCGGTCACTTCGCCGCTTGCCACCTGCTGGATAAGGAGTAATCCATGGCAAAAAAAGAAAAGAAAGAAAAAGTCCGGTATTACGATGACGGTCGCACCATCGCCGATATGAGCAATGTGCGCCGCAATTTTGAGGTGAATAAGGCGCCCGTGTACCGCTCCACCTTCAAGGAGCGTTGGAAGACCTACTGGAGCGCTGTCCGTATGGTGTTTCCCACTATGATCACCTTCATTGTGATTTTGTGTATTTTGTACCTGCTGGCCTATCTTTTCTTACTGATTCTATGATGAAAAGGCTTCCGGAGCAATCCGGAAGCCTTTTTGCTATGCAGTGAGAAAAAATTGTGCTATAATTGATAAAAAAGTGTAGTGTGTCCAAGGGAAAACCGGTGTATATAAGTGAAAGGCCTTTTCAAAACGAAAGGAGGTTCGGATATGGAAGATCAACAAATAATCGCCCTCTATTGGGAGCGTTCCGAAAATGCCATATCGGAAACCGCCCGCAAATATGGCCGGTACTGTCACACGGTCGCCAATCATATTCTGCAGAACGAAGAGGATGCTTCGGAATGCGTCAACGACGGATATTTCAAAGCCTGGAATGCCATTCCTCCGGCAAAGCCCCAGGACCTGCGGACCTATTTGGGGAAAATCGTCCGCAATTTAGCGCTGAACCGATGGGAAAAACAAAGCGCTGAAAAACGGGGCGGAGGCGTTGTTCCCCAAGTGCTGGAAGAATTACGGACTTGTATCCCTGCTTCCGACCCCGCGGAGCAGATCCTGGACAGAATGGCCCTAAAACAGGCGCTGGATCAGTTTCTTGCGACTCTAAGGCCGGATGCCCGGAAGATTTTTCTGCGCCGGTACTGGTATTTCAGCTCCGTGAAGGAAATCGCGGAAGAATATGGTATGACGGAAAGCAAAGTGACGGTGACGCTGTGCCGCGCCCGGCAGAAACTGGCCGAATTATTGAAGAAAGAAGGATTGCGTTATGACGGATAGGGAACTTTTAAATACGATCGGAGATGTGGACGATCGCTTTATCGCGGAAGCGGCGCCGACCGGGCGGAAGCGGAATATATGGATCCGCTTTGTTGCCGCGGCTTGCTTGATATTTGTGGTTGGCCTGCTGGCGCTGCCCATGCTGCAGGCGGGCCTAGGCGATGGCCGCTATAAGTACAACATCACCCAGCGGGAAGCGGCAGCATTGGTTTTGCGCTGGGAAGACAGGACCCTCGGCGAGCGCTTTCTGGAAATGTCTTTGGACGGGGTACAGTACGGAACCCGGGGACAGGCCATTGACGCATCTATGCTGGGTGGCGAACTGGGCATTTGCGATGCCTGGGGCTTTGACCACTATACCGAGCAGACCTACCATCAGGATTTCGCAGTTTACGCCATTGAAGGCATTCAGGAGGAAAAACTGGTGGCCGTCTGCATGGAGGGCACATACTATGTGTTCCTGCAGGATGGCTACAATCCGCCGGAAACATTGGGAGAGCTATTGGCGGTTTACAATCTGGCGGAAAATTTGCCTTTGACCCGCTTCAGCCTGAACGAGCAATACTACTTGCTGGAAAATGACGATGCCATTTGGCGGATTCTGGTGGAGTGCGCCGATGCGCCTGTGGTGGAGGACGATGATTTCCGTGTCAGCGGCGATTATTTGAGCTTTACCGCCACTTCCGAGGCCCTGGGCGTTTACAAGCGGGTGTTCTATGTGACGGAAGACGGCTATGTAAAGACCAATGCCCTGGACTATGGCTATGTGTATTTCATTGGCGCCGAGGCCGCCGGCCGGATCATGGAATACGCTCTGGCAAATGCCACGGAAACGGATCCGGAGCCCTACACCAATTTTGTGGCCGGCACCATTACGGAGCTGGGCGATGGCTATATTTTGGTGAACGATGCCGCTTTGTGCTGGAACGAAGCCGACGGGATGGAATTCCGGATTTTGACAGACAACCCGGAGTTCTCCCGGTGGCTGAAGTACCACAATTTCCGGGTTGGCGATGTGGTGTATATCCAGTATCGGGGCCAGGTAGGCGAGGGGAATGTGATCGCCGGCGCCTATTCCATCAGCGAGGCCATTCTAAGCAATGGCGATATGCTGGTGGCTGAATAAAGGAAGAAATGCCCGGTTAAGCAAGCGCTTAACCGGGCATTGACTATGCGTAATGGATTATTTGCCGCAGAGGTCCTTGGCGACTTCTACGATATTTTCGGAAGTGAGGCCGTATTTCTTCAGCAACTCGGCGGCAGGGCCGGATTCGCCGAAGACATCCTGAACGCCAATGCGGCGAACCACGGTGGGATGGTTTTCAGCAAGGAAGCTGCTGACAGCTTCGCCCAGACCGCCTACGATGGAATGCTCCTCGCAGGTAATGACCTTGCCGCACTTCTTGGCGGCTTCCAGCACCAGGGCTTCGTCCAGGGGCTTGACGGTGGACATATTGATGACCATGGCGTTGATACCCAATTCTGCCAGCGCTTCGCCGGCCTTGACAGCCTCATAAACCAGCAGACCGTTGGCGATGATGGCCACATCGGAGCCGTCACGCATGATTTCGCCCTTGCCGATGACGAATTTAAAACCTTCCTCGTGGAATACCGGCACAGCCAGACGGCCAAAGCGCAGGTACACGGGGCCCTGGTGCAGGTAAGCGGCCTTCACGGCGGCGGCGGCTTCCACACCGTCAGCGGGGCAGATGATGGTCATGCCGGGAATGGAGCGCATCAGGGCAAAATCCTCGCAGCACTGATGGCTTGCGCCGTCTTCGCCCACGGAAATGCCGCCGTGGGTGGCGCCGATCTTGACATTCAGTTGGGGATAGCCGATGGAGTTGCGGATCTGCTCAAAAGCGCGGCCGGCGGCGAACATGGCGAAGGAGGAAGCAAAAGGCACCAAACCGGTGGTTGCCATGCCGGCAGCTACGGCCATCATGTTGCCTTCGGCGATGCCACAGTTGAAATGACGCTCGGGGTAAACCTTCTTGAACATACCGGTTTTGGTAGAACCGGCCAGGTCGGCGTCCAACACTACCACATTGTCAAATTCCGCGCCCAGGGCAACCAGGCCGTTGCCATAGCCGTCGCGGGTGGCCATTTTCTTCACATCTGCCATCTTATTTGCCCTCCAGTTCTGCCAGCTTGGCCTTCAGCTCAGCCATAGCCTGCTCGTATTCTGCGTCGTTGGGTGCTTTGCCGTGCCAGCCGGCGTCATTTTCCATGAAGGATACATCCTTGCCCTTAACCGTTTTCATAACGATGGCGGTGGGCTGGCCCTTGACAGTTTTTGCTTCATTCAGGGCGGCTTCGATCTGGTCGAAATCATGGCCATCAATGGCGATGGTGTGGAAACCGAAAGCGGCGAGCTTGTCTACAATGGGGTAGGGGCTCATGACCTTGGAAATATCGCCGTCGATCTGCAGGCCGTTGTTGTCCACAATGGCGACAAAATTGTCCAGCTTATAGTGGGCGGCCAGCATACAGGCTTCCCAAACCTGGCCTTCCTGGATCTCGCCGTCACCCAGCAGGGTGTAGACCCGGGCGGGATTATTCTGGTGCTTCAGCGCCAGCGCCATGCCGGCGGCAACGGAAATGCCCTGCCCCAGGGAACCGGTGGACATATCCACGCCGGGAACGGTATTCATATTGGGGTGGCCCTGCAGATAGCTGCCGGTGTGACGCAGGGTAGGCAGATCCTCCACGGGGAAGAAACCGCGGTGCGCCAGGGTGGCGTACAAGCCGGGCGCGGTGTGGCCCTTGGAAAGAACAAGACGGTCCCGGTTTTCCCACTTAGGATTCTTGGGATCCACGTTCATTTCCTTGAAATATAGATAAGTAAACATTTCGGTGGCGGAAAGGCTGCCGCCGGGGTGACCTGCCTTGGCGCTGTGGACGGATTCAATGATGCCCATACGGACCTTGCAGGCATTGATTTGCAGTTGCTTCTTTTCGTTCAGATCCATGAATAACCTCCTGATGCGGTTTTTACCGGAATGATGGGCTGTAAATGACTATACAGCAATATTATACCAACTAATTGGAAATTTGTCTACATATTTTGCAATAAAATAGGGCAGCCGCGTTTTCGGCTGCCCGGATGGGGATTACTGCAGACCCTGCTCGTAGGCCTCGATCATCTTCTTGACCATCTGGCCGCCGACGGAGCCGGCCTCACGGCTGGTCAGGTGACCGTTGTAGCCATTGGTCAGGTTGACGCCAACTTCCTGGGCAGACTGCATCTTGAACTTGTCCATAGCCTCACGAGCCTGGGGAACATTGATCTGGTTGTTGCTCTTCATAATCGTTTCTCTCCTTTTGTCGTTCTTCGGAAGAAAATCCATTCCGAAGAACGCATTTTCTTGCGGCAAGCATAGTTTGACCCACCAAGCTTTTTTCATGTGTGGAGCATTGCGGAAGAAGCGGAAAGGTTTGCCAAAGATTAATCATTACAG
>JAZOAD010000008.1:0-11608 GCA_045595225.1 Faecousia sp.
AAGAAGGTATTGACGCCATCTTTGCCCTGCGCCCAGATTTTGCCCTTATGCTCCCGGACGATGCTTTGGGCAATGGAAAGCCCCAAGCCGTAGCTGTGATTGTTGCTCCGGGCCTCGTCCACCCGGTAGAACCGCTTGAAAACATCTTTGCATTGCATGGGTGTCAGGGTCTCGCCCCGGGAGCTGACCCGCAGCAGGCAGCGCCGCCGCTCCTGGCGCAGTTCCAGACGCACCGTGGTGCCGGGGGTGGAATATTTCCGGCCGTTGTCCAGCAGACTGTCCAGCACCTGGGTCAAATGCTGGCTGCTTCCGCGAACCGACAGGTCGGCCTGCACCTGGCTTTCCAGGGTCAGACCCGCCTCAAAATACACCGGCTCAAAGACCATGACGCTGTTTTCCGCCAATTGGCTGAAATCCTGAATGTCCTGCTTCCGCAGCCGGAACTGATGGTTGTCCATTTGCGCCAGCTCCAGTAGGTTTTCCACCAGGGTCCGCATTTGGCTGGCCATGGTCAAGATGGAGCTGGAAAACCGTTTTTTGTCTGCTTCCGTGTATTCCTCGCTTTGCAGCAGCTCCGCGTTGGTCAAAATCACCGTCAGCGGCGTTTTCAGCTCGTGAGAAGCGTCGGCCAGAAATTGCCGCTGCTGCTGCATGGTCCGCTCGATGGGCCGGGTCATCCATTTTGCCAGGGCCCAGCTGATGGCGAAAAACAGCAAAAGCGCCGCGATCAGCAGGATAGTGCAGGTAATGTACAGATTTTTCATGGTCTGCAGCGCGCCGGTCATGTCGGTGAAGACATATTCCTCCATGTTCCAAAGCTCGATCCGCAGGAATTTCAGATTATATTCCCACAGCATGCCATTGGTTTCACCGGTTGCCTGGGCTTTGACGAAAAGCTCCCGCAGCAGCGCTTCATCGGACAGGTTGAAATAGCCGTGACCGTCGGTGTAGATGCTGCCGCAGCTGTCGATGCATACGATAAAGCAGGGGTAATTGGGCCGCTCACCGTCCCGGCCCATGCCGCCGGGGTGCCAAGGCTCGAAGGTAGCTGTTTGCAGGGCTTCGTTGGCTTCTTCGTTCATGGAGTGCCAGGTGATGTGGCAAATGGCGCCGAAAATGGTGCAAAGCAGCGCTGCCACCAGCACCATGGTGACGAATACAAACTGGGCGCGAAGCCGCTTGATCATTCCTCTACCTCCAGGTGATAGCCCATGCGGCGCACCGCCATAATGCGGATGTTGGAGCCGATGCTTTTCAGCTTTTTCCGCAGGAAGGCCATGTATACTTCCACATGGTTTTCCATGGCGCTGGTTTCATAGCCCCATACCCGGGCCAGCAGCGTTTCCTTGGGGATCAGAGTCCGGCCGGAGCGCAGAAGCTGGCGCATCACATCAAATTCCTTGGCAGTCAGCCGCACAGCCCGCTCGCCGCAGCGCAGCACCCCGGTGCCCAGCTCCAGCTCCGTGTTGCCGAAGGACAGATTGTCCACCTGGCCGCCCTGGCGGCGCAGCAGCGCGTTGATGCAGGCCAGCAGCTCCCGGGTGTCGAAGGGCTTAGTCAGGTAGTAATCGGCGCCGGCGTCAAGACCCTCAATGCGGTCGGAAACGTCGGATTTGGCGGTCAGCATCAAAATGGGGGTGCTGCAGCGGTTGGCGCGCACCTGCCGGGCCACCTGGTAGCCGTTGAGCCCGGGCATCATCACATCCAAAATCAACAGATCGTAAACGCCCAGCATAGCGTAATCCGCGCCGGCTTCTCCGTCATACACGGCTTCTACCTGAAATCCCCGGGCCCGCAGCAGGTCGGTCAGACTTTCGGCCAGCAACTTTTCGTCTTCAATCAGCAAGATCTTCATTTCCGTTCCTCCGATTCTTTTTCTAAATACATCATACAGGAACAAACTTAAATTATCCATAAAATTTTAAGGAAGATGAAAGAAAACTGCAGAATTTGGGAATACCCTATCTCAGCGGCGGTTGCATTTTCGCCGGAGCCATGGTACAATCTACTATATTCTGAAAGGAGGCGCGCTATGAAGCCTGTGATTTCTGTTCTTTTTTGTCTGTTGCTGTGCGGAGCCCTGTGCTTTGGCGTCGTGGCGGCCTCGGAAACCACCCATTTGGACAGCGCTGCCATCGTGGGCCAGGATGGCAGTTGCGCCGTTACCCTTGTGATCCGGCTCCATTTGGAGGAAACGGTGACGGACCTGACTTTCCCTCTGCCGGCAGGCGCCAAAGATGTGCTTTTGGGCGGCAGCTTTGTCACCACCCATATCAGCGACACCTGTGTTCTGGCGCAGCTGCCCAATCTCACCGCCGGCGACTACAATTTTACCCTTTCCTATCGCCTGGACGATGTGGTTTCCCGGGAAAACGGCGCGGCTCAAATGCAAATTCCGCTGCTCAGCGGCTTCACCTATCCCATTCGGTCCATGGATTTTTCTCTGCAATTTCCCGGCGAGATCACGGAAACGCCCCGGTTTTTCAGCGGCTATCATCAGGAAAATATCGCTTCCTCCATTTCCTTCACGGTTTCCGGAAACACCCTGTCCGGTTCTGTCCATGAAGCGCTGAAGGATCATGAAACTTTGGTGCTGACCATGCCGGTGGACCCGGAGATGTTCCCCTTGGTGACGGATCTGGAGCCTGTTCTGGATGTGTGGGAGGCGGTGACGCTGACGCTGTACCTGCTGGCTGCGGCTTATTACGCGCTGACGCTGATGCCCCAGCTGCACCGGCGCAGCCGTTGCTTCAGCCCGCCGGACGGCATCACCGCTGGTGAAGTGGGCACCTGCCTGACCGGCACCGGCGTGGATCTGACGCTGATGGTGCTGACCTGGGCTCAGTTGGGTTATCTGCAGTTGGAGGTGGCCAGCAAGCGCCGGGTGGTGCTCCATAAAAAGATGGAAATGGGAAATGAGCGCAATCAAACGGAGATGCGGGCCTTCCAGGCCCTGTTTTCCCGACGCAGCGCGGTGGATGGCACCGGCGTGCATTACGCCAAGCTGTACCGGAAGCTGCGGCTGCAAACGCCGCTGACGAAGCAGCTATTTAAGCCCAATTCCGGCAGCCCCATGATATTCCGGGTGCTTTCCTGCGCCGCCGGTGGGTTCAGCGCAGTGAATCTGGGTCTGGCCATGACGGAGCATTCGGTGGGCCGGGTGCTGCTGGCTGTTTTGGCCTGCCTTTGCTGCGGAATGTTCAGCTACTTCATTCAAAACGCCTGTCAATGCCTGCCCCTTCGCAATAAGCTGCCCATGGCGCTGGGTTTGGGCTGCGCCGGGGCGTGGATCGCTTTGGGCGCCATGACCGGCCAACTGGGCGTGGCGGCGCCGATGGTGTTTTTTCAGGCGATTTTTGGCCTGGGCATTGCCTTTGGCGGTCGCCGCAGCGAGCGCGGCAAACGGAGCATGTCCGATCTTTTGGGCCTGCGGCATTATATGCTCCATGCCAATACCTTTGAGCTGCAGCAGCGGCTGGCGGCCAACAGCAATTATTTCTTCGAGCTGGTGCCCTATGCCCTGGCGCTGGGTGTGGATCGGCGGTTTGCCCGGCGGTTCGGTAAGGTGAAAATGCCGGAATGCGGCTTTGTGGTTACCCGGCAGGATACGCCGGTGACGGCTGCCCAGTGGGCCAATCTGCTGCGGCAGATCACCGAGGCGCTGAACATCCGCCAGCGGAAGCTGCCTTACGAACGCATCACAAAAGGATAAAATGGAAGATCCCCGGCTCAACAGCCGGGGATCTTTTTGGTTTTAGCGATTTTGCAGTTGCTGCTTTTCGTATTGCAGGGTGTAGAGGTGATGGTACTTGCCCTTCAGCGCCAGCAGCTGCTGGTGGTTGCCCTGCTCGATGATCTGTCCGTGGGACAGCAGAATGATGTTATCGGAGTGCTGAATGGTGGAAAGCCGGTGGGCTACGATCAGCATGGTGCCGATATTTTTCATCTTTTCCAGGCTGTCCTGAATGAGGACTTCCGTTTCTGTGTCGATATTGGCGGTGGCCTCGTCCAAAATCATCACGCTGGGCTTATGGATGATGGTCCGGGCGAAGGAAAGCAGCTGCCGCTGACCGGCGGAGAAGTTGTTGCCCCGCTCACGCACAGGCTCGTCCAGGCCCTTTTCCAGGCGGTTAATAAACTTGTCGGCGTTGACGTAGCGACAGGCTTCCATAACCTGCTCATCGGAAATGCCCTCTTCCCGCAGCAGAATATTGCTGCGGATATCGCCGGCGAACAGGAATACATCCTGCAGCATCTGGCCAAAATGGCGGCGCAGCGAAGAAATCTTGATCTTCTTGATGTCGATGCCGTCGATGAGGATCTGACCCTTCTGAATATCGTAATTGCGGCAGATCAGGCTGAGAATGGTGGTCTTGCCGGAGCCGGTGGAGCCAACGAAGGCCACGGTTTGCTTGGGCTCTACATGGAAGGAAACACCCTTTAATACCCATTCGTCCGGCTTGTAGGCAAACCAAACATCCTTAAATTCAATTTCACCCTTGATTTCCTCCAGCTCAATGGCGTCCGGTTCGTCCACGACCTCCGGCTCCATGTCCAAAATGGCGAAGATCTTTTCCGTCCCGGCGCAGCTCTGCTGCAGCATATCAAACTGCTCTGCCAGGGTCTGGATGGGGTTGAAGAACCGGGAAATGAAGCCGTAGAAGGACACCAGAATGGAGCCGTTGATCATTTGACCCATAAATTCGGTCTGTTGGATATGGCCCTTGGCTGCGAAATAGAACAGGCACAGCTGGCTGGAAACGAACAGCATGTAAACCATGGGGCGGAAAATGCCGAATACATACATTCTGTTCTGTTTGGCCTTCTTCAGGGCGGCGCTGCGGGTGACAAAATCTTCCAGCTTCCGTTCCTCACGGTTGAAGATCTGGGTGATCTTCATACCGGAGAGATTCTCAGACAGGTAGGTGTTGATATCGGTGGTGGCATTGGTGACCTTGCGGTGGACCCGGCGGCTGAACTGCCGGAAAATGATGGTAAACAGCACAACAAAGGGCACAAAGCACAAGATCATCAGCGTCAGGGCGTAGTTTAGCAGCAGCATGGCTACCAGCACGCCAATGACCACCATGGAGTTTTTCACCAAAGTTACCAAAATATTGGTAAACATAAAGGAAATGCGGTTGGGGTCGTTGGTGACGCGGGTCACCAGCTTGCCTACGGGGATGTTGTTGAGTTGCTCATGGCTCAGCTGCTCGATGCGGGTGAAGGTGTCCAGCCGGAGCTGGGATAGGATCTTTTGGCCTACCCGCTGCAGGATCAGAGCCTGGAAATAGGTGCAGATCAGGCTGACGATCAAAATACCGGCGTAAACGGCCACCAGCGTAAACAGCTGGCGCAGTTCAAATTCTACTTTGATCAAATCAGTGATGGCGCCCATCAACAGCGGAGAAGAAATATCATAGCCGATGGAGAAGAGCATGATAAAGAACACGCCCACAAAGCTCTTCCAATAGGGCTTGGCGTACTGCAGCAGCCGGACGATCAGTTCCTTATCGGAAATTTTCCGCTCCCGGTCGTCGCTTTCGTCCTTATGCTTTTTCAGCGCTGCCCAGGCGACCAGAAAGGCGGTGGCGAAGGAACCGATGATGGCCGCTACGATAATAATGGGCAGAAATTCTGTGATAAAATCAAGCACGGTCTTCGCCTCCTTCCTCTTCCAATTTTTGGAGGTCTACCATCTTTTGGTATTCCGGACAGGTTTCGTACAGCTCGGTGTGCTTGCCAAAGGCGGCCAGCTTGCCGTCCTCAATAAACAGCACCTTGTCCATCTGCTCAATGGTGGAAATGCGGTGCGCGATGAGGATGGTGGTCTTGCCGGCCCGGGTGGCCCGCAAATTTTCCAGAATGGTCCGTTCCGTTTTGGTGTCCACAGCGGAAACAGAATCGTCCAAAATCAGAATGGGCGCGTCCTTCATCAGCGCCCGGGCGATGGAAATGCGCTGCTTCTGGCCGCCGGAAACGGTGACGCCCCGCTCGCCCAGCACCGTGCCGTAGCCCTGGCTGAATTCCTTGATATTGCTGTCCACATCCGCCAGTTGGGCGGCGTTGACCACAGCGGCCATGCCGTGGCTGCCCACGCCGAAGGCGATGTTGTTTTCAATGGTGTCGGAGAACAGGAAATTATCCTGAGGCACATAGGCGCAGGCTTCCCGCACATCCCGGATCTTGACGGTGTTTACATCCTGACCGTCGATAAACAGGGTGCCGTCGGGCACATTGTAAGTACGCAGGATCAGATCCACCAGAGTGGTCTTGCCGGAGCCGGTCTTGCCCACCAGGCCGATGTTTTCACCGGGCTGGATGGTAAAGGAAACATCTTCCAAAGCGTTGAATTCGCCGTCGGGATACCGGAAAGTCAGATCCCGGAACTCGATCTGACCCCGGACCTGGGAAAGGGGCCGCGCATTTTCCCGGTCCTTCACCGTGACCTCCGCGTCCAGCAGCTCGCTGACGCGGGCCAGGGAGGCTTTGCCGCGGCTAGACATATCGATCAGCTCGGAAACGGCCATGATGGGCCAAATAATGGAATTGAAGTAGCCGGTGAACTCCAGCAACTGGCCGGCGTTGAAATCGCCCTTGTAAACCAGATAGCCGCCGTAGCCCAAAATGATGCAGATGACACTTTCCACGAACAGGGTCACCAGCACACGGAACAGCACGGAAGCCTTGGTGTGAGCCATGTTGGCTTCTTCGTTTTCCACATTCAGCTTCTTGAAGGCCCACAGCTCCTTGGCCTCCTTCACAAAAGCCTTGATCACCGCAATGCCGGAGAAGCTTTCCTGGGAAAAATCGGAAAGCCGGGAGTATGCCTCCTGCCGGGCATCCCATTTCTGCGCCAGCCGCTTGCCTACGATGGTGGCGGATGCCAGCAGGAAGCCCATGGGGATCAGGGACAGGATGGTCAGCAGGCCGTCCATGCGCCACATTTTACTCACAGCCATAATGCCCAGCATCACCGCGTCGAAGAACATCATAACGCCCCAGCCGAAGCATTCCTGCACCGTGTCCAGATCGTTGGTGAACAGGCTCATCAGGTCGCCCACCTTGTTGACCTGGTAGTATTCGCGGCTCAGCTCCTGGGAATGCCGGAACATCCGGTTACGCAGATCTTCTTCCAGCCGCACAGCGCTGCCGAAGAAGCACACGCGCCACAGGAATCGGCCCACGATGATGCAAAGGATCACCCGCACCATGGGCATACAGATCTGATCCAACAGAAAATTGAAGGTGAATGCTACTTCTGCGCCGTTTACTTCCACAAAGCCTTCGTTCATGCCGTTGAGCACCATGCCGTACAGCTTCGGGATCTCCAACTGCAGATAGTCCACACCAACCAGCGCCGCCAGGCCAAGCAGCAGCCAAAGCGCGTAGCGAAGGTAATACCGGTTGATATGCTTGCCGAATATCATCTTTCTCTTCCTCCTTGGTCTATATTATTTCAATTTATAATTGTAGCACAAATGATTTGATTTTGCAATAATGGATGCCCGTAAAATTGCGGTTTATCGCCGCGCTTCGCGAATTAGGAATTTGGAATTAGGAGTTAGGAATTTGACCATTTTGCACCATATACCTTCTTTGGGAACATAATCATTCCTAATTCCTCATTTCTAATTTCTAATTGAGAGAACGATAAACGAAAATTTGAAATCCCAAAAATAGACCACGGCACGATCCATAGGATCGTGCCGCGAAAACTTATTTTTCCTTTAATTCAGCGATTTCCTTTTTCAGCCTGCGGATCTCGTCGATCAACTGCTGGAATTCCTGGTCGTCCGGATTCCGGTCGCCGCTGACCGCCTCAAAGTGAAGCTTGCCCAGCTTCTGGAAGGCCTCCTTCAGCTTTTGCTCCCGGGCGGCCACGGTCACCTCGTTTTTTACATCGCCGGCCACTTTGTTCAGGGCCGCGCCCAGATCATCGAAAAAATTAGCCATTTTCCGTTTCCTCCTCCTGCGTTTCGGCGGTTTCCTCTGCCTCGGTTTCTGCGGCTTCTTCCGCTGCGGCGGCTTCCGCGGCAGCCAGCCGGGCGGCGGTGATGTTCACCTGCATCTTTGCCGGGTCATGGGGTCGCAGGAAGTTGATCAGCAAAACAATGCTTGCCGCCAGGAAGCTGACCAGCGCCAAAATCTGGCTGACCCGGAAGGGGCCCCACATCAGGCTGTCGGTCCGCAGGCCTTCGATGAAGGTGCGGCCCAGGCCGTACCAGGCCACATAGCCCAGGGCGATCTGACCGTCGTACTTGCGGCGCTTGCTGAGGAAATGCAGCAGCACGAAGCCGATGGCGTTCCAAACCGATTCGTACAGGAAGGTGGGGTGGTAGTAGAACATGGTGGCAGAATCGCTGATATTTCCGTTGCTGTGCACCACTTTATACAGGCCCATCCGAAGGAAGCTTTCCGTTTCCGCGCCAAAGGCCTCCCGGTTGAAGAAGTTGCCCCAACGGCCAATGCTCTGACCAATGAGGAAACCCAGGGCGGTAATGTCCACGGTGGCGCCGATGGTCACCTTTTTCCACTTGCAATAGATCAAAATACCCAGGGCAGCGCCGATGACGCCGCCGTAAATGGCCAGGCCGCCTTCCCAGATATAGAAAACCTCGATGGGATTGTTGGCAAACCGTTCCCAGTTGAAGATGCAGTAGTAAGCCCGGGTGCAAACAATGGCCAGGGGCACGATGAACAGAATGCCGTCCACCATATCGTCAAAATTGTGGCCGAATTCCTTTGCCCGCTTGTAGCCGTAGAAAATGGCCAACAGCAGGCCCAGGCAAATGCACAGAGCGTAGAGATTCAGCGAAAAACCGCCAATGGTGAAGGCCTCGGGCGGATTGACCTCGATGCCCAGGCCGGGGAATGAAATGGGGGCAAAGTTACACATATGGTTCCTCCTCAATGGGATAAATTACGGATAAGCAGCTCCGTTCTGCCCGGACCACCCGGGCCAAGAAGGTCTGCAGATCGGCGCTTTGGATGGTTTCGTACAGTTCCGGGAAGTGGAAATAGTCGTAATCCGACAAATAATAGGCGCACAGCCGGAAGCAGGTGGAGTCAAAGCTGTCCAGATCCCGGATGCGGCGGCCCAAAGCGCTGCGTTTTAGACGCAGGAAATCCGCCTCAGGGATGCCTTCTGCTACGATTTTTGCGGCGGCGGAGAGAATTTCCGGCAGAATCTGCTCCGGATACAGGCTGTCGCCACCGCAGGAAAGCAGGGCGCAGCCCTCGCTGGTTTCAAATCCGCCGCCGAAGCTGCCGTCGATGAGGCCGGATTCGTAAAGCTTCAGGTACAGCGCCGAGCTTTCGCCGAACAGGGTCTCCGCCGCCAGGTCCGCGATGAATTCCTGCCGGATGGCATTTTCGCCCCGGCCGGTGGGCTCCGCTTTGAAGCCCAGGGTGAAGGTGGGCATGGAAATGTCCATGGCGGCCTCTGTTTTTGCCGCGGGGCAGGTCATTTCCTCGTGAATTTCCGGGTCTTTTTGGCCGCAGATGGGCCGATCCCGGCCCAGAGTGGCCTCGGCAATGGCGCAGATCCCTTCCGGGTCCACATCACCCACTACGCACAGCAGCATATTGGCCGGGTTGTAAAATGCCCGGTGGCACAGCTCCAGAATTTCCGGCGTGATTTCCCGGATGGTGTTCTGGGTGCCTAAGATGGGCACCCGGATGGGATGGACGGAAAACATGGCCTTCATCAGGTTTTCAAATACCTGGGTGCCGGGATCGTCGGCGTTCATGCCGATCTCCTGGTCGATGATGCCCAATTCCCGGACCACACTTTCCTTTGGAAAATAGGGCGTGGACACAAATTCCAGCAAAAGCCGCAGGCAGGGGTCGAAATTCTCCGTACAGGAGAAGTAATAGGCGGTCAGATCAAAGCTGGTAAAGGCGTTGACCATGGCGCCCATGGAAGCGAATTCCGCGCTGACATCCCGGCCTGGCAGCTCAAACATTTTATGCTCCAAATAGTGGGCCACGCCGGCAGGCACGGTGTAATGCTGACCGTCCAGCGTGAAATCCGTATGAATGGCGCCGAAATCCGCCACAAAATAGGCTTCCTTCCGGGTAAAGCCCGGCTTGGGACACACCAAAACCGTAAGCCCGTTGGCAAGGCGGGCGGTGTAAAGGGTTTCGTCCAGGGCGGTAAAATACTGCTTATCCATTGGCGTCCCCCTTTAAGAAGAAGCTGCTGTGCAGCGTGATGGTGTTTGCCGCCTCCACAATGTCACGGAGCGTGACGGCTTTTGTTTGGGCGGCGTATTCCTCCAGGCTCCGGTTCAAACCGCTGCGGGAAGCTACGCCGAAAAAGGCTTCCATGGCGCCGGGGCTGTCATAAACCGCCCGCAGCCCGGAAAGAATGGATTCTTTGGCGGAGAGCATTTCGTCGTCGGAAATTTCTCCGTTTTGACAGGCGGCAAGCTGGGCCAATATTGCCTCCCGCGCCGCCGGTTCTTTTTGGAAATCAATACCGGCGTTGACGGTCAGAATGCCCTTGCTGCCGTAATAGCTGGAGCCGATGGCGTAGCACAGCGACATTTTTTCCCGGACCTGCATAAACAGCTTGCTGGTCATGCCGCTGCCAAACACGGCGTTGCATACCTGCATGGCGGCGAAACGGCTGTCCTGATTGGTGATGGGGGTGAAAAATCCCAGGCTCAGCTTACCCTGGGCCACATCCTGGGTTTCGGTTTCGTCCTTACCGGGGCTAAACTGGAAGGGCGTTTGGGCTGGCAGCGCCGATACGCGGCGGGGCAGCCCCGCAAAAATGGGCCTGACGATCTCCGCTACGGCCTCCGGCTGAGCAGAACCCACATAAAACAGCTCCAGGGGGCTTTCTGCCAGGAGCTTTTGATAGTGATTGTATAGATTCTCCGCGTCAATGGCGTTTACCTGGGCGGTTTCGCCCAGCCGCGGGATGCCGAAAGAGTCCTGTTCGCACATGATTTCCAGCAGCCGTCCGGCGGCGTAGGCCCGCTTGTCGCTGCGCTGAGATTCGATGGCGGCAATCAGGTTTCGCTTTTCGCTTTCCACAAAATCCGGGGAAAAACCCCTTCCTTCCAGCACCGGCTGCAGCAAAAGCTCCCCGGCAAAGGCCACCATGGGGGCTAAGATCCGGTCGCCACCCAGGGCAAAGCGGTCTTCCATGAAGCCGCAGTAAAAGCCGGTGGTTTGATAGTCGCCGATGCGGCGCACCAGGGTGCCTACGGACGCGCCGTAGAGATCGTCCAGCCGGTGGGTGATCTGCTTTAAGTCCGGGCATCGGACGCAGCCCCGCAGCAGCACCGCCGGAAGCAGGGCGTTCAGCGCCGCCTCCTGCCGGGTCATGGGCCGCAAAAACTGGATACTCAGGGCTCCTTGTTTAAATCGGTCGTCACGGATGCAGCGCAGCGTCACGCCGGGAAAAAGTTCCAGGGTTTGATACATGAAATGGTCTCCTTAGAGGATTTGCGACGATAAATTGTTGTTTACGGCATTAGCGGTGCAGCCGCCTTGCCTCCCTCGTTTTGAGGGAGGTGTCAGCCCAAAGGGCTGACGGAGGGAGTTTTGTACCGACATTCAGAAACTCCCCCAGTCAAAAATCGGCTCCGAAGCG
>JAZOAD010000009.1:0-42206 GCA_045595225.1 Faecousia sp.
TATACATTTCGCAGAAGGCGCAGGTATTGTGGCTGCAGCCATAGGTCACCTGCACGATCAGGCTGTACGCCTCAGAAGGCGGACGGTAAACGCTTCCGTAATATCTCATACGCCCAGTTTCTCCAAAGCCGCCATTTTCAGGCAGACACAGAATATTTCAATGGCTTGCTCCAGTTCCTCCACAGAAGGCAGAGTCGGTGCGATACGAATGTTGCTGTCCTGGGGATCAATGCCGTAGGGATAGGTAGCGCCTGCATCGGTCATTACCACGCCGGCTTCCTTGCACAGAGCCAGAGCACGCTTGGCGGTGCCGGGCATAGTGTTCAGGGACACGAAATAGCCACCCTTGGGCTTATTCCACTGGGCAAAGCCCAGGGGCGCGATCTCACGGTCCAGCACTTCCAAAACCATCTGGAACTTAGGCGCCATAACGGCGGCATGGCGCTTCATGATCTCCAGAGTGCCTTCCTTGCTCTTCAGGTACTTGACATGGCGCAGCTGATTGACCTTATCATAGGAGATCATCTGCACGCCCATGATCTTTTCCATGTACTTGATATTATCCGCGGAGGAAGCCATCACAGAGATACCGGCGCCGGGGAAGGTGATCTTGGAGGTGGAAGCAAACTCGTAAACCATGTCGGGATTGCCAGCCTCACGGCAAAGGGTGATGATATCCTTAAAGGGCACGAACTCGCCTTCAAACTCGTGGACACAGTATGCATTGTCCCACATAATGGTGAAGTCGGGAGCGGCAGGCTTCAAGTTGGCAAAGCGAGCGATGGTTTCGTCGGAGTAGATGATGCCTTCGGGATTGGAATACTTGGGAACGCACCAAATGCCCTTCACGGCAGGATCCTTGACCAGATCTTCCACCATGTCCATATCGGGGCCGGTTTCGCCCATGGGAATGGTGATCAGTTCAGCGCCGAAGGACTCGGTGATGCGGAAATGACGGTCATAGCCGGGAGCGGGGCACAGGAACTTGACCTTCTCTTCCTTGCACCAGGGGCGTTGGCTGTGGCGCAGGCCATGGGAGTATGCCTTGGCGATCAGGTCGTACATCAGGGTCAGGCTGGCGGAGCCACCCACAAAGACTTCACTTACCTGACAGCCCAGCACATCGGCCCAGTATGCCTTGGCGCAGGGCAGGCCGCCCAGCTCGCCGTAGTTACGTGCATCCATGCCGTCCACAAAGCATTCCTTAGGATCGACCAGCACATTCAGGATATCGCTGACCAGATCCAACTGCGCGGAAGAGGGCTTGCCACGGGCCATATTCAGCTTCAGATTCTTCGCCTTCCAGCCGTTAAATTCAGCCTGAGCGGCTTCGTATGCGGTTTTCATTTCAGCAGTGGTCATATTCATGGGAAACAACCTCATTTCATTTATTATTGCAACTTTTATTATAAACCATGTTTCCGGAAATTGCAACCACAGAAAAGACCTCCCGTGGGATTTTTCCCATGGGAGGTCCATTATTTTATTGAATATTCTTCAGCGGCAGCAGATATTGCTCTCTGCGACGCTGACTTTCGGCGCGATAATCGGCATCGGCACCGGCGTGAACCTCGTGCAGATATTTGTGATGATTATGCAGTATCTGTTCATTTTCCCTAGCCAGCATCATAACGCCAATGGAACTGCAGTGATCGGCAGTACGCTCCAGATGGGTTAAGGCTTCCATGAACACCAGACCGGTAGAAATGGAGCAAGTGCCATTTTTCAGTCGTTTGGTGTGACGGTCCCGGAGAATAAGTACCATATCGTCGATCGTTTCTTCCAGGGGTTCAATGGACAGAGCCGTTTCATTGTTATTGGTTTCAAATGCCAGCAGTGTAATATCCAAAATTTCTGTAACCGCGTTACACAGCAGCCGCAGCTCTTCCTTGGCGGTTTCGGAGAAGGTGACATTTTCACTGCGAAGACGCTGAGCCAGTTCCACCAGGTTGGTACCATAGTCACCTACGCGCTCAAAGCTGGGAACGATCTGCAGCAGCATATCCACCTGACGGTCATCCGCGTCGGTTTCCACAACCTTGGAAAGGCCAATGAGGAACTGGTCGGAACGGTCCGCAAACCGATCCAGAGAATCCTCGTCGGCATTGATTTCCGAAATATCCACTTCTTCGTCATTGAGCAAAACATCACAGCACTTGATGAAATTTTCCTTTGCAAGATGGCCCATAGCAGCAACAGCCTTATTGGCTTCTACAACAGCCAGCGCAGGAGAAATATACAGGTTCTCGCTGAAAGTATGCAGCTCAGGATGACGATGAGGCTTGGTCGGAGCATCCTTGATCACCATTACAGACAACTTCACCAGCAGATTGGTGAAAGGGATCAGCAAAACAGCAGTAAACAGATTGAATGCGGTCTGGAAAATTGCAATGACATTGCTGTTGACCGTCATGGTCCAGAATTCAGCACCAAAGACGTTCAAAGACTGCAGTATGCTCAAAATGATCATAAACACAACCGTACCAACCACATTGAACACAACATGAACAACGCCGGTGCGCTTGGAATCGCGGTTATCACCACCCAGGAAAACATAGAAGGCGGTGACCAAAGTGGTACCGATGTTGATACCCATAACAATGGGATACACACCGGCAAAGTTCAGCGCGCCGGTGGCGGACAGGGACTGCAGCATCGCCACAGTAGCGGAAGAAGACTGAACAATAACAGTGATCACCAAGCCGGCCATAATGCCCAGAACCGGAATCTCAGAAAGGCGAGTCAGAAGATCCATAAACACGGGAGAATCCGCAAAGCCCTTCACAGCGCCGGTCATATTCATCAGGCCCACAAACAGAATGCCGAAACCAATGCAAATATCGCCGGCATTCTTGGTCTTATGGCCTTTGATAAACATAATCAGGATAATGCCGATCAAAAGCGCAATAGGTGCAAGGGTATCGGTATCAAACAGCCACAGCAGCCAGTTTTCACCGTCGGACTCCACAAAGGCCAATGTGGTGATCCAGGCGGTCATGGTGGTGCCGATATTGGCGCCCATGACGATGGATACCGCCTGCTTCAATGTCAGCACGCCGGCGCCGATCAGCGCAACGGCCAGAACGATGGTGGCAGTGGAGCTCTGAATAACCGCTGTTACAAGAGCGCCAGTGATCACGCCCATGATCACATTACCGGTCACCTTCTCAAGCACTTTTTTCAGCGCCTCGCCTGAGCTGTTTTTCAGGCCATCGCCCATTACTTCGATACCATAAAGGAACATAGCCAGGCCGCCCAGCATGGTAATGATCGCGCTTAAAATCTCCATATAAAAACTCCTTGTTTCTATGTATTTGGAAATCCTACTCCATTATAGAGCATAATAATCGGCTTGTATAGACATTTTTTTGACAAAAAATTACAATTTGTTCGCAGGATTTTTTATGGTATTTTACTTACCGGTGGAGCCAAAGCCGCCGGCGCCTCTTGCGGTGTCCGTCAGTTCTTCCACTTCTTCATACTCTGGTGTCAGCACCGGTGTGATGACAAACTGAGCAACGCGCTCGCCGGGTTCCAAAATCTGAGGCTGCTTGCTGTGATTTAAAAGCACTACTCTGATCTCTCCGCGATAGTCCGGGTCAATCACGCCAACTTTATTGGCAGGGGCCAAACCACGCTTGGCGCCCATGCTGCTGCGGGCATACACCAAACCGGCGCAGCCCTTGGGGACCTCCAGCGCAATACCCGTGGGAACCCAGAAAATTTCACCGGGCTGGATGGTCACAGTTTCTTCTAAACAGGCATACAGATCAGCGCCCACAGCATCGGCAGAACCGTAGGTTGGCAAAATCGCCTTGGGGTGCAGCTTTTTAACACGAATGGTACTCATACTTTCAATCCCCTTCCGTTCCCCTGCCAGTCCTGCCACAGCACCACCCGGCCTTGCCGCAGCGATTCGGGAACATCAATAATTCTTTGATTGGAGGAACCCCGGAAGCGGAGGGTCAAGTCCTTCTTTTCCTCCACAAACCGACCGTCCACCAGTACATCCAGGTAGCTTAAGAATTCCGCGGTAACAGCCGGATCGCCCAATTTTCCCGGCTGAATATCCTTGTCAAATAAGTAGCCGGAGAAAGCCCAAATGGACTTTTCCGGATATTTTTCTCTGATTTGCCGCAGCAGCGCCACGAGAGCAGGCTGGTTCTGTGGTTCAAAGGGTTCTCCTCCCAATAGCGTGATCCCCTTGATGTGAGCAGGTTTCAATAGGCTCAAAATATGCTCAATGGTTTCCTGGGTAAAGGGCTGACCGTAGTCAAAATCCCAGGCGATCTCATTGAAGCAGCCCTTACAATGATGGGTACAGCCGGAAACAAACAGGCTGACACGGACGCCGGGGCCGTTGGCAATATCTTTTTCTTTTATGGTTGCGTAATTCATAAGGATTCCTCCAAACATCGTTTCAGTAAATCATCTACATGGTCGGCATACATCACTTTCGCCCGCAAAAAGCTGACGCCATGGCCGGCGCCTTCCACTAACAGCAGCCGCTTGTCACCTCCGCAGGCTTCATGGCTGCGGCGCGTCATATCGCAGGGCACAAAATCGTCATCTACGCCGTGGACCAGCAAAATCGGACGGGTGTTTTTCGCCAGGGTCTTCACCGTATCTTTCTGCTCCAGACTAAAATGGGCCAGCGCCCGGGCAAACAGTTCCGTAGCCCAAATCACAGTCCAGGCGGGAATATGGGTCACATTACGAAATACCCGGGAAATGATCTCCTTAGGCGTTGTAAATCCGCAATCTGCAATCAACCCCTTCACGTTATCCGGCAGGTCCTCTCCCGCAAGGTACATCACAGTAGACGCGCCCATGGACATACCGCTGAAAATCATGCTTTGGCAGCCAAAATGCTCATTATGAAAGGCGATCCAGCGGAGCATATCGTCACTTTCTTTCACACCGAAGGTGATATATTTGCCTTCACTTTTTCCGTGGGAACGCTGCGTAGGCAGCAGCAGATTGAAGCCCTTTTCATGATACAGCGGAAAGGCAACGGAAAAGTCCGTGAGCACACAGCTTCGGTAGCCATGGACCAGCACAACGGTGCCCTTCGGATTTTCCGCCGGGACCCACAGGGCGTGAAGCCGCAGACCGTCGCTGCTTTCCGTATAGACATCCCGTGCGTTATGGTCCAAAAGCCATTCGTGGCCCATTTTGATGCCTTTATAAAATTTTCCGTAGGGCGTCTTATTCGCCTCTGCTTCATTCAGCCAGTCAATATCCTTCCGGCCACAGGCCGCATAGAACAGATAACCACCTACTGCAAACGCAATGACAGCAATGACCGCGAGAAGAATCAACGCAATGAACAAATAATCACTTCTTTCCCAATTTAGAGAACCATCGGAAGGACAGCGGCCAGACAATGCCCGCTACCACCACAATCAGGCAATAGCGCACCGCCCGGGCAGGCATCTCGGGCATCAGCAGCTCCAAAACAGGCTTCATACCTGCCTTCACGGCCAGAACCAATGCTAAACCGCCCAGTGCTTTCAGAATCTGCGCCCACCAAATGGCCTTCGTTTCAAAACGGAATTTCTTCTCATCGGCAAACCAAACGATCAGCACGCCCGCAAAGCAGCCCAGGAAGGTGTACCCATTCTTGACGGCAGAGGCGTAATTATCCGGATCCACATCCGCCGGGAAAGAATATAGATGGACATACAGAAGATAAGCAACGCTGAGAACCAGCAATCCGGCGAATACCCAGGGAATATTTTTCCTGCCATTGCCCAGCATCAGCGGATAAAAAGCAGCTACCATCAATAATGCCATAGCGCTGCCCACCAGCACATCCGCAGGAGTGTGTACACCGACATACATCCGGGAGAAAGGCACCAGCAGCATAAACGCCACGCAAATAACACGGATCCATTTATTTTTCTGGGTAGCGGCAATGCAGCCGAAAGTGCCAACAGCGGTCTGCGAATGGCCGCTGGGGAAGCTGTAGCCACCGGCTTCGGCAATTGCGTCTTCCAAAGGTGAAAAATTCGGATCACGGACCCAGGGTCTGGAAATGCGGCAAAGGATTTTCAAAAACTGATTGGCCAAATTACCAAACAAGCCCACACCCAGCAGATAATAACCGTGATACTTGTCCACACACCAGAACACGATCAGCGCCAGTACCAAAAATGCGGTTTCCTCGCCCAAATGGGTAACCAGCAGCATCAGTTCGTTCAGCACCGGAATTCGGATGCTTTCCAGAAGATACAGAAATTCCATACTATCCTCCATTATGCGCATTTTTTGTTATTATATCACAATATCTTGTGTTACGCAAGAAAAAAGACACAAAAAATCCGGGGCGTGTTGCCACGCCCCGGAGAGTCCATATACATTTACCAAACCTGGCTCACAGTAAATTGATCACTGAGAACATACAGCCAGCCATCCACAATAGTGGCGCGGACATAATCCAGGCTGCCATAACAAAAATCCGTTACGATGGGCCGCAGCTCACAGCCGTCGAAATGAAGGAGAATGTATTGATTTCCTCCGATCCAGTTGTGTACCGCCAGACCGATCAAATCATTTTCCCGGTCAATATAGTAGCTCTTATATTCTTCGGAGAAATCCGCATCCCGCTCGTAGGCGCACACGGAAACCACCTGACCTGCCACTTCTTCATAAATTTCGATCTTCAACTGACGGCTGTCGCCGTAACCGATGCCCAGAAGGAAGCCATCTCCCAACTGAATGAGGCTGGTGGAATAACCGTCGATGGTGCCGGTGTCGGTGTAGGTGATATTATTGAGGTCAGAAAGATCGAAGAAATACACGGGGTCGGTCAGCGTAATGATCACCGCGGTGCAGACATAAGCCTTGTCGCCGTCAAAGCGGACGGATTGGGCATCCTCCCCATCCGGCGCGAAACTGATAACGGAAGCACAGATCTCCCAATTTTCCAGATCCACGCAGTACAGGTCCACATTCCGTTTGGACTCCAAAATCAACACGTTGGAGGTATGCTGATCTCCATATTCCTTATAACCTCTGGAGGAAGTGGATGTGACCACACGAAGAATGCCGTTATGCTGGTCCAGGCTGTACTGATTCTTCACAGAGCCGTCCACAGTCACGGAGCCGGCAAAGGTCAATTCTCCGTCAGCATAGCGAACGCCGGTGATCTCTGTCTGCGTTTTCAGAGTATAGCAGCCACCGGAATCCTTTTCGGAGGTATGGGTAAAGGCGCGGGTAACATACACCGTATCCTGGGATACATAGATCTGGTCGGAGTAGCTCAGCACCGCAGCCGAACCGCCAACTTCCAGGGTCTTTTCATCCATAACGGAGATGACCGTATAGGTCAGATGGCTCAGGGATTCCGGACTTTCGATATTCTCCGGCGCGATCAGCTCCAGCTCCTGCTCAGTACCGACCTGAGGCACGAAGGTGGTAGGATCCTCAAAATCTACTTTGGATTCGTCGATACGATGGCGGCTCATCAGCAAAAGCTTGCCATCCACCATTCGGCTGGACAGATAGGAGCCGGACATAAACACCCGGTTGGTTTCCGTAATATTGGCAGGATCCGTTACATCCAGGCTGATCACTTCCGTTGTGGTTCCCGTGGTTTTGTGGAAGGATCTGCAAATAATGGTGATGGTGCGGCAATCCTGGGATAAATACATTTCCTGGCACTCAAACAGACGGAACTGGCCATATTCGTCGTCTTTGTCCTGCTCAAATTGTGTTTTTTCCACTTCAAAGCTGCCAACCAGCTTTGACTCCTCCTGGGCGATGGAATAAACATACAGTTTGCCGCCACGCAGATAGAAAAAATATTCGCTGCTGCGCTTGAAAATATCAGACTCGATAACGCCTTCCACCTGATTGTCGGTGACTTCCACATATTCACCGGAATCGCCGTTTACGCTGTACAAGGGTGTGGAGGCGCCGGCCATGGTTGCGCCGGGCATCATTTGTTCGTTTTTGCCGATTCCATCCGTTATACCACCCACAGCGGCCACAAGGCTTTCAAATCGGTTATTTTCCGTGGGCGGCTCATAGGTTGCAAGATGGATCTTCTGAATCAGTTCATAGTATGCATCCAATCTGTACTTTTCCACGCTGGCCGGATCGGTGTCATAGGGAATAAACAGCACCAGCGTCAAAGCCAGCACCAGGCACAGACTTGTAGCGGCAATGATCCCTTTTTTGCGGTTTTTGCGGATTCGCGTCATATACTGCTCTACGCTATTTCTGCGCTCATCAAATGTCTTCATGGGTAATGCTCTCCTTTTCCAGCAGACCTTTCAATGCCGCTTTGGCTCGCGCCAAAAGATTATAGACCTGCTTGGTATTTTTCCGGGTGATCTTGGCAATATCCGGAACGTCAAAGCCGTCGAAATAGGCCAGCTGCAGCACCTGGCGATACTGCTCCGGCAGCCGCTGCAGGCAGCGGTAAATGGCCTCATTGCGCTCATTTTGGATCATTCCTGCCTCCGGGTCGCCGCTGCCAAGCACCTGCTCCACATCCTCCAGCGGCACCATGCCCCGATGCTGCCGCAGATGGTCGATGGCCTTGCTGCGTGCCACCTTGTAAAGATAAGCCCGCATATGGCCCTCGTCACGGAAGGCTCTGCGCTTAGTCAGCAAAATGGCGATGCTCTCCGCGGCGATATCCTCCGCCACGGCGGAATCATGCGTGATGCTGTAAGCAAAGCGCACCAGCGCATCCGAGTATGTAACCAGGACCTGATCAATCGCGTTGGCATTCAAGCTAAGAAAACGGCGGTAGCTACTTGCACCGATTTCAGCCATATCAATCACCCCTTTACCCTTATAACGGAAAGAATAAGGATTTTACTCACTGAATTTACAAAAAATTTTTGCTTTTTTGAATATTTCCAGTATAATACAAGAAATGCCTGACCGCAAGGAGAATATTATGTACAAATCCCTTTCCGACCATTATCGGGAGAAATTCGGCTGTAAAGTGTATAAACTTGCCCTTGACGGCGGCTTTACCTGTCCAAACCGGGATGGCACTTTGGGCTACGGCGGCTGTATATTCTGTTCCGGCGCTGGCAGCGGCGATTTTGCTGCCCAAGGAGCGGATATTGCCGCGCAATTAGAAAAAGCCAAGGAAAAGGTTGCCTTTAAAAACAAAAACGGCAAATATATCGCCTATTTCCAATCCTTTACCAACACTTACGGCCCTATCGAAAAGCAGGAGCGCATCTTCCAGGAGGCCATTGCGCCGGAGGAGATCGTCGGTCTTTCCATCGGCACCCGGCCCGATTGCCTGCCACAGGAAACGGTGGCGCTATTGGCGGAGCTAAACCGGATCAAACCCGTTTCCGTGGAATTAGGGCTGCAGACCATCCACCCGGAAACCGCCGCGTATATCCGCCGGGGTTACGGTACAGAAGTGTATTTTGACGCTGTCAGGCGGCTGAAAGCGGCCGGTTTGGAGGTTGTGACCCATATTATTTTGGGTCTTCCCGGTGAAACAGAGGAAATGATGCGCGCATCTACCGCCGCGGCTGTCAGCGCCGGAACAGACGGCATCAAATTCCAGTTGCTTCATGTGCTGCGGGGCACCGACCTTGCCAAGGATTATGCCGCCGGAAAATTTCAATGCCTTTCCTTGGAGGCCTACGGCGCCATTTTGAAGGCTTGCCTTGCGCTTGTGCCGGCCCACGTGGTGGTCCATCGCATCACCGGCGACGGCGCGAAAAAGGATCTGATCGCGCCGCTGTGGTCCGCAGACAAGAAGAAAGTGCTCAGCTATTTGCATGAACATCTTGCCAAATGAATGAAATGGGCGTATACTAAAGAAAAAAATCAGAAAAGAGGATATACTATGTTCAGCAATGAAAGCCGCTGTATCTACAAAAAAAGCCAGCTGGGTGAAGTGATCTGCCAGCTTCGTTTTCCGGAAATTCTTACCATAGAAGCCAATGTACCCGTACAGTTCCAGGAGGCTATCCGTGCCGATTTCCCCCGATACTCCGTCCGTAAAGAATCCCCGGCCCCCAAGCTCACCGGTACGCCCGGTAATCTGGCGCTGCAAAATCAGCCCCAGAGCAACAATTACCAGTTTGTGTCCGCTGACGGACGCTGGCGCGTGAATCTGACAAGCAAATTTATTTCCCTGGCCTGCGCCCGCTACACCTGCTGGGAAGACTTTGCCGCCATGCTGGATAAGCCTCTGGCTGCCTTTATCCAGATTTACCGTCCTGCCTTCTTCGAGCGGGTCGGTTTGCGGTATTTGAACTTCATCTCCCGCAACGCCCTGGGGCTGGCGGGCGTTCCCTTCCGGGATCTGATCGCGCCCCAATACCTGGGTGTCCTGTCGGATGAGGAAGTCTTGGAAGCCTCCGCAAGCCGCTGCAGTATGGACGCGGAGTTTGCTATTCGAGGCGGCTGCCGTGTTAAGATCCATGCCGGCCCCGGCATGATCAAGCGTCCCGGTCAGCAGGACAGCGAGATCAAATTCATTTTCGACCAGGATCTGTATATGGCAGGCAATATTCCCGTCAATCATTCCGCCGGCTCGCTGCAGACGCTGCATGCCCAGGCCGATTCCATTTTCCGCGGGGCCATTACGGACACGCTCCACGATGCCATGGCGCCCCGTGACCTGTAAAAAGGAGCAATCATGTATTTCGATATTACCTATGTTGTCCTGGTGCTGCCCTTCGTGTTGATCGCCATATGGGCCAGCTACAATGTAAACAGCACCTTCCAGCGCCACGCCAATCAACTTTCCATGCGCCGCATCACCGGCGCCCAGGCTGCCCAGCGAGTGCTTTCCGCCAACGGTGTGTCCAATGTTCGAATTGAGCGGGTCAGCGGAAATCTGACGGATCATTATGATCCCAAATCCAATGTGATCCGCTTATCCCAGGATGTTTACGATTCTACCTCCACAGCCGCAATCGGTGTGGCCTGTCATGAAGCCGGTCACGCGGTACAGTACGCCCAGAATTACGGCCCCATCAAGCTGCGGGCCGCCATCATTCCCGCTACCAACGTTGGCAGCAAATTGGCCATGCCGCTGATCCTGCTGGGCGTAATCCTTTCCGCTTTCAGCTACTATTCCTACACGCTGGTGTATGTAGGCATCGCCTGTTTCGGACTTTCCCTCATTTTCCAGCTGGTAACATTGCCTGTGGAATTTAACGCCAGCAATCGGGCCATCCGGGCCATCGAGGACGGCAACATTCTGACAGAGGAAGAATGCCGCGGCGCGAAAAAAGTGCTGCGTGCCGCCGCGCTGACCTATGTGGCAGCCACCGCCGTAGCGCTGATGCAGCTGCTACGACTGGTGCTGCTGTTCGGCGGCGGAGGACGACGCAGAGATTGATATATTTCCGGAGCCGGTAAAGAACACCGGCTCCGTTTCCATTATTTGTGCGTTGATAATGCGGGTTTCCAATGCTAGAATTACCACCTGTACAGAAGGTCTGTACTTACCACAGCAGAAAGGAACCAAAAATATGAAAAAGATTTTAACAGTTTTTCTTGCTCTTGCGCTCATGTTCTCTGTGACCGCCTGCGGCAAGAAAAACGAAGAAGCGGAAGCAACTTTGCCTTCCACTACCCAATCCACCGCCCCTTCCACCACACAAAGCACTTCGCCCACAACCACCGCCGCGCCCACAGAGCCGGAAGCGGAATTTGAGGAAATCGTGCTTGTAGAAACCGACGCTGTGACCGTAAAGATCACCGGCGTGGAGCAGGATCCCATTTGGGGCTACACGCTGAAGGCATTTGTGGAAAACAAATCTGACAAGGAACTGATGTTCACGGTGCAGAATGTTTCCGTCAACGGTTTTATGTGCGACCCCTACTGGGCAGTTTCCGTGGATGCCGGCAAAAAGAGCAATTCCACCATTTCCTGGTTGGATACCGCTTTTGCGGCGAACGGAATTGAAACCGTGGAGGAGATCACCTTCACCCTGCGTGCCTATGACAGCAACGACTGGCTGGCAGAGGATGTTATCAACGAAACCTTCACCGTAAATCTCTGAAAATTTCCGCCCCGGAGTTGACTTCCGGGGCGGTTTCTACTATAATTTGATGGTTAACATAGAAAAAGAGGAACATTTATGGAACAATTACGGAATTTATATCAGGAAATGGGCATCTCCCCTGCTGTTTACGCCTACGGCCAGCAGGTACTGGCCAAAATTTCCGATCGTTTTGCCGCCATCGACCAGATCGCGGAATACAACCAGGCCAAGGTACTCTCCGCGTTTCAGAAAAACCGGGTGTCTGCCACCTGTTTCGCCGCCTCCTCCGGCTACGGCTACAACGATGAAGGCCGCGATAAGCTGGAGCAGGTCTATGCCGATGTATTCCACACAGAGGCAGCCCTTGTGCGCCCCCACATCACCTGCGGCACCCATGCTCTGACCGTTGCGCTGAGCGCCAATTTGCTGCCCGGCGACGAGCTGCTTTCTCCCTGCGGAGCGCCCTATGACACGCTTCAGGAGGTCATCGGCATTCGTCCCTCCCCTTGCTCTTTGGCCGAATACGGCGTTTCCTACCGCCAGGTAGACCTGCTGGAAGACGGTACTTTTGACTTTGAGGGCATTCGTAATGCCATCAATGAAAAAACCAAGCTGATCACCATCCAGCGCTCCAAGGGCTACGCCACCCGCCCCACCTTCTCCGTGACCCAAATCGGCGAACTGATCGCCTTCTGCAAATCCATCAAGCCGGATGTGACCGTCATGGTGGACAACTGCTACGGCGAATTCGTGGAAACCATCGAGCCTTCCGATGTGGGCGCCGATATGATCGTAGGCAGCCTGATTAAAAATCCCGGCGGTGGCCTTGCCTCCTCCGGCGGCTACATTGCCGGCACCCGGAAATGTATCGACCGCTGCGCTTATCGTCTGTCCGCTCCCGGCCTGGGCCAGGAAGTGGGCGCCAACTTTGGCTTGATGACCCAGATGTATCAAGGTTTTTTCCTGTCCCCTACTGTTACCGCCAGCGCGCTGAAGGGCGCCATTTTCGCCGCCAATCTCTATGAGCCTTTGGGCTATCATTGCGTTCCCGCGGCTACTGAGAGCCGCCACGACATTATCCAGGCGGTGGAGCTGGGCAGCGAACAGGCTATGATCGCCTTCTGCAAGGGCATCCAGACCGCAGCGCCGGTGGATTCTTACGCCGACCCTATTCCCGGCGATATGCCCGGCTATGACAGCCAGGTCATCATGGCTGCCGGCGCATTTGTCCAGGGCAGTACCATGGAGCTTTCCGCCGACGGCCCCATCCGTGAGCCCTACGCCGTCTACTTCCAGGGCGGACTTACCTGGCAGCACGCCAAAATCGGTATGCTCATGAGCCTGCAGAAAATGGTGGATGCAGGACTTGTAACACTATAAAAACCAACTCCCGAAGAGGTTCACTTCGGGAGTTTCCTATTTTCGACCATATTCAATTTTTCTGCCCGGGTCAACTGCTTGATGGCGTATTCCCGTTTCAGGGCGGCGGAGTAGCTTTCGCATTCTTCCGTGTACACCGCCTCCACAGGCCGTCTGCCACGGGTATATTTGGCGCCCTTGCCGCTGTTGTGGACCTCCACCCGGCGGGGCACATCGTCGGTCATGCCGGTGTACAGCGTGCCGTCGCTGCAGCGCAGGATATAAACGAACCATTTCTTATCGGACACGTTTTTTCAGCCTCCTGCCAAGCAGAATATCCAGCATCACAAAGGTCACATTACCAAGTGCCAGGGTAACAAGAGTCATGACGAGCCCCAGCTCGGCATATTCTTCCGCCACATCCGCCAAGCCGAACACATGGATCAAAAGGCCGTACATCGCCAGGATCACAGCATTGAAATACAGCATTTTCCAAAGCCATTTCAGCGGCAATTGATCCATTTTCGGCTTGATAATGGGATAATATCCCAAAAATACAAACACCGCAGCCGCTTCCTTATCCGGGCCCATCAGCACACTCAGCAGCGCCACCGCGCCATACCAGGCCCAGGCGATCCGGTTGCCGCAAAGACCCATTACCATTTTTACCATCAGGCAGCAAACCATGGGGCAAACAAAGGTGGCCAGGGGGATCATGCCGCCCAGGCACATAATGACTACGGCCAGCGCCGCCAGCACACCGCCCAAAGCAATATCTTTCGCTGCGTTTCGACGCATAATTTCACCTGCTTTCTGTCCCAATTATATAGGATATTCCGGTAAATAGCAAATGAATTTTCATTGACATCGCCCCTTTGCTGGGGTATAGTAAAGAAAAAAGGAGGTAATTGTATGGAAATTACTGTTGGAATGAAGGGCGAGGCCTTCACAGAAGTGGAACGGGAGGACACCGCCGCGGAAGTCGGCTCCGGCAGCCTGCTGGTGTACGCCACCCCCTGCATGGTGGCGCTGATGGAAGGCGCTGCCTGCGAAGCCATTGAGGAAGCTCTGGCGGAAGGCCAGACCACCGTTGGCATTGAACTGAATATTCAGCATCTTTCTGCTACCCCTGTGGGCCATGAGGTCCGGGCAGAAGCTACTGTCACCGCTGTGGAGGGTAAGGTCATCACCTTTGAACTCCATGCCTTCGACGAAGCTGGCGAGATCGGCAAGGGCACCCACAAGCGCTGCATCGTCAACAGCCAGAAATTCCTGGACAAGACTTACGCAAAGCTGTAAGGAAACATCCCGCAGAGGCGTTTCCTCAGAACATACAAAACCGCTGTAACTTCCATCCTTACGAGGATGAGAATTACAGCGGTTTGTTCATTTCGCTATTGTTTAATCGTTATCTTAATATTGCCTGTGTCTGTAGTGATCTCACATCTGCCGCCGTTTACAGTTTTGGGAACATTGACATTCCCCGTATCCGTTTGTGCAATAAATACCTTGTCGGTGAGTAAGTTGCCAGTCACATCGCCGGTATCGGTTTTGACAAAAATCGCGGCGGCATCCGAGCCATCAAACTTCACATTGCCTGTGCTTCGCTCAATGGAAAACTGTTCTGTAGCGATCACATGATTCAAAGAAATATCGCCCGTATCCCCGCTTGATATAACGCTTTTGCACACTATATCGGTCAGATATGTATTGCCTGTTGATACAGTAACCGCAACATCGCCCTGGCAGGTCACGCCCGAAACGGTCACCTTGCCTGTGGAAACGGTAAGGTCCAGCGAGGCGGCAGTCATATCTTCCACGCAAATATCTCCGGTGCTTATTTTGATTTTAAGCAGCGCAGAAGCAGATGCGCAAAAATCAACATCACCTGTGCGCAAAGAAATATCAATGTTCTGAAACAGGAAACCATTGGGGATTACAATATCGCCGGTAACCCCATTGATGAGTAGATTCGAGTATTCTGTTTTCGGCAAATAAACCGTTATCTTGGGTGTGCCAAAGTTTAACCCGATATATCCGATAAAGCCATATGCGGATCTTTCATCCATCAATTCTACGGTAAGCGTGCCATCTGTCACAGTAGCAGAATGCTTTGCGTTTGCTTCCTCGTAACACTCCACTCTGCAAATTCCATCATCGGAACGCACAAAAACAATGTCTGCCGTGTCAGTATTCATCGAAATTATATCAAACGCTTCGCTGATTTCATAGATATTGGTTTCATATTCCACAGTTGCCAGCTCCATAAAATCCCAGTTTAGCATTGTCATTACACCGGCAAAGAGGATACAACCAATCAACACAAGAAAAGCTGCTATCAGAAGCCATACTTTTGTTGCCGTTCTCATTGCGCTACCTCCTTCCCTCTAAAGCAATTCTTGGTCCATATTGCCGTTTTCTTTGTAAGTATCAAAGTACCCTTTGTTGCCGCCTTGCATCCAAAAAACAGAAAGATTGCAAGACCCGCGCATACGATTCCTGCGGTGAGCATAGCAACACCTGAAGCGCCGTTACCGCCTAGGGCAAAAATGATACACGCCAGCACACCGCCAAGAGAACAGGCGGCAAGCGAAACAAAAACTGACCATAAGGAAATGATCACAGCCCACAACGAAATGTAAAGAGAAAGAATTATGGAGAATGCAGCAATGCCCAAAGAAAGCCATATAGGAGCGCCCAGCGCCAAAAGGACGATCTCACCCACACGCAGCCGTCTTTTCGATTTGATTTTTTCCTTCGCGATTTTCACAAAAGGCGTTTCCGCCACTACTTGCGCGACGATTTCATCAACAGATCCTATCGCCGCAACTGCTTCCTCCTCCGAAAGACCTTCCTCTTTTCTGTCTTCAATCATTTCGCTGTAAAATATCAAACGCTCCTCTATGTCATCCTGTGGCAATCCGGATAAACCTTTACGCAGCTTCGCAAGAAATTCCTGTTTACGCATTGTCATCATCCTCCTTGGTAACAAATCGGTATATGGATAAGATTTCCTTCCACTCCACTTTAAAATCCTCAATGCGCTTTAATCCTTCGCCGGTAATATGATAATACTTCCGAAGTCTGCCGCCGTGCTCAGCGGTGCGAACGGTCAACATATTTGCTGTTTCCAAACGCTTCAAAATGGTATATAGGGTCGATTCGGAAAGTTCAATGTAGGGTTTCATATCCTTTATGATCTTATAGCCGTAGGAATCTTCGCTCTTAATGGCTGCCAACACGCAGACATCCAAAAGACCTCGTTTCAACTGAATGTCCATACTATACCTCCTGTTACATTATGCATCGTATCACGAAGTATATGCTTTGTCAATAGCGTTCATACAGAAAAGTAAAAAATGCCCGCGGGATTTCTCCCACGGACAATCATATTGGGCTGGCGGTACATGTTATTTACAGGAACGGAGAAATGCTTTCCGCACGGTGACGATATCATCAGGCCGGTAGTAATAATGGGTGGAGCCGGGCAGATGATAAACCTCCACCCTGCCGTTTTCCTCCAGCATCCGCCGGGAGCGATTGCTGACCAATTCATCCCGCTCCGATTGAAACGCCATGCAGCGAACAGAAATTTGTGGCAGCAGCTTCCGGGTTTTCCCGATTTCACACAATAATTCCACGATCCGGGGCAACCAGGGAATAAATTTCCATATTTTAGGGGTCATTGCAATACCGGTAGCCCGGGAGATGGATTTCTGAATGGGATCGGTCATATCCAGCTTGTCAAAGGGCATCCGCAGCAAATTTCGGATACCGAACAGCCGCAAATGGATACACAGCGGCACATTCAACAGCAGCATAAAGGGGATTTTTTCGGGATGCTCCAGGCTCAGCTGAATGGAAAACAGCGTTCCCATAGAATGGGCTACTAAGATCACCTGCTCATGGGTGGAAGCCAACTGATCAAAGGCCTGCCAAACCTGGCTTTTCCATTTTTTCATGGAGCTGCGGGCAAAATCCTTGACGGTTTTGCAATGTCCGTCCAAAACCAAATTATAGACAGACCAGTTTTCCGGTACCAATTCCTCCAATGGCAAAATGCCCCGGAAATGATTGGGCGTGCCGCAGATACCATGGATCATCAGCACCGCCGTTTTCGCGCCGGGCACGATCCGTCGGTAAGGCGCATGCAGCATGAAACTCCCCCCTTATTCTCCATCCTCAATGGTAAAGTAAATGGATTGGGTAACACCGCCGCCGGAAATGACGATCTCATAGGTTCCCGGCGTTGTCCTGCCACCCACCTTCCAGATCCAGGTCACATACCCTTCCCCGTCGGCATCCTTGGCTTCCAGGCCGGACGCGGTGGCAGGGCCGGATTTGTAGTAAACTGTGATGGTATATTCCACACCGGCTTGTCCCTTAATGCAAACAGTGGCCTTTTCGTTCTGACCAACTGTTTCAGAATAGGAAACCACAACAAAACCGTTTTCCACCGGCAATGCTTCAACGCTTGCTGTTTCCTTCTCGCCGCAAGCTTCACATTCGCGTTCTTTGACGCCCTCTGTGGTGGCGGTCGGTTCCACAGTCACATTCCATTGACCCCAGGTATGGCCCAGAGGGTCAGAAACTGTTTCCTGATAACTTTCGCCGCAAGTGCAGGTATAGAGCTTGTAGCCGCCTTCCAGGCAGGTGGCAGCCACAATCTGCTCGGTATAGGAATGGGTATGACTGCTGGCCACAAGATCGGTAGCATCGCAGACGCTGCAGGTGCGAATCTGCCCGTTATCTGTATACTCCCAATCGCTCCAGCTATGTCCCAGCGGATCCGTGAAATCATCGGAATACGCCTCGCCGCAGACGCAGCAATAAACTGTATAGCCGCCCTCGGTGCAGGTGGGTTCTGTCACCGTTGCGATAAAAGAATGGCTGTGGGATTGGCCCAATGCCTCCAAAATCTGGCTATCCTGGGCATCGCACACCTGGCAGGTGCGAACCTGCAGACCCTCCTCGGTTTCTGTGGGCGTATCGGTTGTGACCCACTGATCCCAGGTGTGGCCCATCGCCGAAACAGGGCTATCCACAAAGCTATGACCGCAATCGCAGGTGTGGACCATATATCCATCCTCTGTACAGGTTGCCGGGAAGACCTGGGCAAGGTAGCTATGAACATGACCGGTAGAACCCGTAGTTTCGGTCGGTGTAGCTTCGGTTGAAGAAGACTCTCCCGTGGGTATAGATGCAGAAGAATAGTCCTCACAACCGGTAAATAACGCTGTCAAAAGCAAAATAATAAGCAATAGGCTAATTTGTTTCAAAGCGGATCACCTCTTTTATTATCATACAGCAAGTGACAAAAAGTGTCAAGTAATGGAAAAAACCAGGTCGGATGGACCTGGTTTTTTATCAAATCTCTTGTCTGCCCTCCAGGGCCCGGGACAAAGTGACTTCGTCAGCATATTCCAGCTGGCTGCCCACCGGCACGCCGTAGGCAAGCCGGGTCACCTTGACCTCCATAGGCCGTAGAAGACGGGAAATGTACATGGCGGTGGCCTCGCCCTCAGTATCCGGATTGGTGGCCATAATGACCTCCCGAACCTGGCCGGAACCCACACGGATCAGCAGCTCCCGGATCTTCAAGTCATCCTGGGTCACATGATTCAGCGGAGAGATCACGCCATGAAGCACATGGTATACGCCGTTAAACTCCCGGCTGCGCTCCATCGCGATCACATCCTTAGGCTCCGCAACCACGCAGATGAGGCCCCTGTCACGCATATCATCATCGCATATAGGACACACTTCCCGATCCGTCAAATTCTGACACACGGGGCAGGTGTGGACCTGGGACTTGGCATTTACAATGGCGTCAGCAAAGGCCTGGGCATCTTCCAGCGGCAGGCTCAGCACATGAAAGGCCAAACGCTGGGCAGTTTTACCGCCAATGCCGGGCAGCCGGGCAAACTGGTCCGCCAATTCTTGCAATGCGGCAGGAAAATAATGCATCAGAACATACCACCTAAGTTAAAGCCGCCGGTGAGCCGGGACATATTATTGGCAGCATCGGTATCGGCAGCGCGCATGGCCTCGTTCACAGCGGCGATGACCATATCCTGCAGCATCTCCACATCATCGGGATCCACCGCATCGGGCTTGATTTCCAAATTCACAACTTCGTGCTTACCATTGACAGAAGCGGAAACCATGCCGCCGCCAGCGGTGGCGGTATAGGTCTTATTCTCCATTTCTTCCTGCATGCGCAGCATATCCTGCTGCATCTTCTGGGCCTGGCGCATCATAGCCGCCTGGTTCATACCACCGGGCATACCCCGGAAATTATTCTTTGCCATAGATAGTATCTCCAATCTTATTCTTTGATTTTAATGACATCGGAATGGATTTTGCCAAATTGCAGCAGTTGATCCATTTTCGCGTTTTTTGCCGGCGCAGCGGACTGATCCACCACCTTCACCTGCACAGCTCTGCCCAGAATGGCGGAAGCCTTGCGGGCTACAAGCTGCAAAACCTCAGGCTTATTCACCATTTCCAGAGTGAAGCCATTGGAGCAAAGTAATCTGACCGTGTCACCCTGCAGATCCCCCTGCACAGGGGCGCTGGGCGTAGGTGCGAAGAAACCGGACACCGGCGGTCTAAGCTCCTGCCGCACCGCGGCAACCAGATCCGGCCAGAAGCCTACCGGGGCGGCGCTTTGGACTACGAGCGGCTGCTCATTGACAGGGGGCGCGTCGGCGTCATCCGGAAATGGAGGGATTTCATCGTCCACAATATTCTCAGCAACGGGCTGCTTTTGCTGTTTTGACTGTGGCGCTACAAAATCACCGGTCCGAAGCTGCTCTTCCAACCGAGTCAGCCGGGCATTCAGCGCCTTGGGATCCAGGCTCAGCTCCGGCTGGCACAAGTTGATAATGCAAAGTTCCGCATCCAACCGCCGGCTGCTGCTTCTGACAAAGCCAGCCATGGTCTGCTGCAATAGATTCAAGATTCGAACCAGCTCTCCATGGGAAATTTCCCGGGAAAGGGCCAGGGCTTCCTGGTCGCCGGCTACGCCGGAGAGCATGGTAAGCCCAGCTTCCGGGGCGGTTTTCAAAATCAGCAGATCACGGGCAAGGCAGGACAGTTCGTCCAGCATAGCAGACAGATCCTTGCCGTCGGCATAGAGCCGATTAAATAGCGCCAGGGCCTTTTGGGTTTCACGGGCAGCGATATAGCCCATCATTTCACCGGCTTTTTGTACGCCGGCAATACCCAGGCACTGATATACCCGCTCTGCCGTCAATTCCCCTGCCGTTGCGGAGGCGCACTGGTCCAGAAGGCTCAAGCCGTCACGCATGCCGCCATCGGCCATTCTAGCCAAAACCCGGGCAGCGGAATCATCCAGATCGATATTTTCCTGATAAGCTACATATTGCAGTCTGGCAGCAATATCCTCCTGGCTGATACGCCGGAAAGAGAAGCGCTGACAACGAGACAAAATGGTAGATGGCACCTTATGCAGCTCCGTGGTGGCCAGGATAAAAAGCAAATGGGCAGGCGGTTCTTCAATAATCTTCAGAAGAGCGTTGAAAGCGGAAATAGACAGCATGTGTACTTCGTCAATGATGTACACCCGCATTTTCACCTGCGAGGGACTGTAAACTGCGTCATCCCGCAGGTCACGGACATGATCCACACCGTTATTGGAAGCGGCGTCGATTTCCAGTACATCCATACAAGCGGCGGAATCAATGCTTCTGCAGGCTTCGCAGCAATTGCAGGGATTGCCGTCAATGGGCTGCAGGCAGTTGACCGCCTTGGCCAAAATTTTGGCGCAGGAGGTTTTGCCGGTGCCACGGGAACCGGTAAACAGGTACGCATGGCTCAGCTGATTTTTTACCAGCTGGGTCTTCAGCGTCTGTGTGACAGCGCCCTGGCCGACCATATCGTCGAAGGTCTGGGGCCTGTATTTTCGATATAAAGCCTGGTAGGCAGACATAAGAAACCTCCTTTCCCAATTAAACTATAAACATGGATCACTATAAAACTACCGGCTCATAACAAGATCGCACACCCACATTTGAACCTGCTGTATATCCGGCACTGCACAGCCAGCTCAGAAACGGCAACCTCGCGGCACACGCGCAGATCCGCTTAATGCTGCTTGGTTCCCCACCTGACATGGTTCACGGGAGCACGTTGCGCAAGACCGTCCCCTCAACACCGCTTATGCAGTCCAGACAATACACAGACAAGCCCGGGTGTGGGAATTCATCCCTGCTGTAGCGGATTGCAGGCTTAGGGCACCGCTATCTCCCCGACTAGTGCGACCTTGTTATGAGCCGGTTCGCTGATAACAAGGATATAAAATTGATTAGTTCAGCTTGGACTCGATAAAGTCAGCCAGCTCGCCGAAGGTGGCGATCTTCTGATCTTCCATTTCCAGCTCAATACCCAGTTCGCTTTCCAGATCCATCACCATTTCCACGATGTCCAGAGAGTCGATGCCCAGGCTTTCGAAGGTGCTCTCGCGACTGATCTCGGCAGGATCCAGTTCCAGCTGCTTTGCTGCGTAAGAAACAAGCTTCTCGTACATAATATGTACCTCCGTTTTATTTTTATTTGCAAATCTTTATGTATTTTATTACATTTTCAAGCATTTGTCAATGCCGTATTTTTCACACGCTTTGGGTTGACTTTGCATAGGTTCGCAGGTATAATTATGATAGCAAAATGTCGAAACGGAGCGCAATCTATGAAAAAAACCATTAAAGTGCTGGTTTCTCTACTGCTGGTGATCCTCATCGCCGCAAGCATCAGCTGGTATCTTTTAGAATATGACCCGGATTTCACCCGGGATCTTTTGCTCAGTCAAGCCCACAGGTTGGAGGAGCAGGGCCGCAATTCCGCCGCTGTCTGGCTTTACAACCTTGCCTATCATCAGGCAGACCGGGACGAAGATGTGGCCATTGAGCTGGCGCAGTATTACAAATCCATTGGAAACTATTCCAAAGCGGAATACACCCTGACCAAAGCCATTGAAGACGGCGGCGGTGTGAAGCTTTATGTGGCGCTGTGCAAAACCTTTGTGGAGCAGGACAAGCTGCGGGACGCGGTGATCATGCTGGACAAGGTCACGCACCCGGAGATCAAGGCGCAGTTGGATACCCTCCGCCCAGCTGCTCCTGCCGCGTCTTACAATTCCGGCCACTATTCCCAGTACATTACCGTGAATTTTGAAGCTTCCGACAGTAAGATTTACGCGGTCATCAACAGCGACTACCCTTGTGTTTCCACGGATTTACTGGCGTCGCCCATTACCCTTACCGGCGGCGAAACCACCGTCCGCGCCGTTGCCATCAATGAAAGCGGCTTGGTCAGTCCCATGGCAGAATATCATTATGTTGTCAGCAATGTGGTTGAGGAAGTTCATTTTGCCGACAGCGCTTTTGAAAGCGCCGTAAGAGAACTGCTGAACATTTCCGCGGAGAGTCCCGTGTATTCGGACAGTCTTTGGGAAATTACTACCTTCCAGGTCCCCTCCTCCGCTGTCAGCTGTGAGGATTTAAAGTGGCTGCCCAATCTGCAGCAGCTCACCATCAGCAATTGCGCGTTTGAGAGCCTGCAGCTGCTGGAAAACTTAACGGAGTTGCACACACTTTCCATTACCGATTCCGTTGTGTCCACCAAGGATCTGCTGGTGATCGCTAATCTTCCTAAGCTGAAGAATTTGACCCTTTCCGGCTGCTACCTGTCTTCCATTTCCAATTTGGCCCAGGCCACAGAGCTGACCTATTTGGATCTGAGTCAAAACTCCATCCGGGATCTCAGCGCTCTTGCAGACATGGGCAAGCTGGAATATTTGGATCTCAGCGAAAACGCCATCACCCGGGCGGACGCCATCACCGACTTGACCGCTTTGCGCACCTTGGATCTTTCCTACAATTCTCTGATCACCACAGAGCCCTTGGCATCCCTGACAGGGCTGGAGAAGCTGGATGTCAGCGCCAACAGTTTGTTCACGCTGGACGGCATTGACGCGCTGACGGAGCTGACCTGGTTTGCCGCCTCCCAGAACAATCTGATCGATGTGGATGTTTTGGCCTCCTGTACCAAGCTGAAAACGCTCATTGTTTCCAATAACACCATTTTGAATCTCCGGGTACTGGAAAACCATTTGCAACTGGAATATTTGGATTTTTCCTACAACAACCTGACTTCCCTTCCCACCTTCAGCGCCGATTGCCAATTGGTTTTGATCAACGGCGGCTACAACCAGCTTTCCTCTTTGGACAAGCTGGCGGTGTTGGAAAAATTGGAATATGTGTATATGGACTACAATGTATCTATTCAGAAAATTGACAAGCTGGCCAATTGTCCCTGTTTGAAAGTGGTCAATGTTTACGGCAGCAAAGTAAAAAATGTTTCCAAGTTAACAGACAAGGGCATTCAAGTGAATTTTACTCCCACCTAAAAAAGAGGTCGCAAGACCTCTTTTTTATATTTTGTGGGCATGATAATTGGGGAGGTGAAAGGATGAAAAAGAAGAAAATCGAGGATGACTTGCGCTTGGACCCCCAGCAGAGGATCTGTCCCAAATTCGACAGCGCCAGTATCGCCCTGTTCTCAGTAGCGGACAATGGCGAAATGGGTGTCCGTGTGGTGGACAATTGTGCGGAAGAGCACATCATGTAATTGACAAGTCCTTGTTTTTTTGGTATAATGAGGTAACCATTTTTCAAGGAGGGTTTTCACATGAGCAAAAACATCATCACGATCAGCCGTCAGTTTGGTAGTGGCGGCCGTACCATCGGCCGGGAGTTGGCAAATCGCCTGGGAATCCCCTTCTACGACAAGGAGCTGGTGGAGCAGATCGCTTTGGAAAGCGGTTTCGCGCCGCAGTTTGTGGAAGAGCATGGTGAGCATGCTCCCAATAAGAGCCGCTTCGCTTACGCTTTCTCCGGTCAGAGTGGTTCCGGCTTTATGAACGGCCTGTCTACTGCTGATTTTCTGTGGAGCATTCAGTGCAACGTGATCATGCAGCTGGCGGAAAAAGGCCCCTGTGTCATTGTGGGCCGCAATGCCGACTATATCCTCAAGGACCGCAAGGATTGCCTCCATGTGTATATCCACGCGGACCAGGATTCCCGTGCTGACCGTATCGTCCGTCTTTACGGCGAGTCCGAGAAGAGTCCCAATGCCCGACTGGATGAAAAGGATCGCCGCCGTCAGATCAATTACGAGCACTACACCGGCCGCACCTGGGGCGCAGCGGAAAATTATGACATCAGCCTCAACAGCGCCGCTTTGGGCATCGAAAACTGCATTGATATTTTGGTCAATATCTGCAAAGGCGAGTAAATGAACGATCCCCCTGTTCATGGAACAGGGGGAATTTTTTACGCATCATTTCGTTTTCCGGAAATTCCGCCGAAGAACAGCATGAGAGAAACGATCATGGAAAGGCTTGCCAGCTCCAGAACAAAACCGGCCCAATCACGGGGCTGAATATACCGGCTCATATCAAAGAAGAAAAACCGCGCGAAAACAATCGCCGCAAACAGCGCCATGCCAAAATACTTATACGGGAAAAATCCGCCGGTGATCATCAGCAAAAGGGCAATTCCCAGCAAATAAGCAACCGTTCCCAGCACGATTTGCAGGGTGCCGGCAGCGAAAAACAGCTGCGCCGTCAGCAAAATACAAACAAGGGAGCCGACGATGCCGTAAATTCCGGCCGCATTCAGCTTGCTTTTCAGCATAAGGATCCAGGCCGCTTCCAGGACCATGGGAAGAATCAGAAATACGACCAGCGATCCGGTTTCCGATGTTCGGATATTGTTGAACACCAGAAAATACATGGCTTGCGCGAAAACGGAAACGCCCATCATAGCCGCGGACCAAAGAATAGCGGGGCTGTCGAAATTTACTTTATAGCGGGCAAGCTGTTTCATGGCATCGCCCTCCTTTCCAATTCTCATTATAACAGTAAATTACGCAAATGGCAATCCCTTACACAGGAAGCGCCTCTTCTTTTTCGCCGATCTGGATGCTGACGCCGTTGACGGTCACATCCTCTTCCGCATTGATCAAAATGTACTTGATGCCATCAATGACCCGGGTTTCGATCAAGTCGCTGCGATCCGGCGCCACTTTGATGATCACATCCGGGGTGGTTACGGATATTTTCTTATTGTCGATGATATTCTTCGGATGCAGCAGCGCTTCAAAGCCAAAGGTTTCATCATAATCAACGCTGAATTTGGCCAGATGTTCCTCGGAAACGCCGCATTCCTTCAGCGTAGATTTCACCTGCTCCTTGCCGATCATCAGCGCTTCCGGTACTTTGCTTTCCTTGTGCATTTCGATCTGCTGACAGATATTGTCATGGACAGTCTGCACCACATCCAGGCTGCATTCTTCATCCAGGGAGCGAGTAAGCAGCGCTTCAAAAGACTGTTTTTGTTCAAAAGCAGGTTTGGCTACGGGGGTATGGAATACCGCGTCCACAAAGGCTTCATGGTTTTCCTTTACGCTTTTGTTGTAATAAAGGGCGCTGTAAATATTGGTGGCGCGGTCATCAAAGGCTGGGAACAGGAATCCCAGCTCCGGAGCGGATACCACATTGACCATATTGCCGTCATGGAAAGCCTTCTCCTCCGGCACATAATGCAGCGTAGCCTTCGTCTGCTTCACGGGACAAATGGCGCAGAGGATATATGTATAGGTTTCATCGGAATTATCCGCCTGGCGCTCGCCATCCTTGCTTTTGAAGGGAACATCGTAGCTATCACAGCCCAAAAGGATCAAATAGTTTGCATCTAAGGACAGATTTTCGATGGTTTTTTGGAAAAATTGTCCCCGGCTTTCCTCGTCGGAGAGCTTGCTGTCGCGAAGCTTCATCAGCAGCTTGTGTTCGGTGGAGTCGGCCACCTGGCTGGTTTTGAAGGTAAGATCCAAAAGATTCTTGCCCAAAGTGCCGCCCAATGTGCGCCGCAGCAGGGCAAAATACTTTTCCGCTTCATTTTCCGGCATGATACCCAGGCTTTGACGGAACTGGGAAATGATCTCTTTATTTTCATTGACATAGCAGCCGTAAACAGCGGTCATATTGCTGCGATCCCGACGCTGCCGGCGACGGATTTCACCAATTTCTTTTGTGTTCATATGACACCTCATGTTTCCTATAATTCTTATTCATTATATCATATGCCATTCGATTATACCAGTCATATTTCCAGAGAAATAACATGAATCTATTGAAAATTTTCATTTCATATGATATGTTAAAATAGAACTTTAGTTTAAAAGCCTTCTAGTGAATTTAATAAGGAGGAATTCCAACGATGAAACAGTACTTATGCCTACTTATCAGTTTTCTCTTTTTTTCCCTATTGCTGACTGGCTGTGGAAATACTTCCGCAGACAGCACTTTGCCCAGTACTAGCACGCCAAGCACATCCCCCTCTACCTCCCCTTCAGAAAGCCAAACTACTTTCCCGTCCGATCCTACAACCAATTCAACACAACCCACCGATCCTTCTCATACTCACACCTGGACCGACTGGGAAACCGTTTCGGAAGCAACCTGTTCCGCACCCGGCGCAAAATCCCGCAGCTGTAGCTGCGGTGAAGCCGAAACCGAATCCATTCCTCAGCTTGACCATACGGAGGTTATCGATACCGCTGTGGAATCCACCTGTTCTCAAACCGGCTTAACCGAGGGAAAGCATTGTTCCGTGTGTGGTCAGGTAATCATTGCCCAGGAAGTGACTTCCACGAAAGCACATACATTTGGCGATTGGACCGTTACACAGGAGTCTTCCTGCAGCGTTCCCGGAACACAAATTCGTACCTGCAGCTGCGGCGCAACAGAAAGTGAGGCACTTGCACTTCTTCCCCATACAGAAGTTGTCGACGCCAACGTCGAACCGACTTGTACCGAATCCGGCTTAACTTCCGGCAAACATTGTTCCGTTTGTGGTGCCATCACTGTATCCCAATCCGTCATTCCCGCTACCGGGCACAGCTACCAAAACGGCGTTTGCGCTTGCGGTGTCTTGGAGTGCGGTGGCACCTTGATACAATCCGCAAATCTCCCCCTTACCTCCTTCATTTGGACCAATGGCGAAATCCTTTGCGGTGGCATAGATGGCGGCTATTATATGTACACCGTCGAGGGTGAATATCTGGCCGGTCCCTTTGATAGCGTCCAGTGCCCAAATCCGGATGGCTATGTCATTGCATGGAATTTCCATTGGGAAATCATTGATACAGTTTTTGATGAAGATTATTATGAGTATATCGACATAGAACATGAGGTAACCTATGCTTACCTGATAGACCCGAATGGCAACGTTATTTACGAAACTGTCGGCGAGTGGACGGATGATTATTGGACCAGGACCTATGCAGGTGAGTATCTGGCATTTTGTAACGAGGATCGAATCATAACCGTCTCCTGGAACCCCTACTATGCGCCTACCATGGGAAACGATTGTACTGTCCACATTAGAGATATGCAAGGCAATTTGATCGCGGATATTGAAGAAGTACGCGAATACAGTAGCATCATTAACGGAAAGATGATTGTCAGCGGTTACGGATATGTAGCGGTATATGACAAGGATGGCAATGTGCTTTCTTATGTGGATGCCTCGGAGGAATATGAGGACTACTTTTTCTGGCCTGAGCAAATAGGCGACGGTCATCACAAAGGGTATTTCACAGACGGCTATGCTATGATCGATTACAGTTATTTTACTTTCCTTATTCATGAGAATGGCGGCAAGAACTACATTATTGATAAATATTGTCTTTACTCTCTAGGAAATTTCGGCACATTGGTATTCTCCAAGGTATATGATACAGGAGGAACTCTATCTGAACATTATTATCTCATAGATGTATCAAAATGCGCTTTGGATGATTCCGGCATGGTAATACCCACTCTAGACGCCGCTGTTTCCGCTGAGCCTCTCGTTCTTGGTGATTTCTTGAATTTCTTTGGACAAGAAGAAATGTACATGGTAGTCGGTACGCTAGACGGCAGATTTGGTTACATGTCCAAAGACGGTGTGATCCATCGTACCTATGAAGATGTGACTGGATTCTACGGAGGGTACGCCATGGTACAAGAAAACGGTGAAATATATGTAATCGATGAGAACTTTAATCGTGTAAGTGAGATTATTAGTGGCTTCGACTCGATTAGTTCTTCTGGTGAGGGAGTATTCATCTTAAGAAAAGACGGCATTCCTTATGTATACATTTTCACTCCATAATACAACCTATAGCGTAAAGTGCGCTGCGGAATCCGCAGCGCACTTTTCAGTATTTTATTCGTCCCAAAGGCATTTCCAGTTCTGCACAAAATACTCCACGCCGGAATACACAGTAGTCACAACGATCAAGGCCACAACGGTCCAGCAGAGCCAGGAAACGGTTGGGAATGCCATCATAAAGCACAGACCGATCATGGAAGACGCAGTCTTGAATTTGCCGGACTTGCCGGCCGCGATCACCTTGCCCTTAGGGCCGGCCACCATCCGCAGACCAGAAACAGCAAACTCTCTGGTCAGCACGATCATCAGCGCCCAGGCGGGAAAAGAGCCCCACTGGCAAAACATCGCCATGGCGGCAATGGTCAACAGCTTATCCGCCAGCGGATCGAGAAATTTTCCGAAATCGCTGACCTGATTATAATGTCTGGCGATGTAGCCATCCACAAAGTCGGTGACGCTGGCCAAAATAAAGATGGCCAAAGCGATCCACATCATCAGATTTGCCTGTCCGCCGCTGAAATACATAAAAACCATATAGGCCGGGATCATAAGGACGCGAAGCAAGGTGATTTTGGTAGCAGTTGTCATGTTAGCCCTCCACAATGTAACCTGTCAGGTCGCCGTCAATCAAACCTTCCACATAAACCTTCACAAAGTCGCCTTCGGAGATATCATCCTGGGTGGCGATCCAAACTCTGCCGTCAATATCCGGAGAATCCGCAAAAGTACGGCCAAAATACTGCTCAAAATCTTCGTCGTACCCATCCACCAGCACTTCCAGCGTCTGACCGATCATGGCTTCATTATAAGCATCCATAATACGGGACTGGATGGATTCCACCATCTGGGCACGGGCTTGGGCAACCTCATTATCCACAAATTCCATCTTGGCAGCCGGTGTGCCCTCCTCCGGAGAGAAGGGGAACGCACCCACGCGCTCCAGCTTCATGTCCTTAAGGAAACTACAAAGCTCAGCAAATTCTTCCTCCCCCTCGCCGGGCAAACCGGTAATGACGGAGGTACGCAGCACCAGACCGGGGATCTTTTCCCGCAGCTTGGTGATAAGCTGACGCAGATACTCGCCATTGCCACGGCGATTCATCAGATCCAAAATTTTACTGTTACAATGCTGGATGGGAATGTCCAGGTATTTTACGATCTTCGGCTCGGAAGCAATCACATCCATTAGCTCCTCGTCGATCTCATCAGGGTACAGATAATGCACACGCACCCAATGGAAACCCTCGATGGCGCAAAGCTCCCGTAGCAACTGGGGCAGCAAGCGCTGATTGCCGGGCAGATCGGTGCCATATCGGCTGGTATCCTGGGCCACAACGATGATCTCCTTGACGCCGGAGGCCGCCAAAAGCCTGGCTTCATACAGCACATCATCCATGGCACGGCTGCGGAATTTGCCCCGCAGATACGGAATGATGCAGTAACTGCAGCGGTTGTCGCAGCCCTCTGCAATTTTTAAGTAGGCGTAATGCTCCGGGGTCGTTAAAATGCGGCCGGTTTCCTGCTCGGGAGCGTCGATGGAGCCAAAATCAGCTACGCACTCCCCTTCCAGCAGGCGCTCAATGGCAGGAACCACTTCCGTATAGCTGCCGGTACCCAGGACGCCGTCCACTTCCGGCATTTCCTGCATGATTTCATCCTGGTAACGCTGGGAAAGGCAACCGGTGACCAAAATTTTGCCCACTAGGCCCTCATTTTTCAACGCGGCAGTCTGCAAAATAAAATCAATGGCCTCCGCTTTCGCAGAGTCGATAAAACCGCAGGTGTTGATCACCACCACATCGCTGCCGACGATATCCGCCTTGACGGTGTGACCGGCTTCCTGCACGCGGTACATCATCCGCTCGCAATCCACCTGATTCTTGGCGCAGCCAAGAGAGATAAATCCAATATTTGCCATGTTAATCCTCCGGGAATTCATCCTCGTCCAGAGCAAGATCCTGTAAGGCGCCCCGAATCTCGGAATAGCTGTGGCCTCGGCGCAGCAGGGCGTCAACGGCCTTCTTTACCTGCTTTTGATCGGAAGCATCCGCAATTTTTGCCCGCAGAAAAGATACAATGTGTTCATTTTGATCGGGATAGTCCGTCAGGGCGGCATCCCAATACTGCTTTGGAATTTTCTTTTCGTAAAGCGCCTGTTTTGCCCGGGCTATCCCATAGCCTTTGGCAGCGCAACGGGAAGCCACCTGACGGGCGGTTTCCGCATCGTCCACCAGCTTCATTTCTGCCATCCAAGCCACCGCTTGGGCAGCCTGCTGAGGGTCCTCCCCTTTTTGCACCAGACGCTGCTGTAGATCTTTTATTGACACCGCGGAAGCGGCTACAATCCGCACCGCCCGCATTTTCGCGGACATGGCGCCGGCAGCCGCCTTCAGACGCTCCATCTCTTCATCGCTGAGTTCCAAGCCGGTATAGAGTCCAAAATCCTCAACTGTTTGACGGTAAAGCCCCATATGTGAGCCGTCGGAGAAGGTGACCCAATGGCGACCGGCCCGGTCAGGGGCGGTCTTCAGGGACTCAATCCTCATCGTCGAAATCGTCGGCGCTGACGGCTACAGGACGCTCGGCGGCCTTGGCAGGCGCCTTGGGCGCCGAGGCCTTCAAAAGATTCTCACGAACCTTAGCTTCCACTTCTTCCGCGATCTCCGGATTGGCTTGCAGGAAGGTCTTGACGGAATCCTTGCCCTGACCAATGCGTTCGTCGCCCATACTGAACCAGGAGCCGGACTTTTGCACAATGTCCATCTCCACAGCCAAATCCACCAGCTCGCCCCACTTGGAAATGCCCTGGCCGTACATAATGTCGAAATAAGCTTCCCGGAAAGGAGGCGCCACCTTATTCTTGACCACCTTAACACGGGTCTTGTTGCCGATCACATTGCCGCCTTCCTTGATGGACTCGGTGCGGCGCACATCCAAGCGGACGGAGGCGTAGAATTTCAGCGCGTTGCCGCCGGTGGTGGTTTCGGGATTGCCGTACATGACACCGATCTTCATACGAAGCTGGTTGATGAAAACAACCACACAGTTGGTCTTGCTGATGGTGCCGGCCAGTTTCCGAAGGGCCTGGCTCATCAGACGGGCCTGCAGACCCACAAATGTATCGCCCATCTCGCCTTCAATTTCAGCCCGGGGCGTCAGCGCGGCAACGGAGTCCCCGACCCGACGGCCCACTTTGCCGCTGCGAACCAGGGCATCGGTGATCTCCAGGGCCTGTTCGCCGGTGTCGGGCTGGGAAACCAGCAGATTGTCAATATCCACACCCAAAGCTGCGGCATACACCGGATCCAGGGCATGCTCCGCGTCCACAAAGGCAACTTCGCCGCCCATTTTCTGACATTCCGCCAAAATATGCAGCGCCAGGGTGGTCTTACCGGAAGACTCGGGGCCATAAATCTCAATAATTCTGCCCTTGGGAACGCCGCCGATACCCAGCGCAGCATCCAGGGCCAAGCTGCCGGTAGGGATCGCCTCCACATTCATTTCCGGGCGATCTCCCAGGCGCATAACGGTACCCTTGCCAAAGCTCTTGTCCAGCTGTGCCAAAGCAGTCTGCAGCGCTTTTTTCTTATCGCTTGCGGGAGTGGGTGCTTCGTAGCCTGTTTTTTTCGTAGCCATAATTACGCTTCCTTCCTTTCGAGCCGTGCCAGCACTGCCCGTTCTCTGTTATTAAAGTCCTGGACACGTTCCAGGATCGTGTATCCGTTGTTGGTTAAAATTTCACAAACATCATCACCCTGCCCCATGCCGAATTCAAAGCACAGGTAGCCACCGGGCTTCAAGGCGGATGTGTAATTGATCACGATGCTGCGGTAGAAATCCAAACCGTCCTCACCGCCATCCAGGGCAAGATGGGGCTCATGATCTTTAACGCTGTTATCCAATTCCTGCATTTCCCGGCTGGGAATGTAGGGCGGATTGGAAACGATCATATCGAATTTACCCAGGAATGTGGGCGCCTCATGCAAGGCATCCGCCTGAACGCAGGATACCCGGTTGGAAAGCTGATGGCGGTTTACATTCTTTTTGGCAATATTCAGCGCGTCTTTGGAGATATCCGCTAAGGTGACGCGGGCATCCTTCACACGCTGGGCAACGGCCAGGCCAATGCAGCCGGAACCGGTACACAGGTCCAAAATTCTGGGGTCCTGGTCCAGATACAGTCCCCGCTTGATGGCAAGCTGGGCTACTGCGCAGGTGTCATCGCGAGGGATCAGAACGTTGCGGTCGATATAAAGCGTCATGCCGTAGAATGTCCATTCGCCCAGCACATAAGCCAAAGGCTCTCCGGCCAACACACGCTGCACATACTCCTCCATGGAGTCGCATACCTCCTGGGAGGCATACATTTCCCGATCCGCTACGATCTGTTCATGGCTCTTGCCGGAAACATAGCACAGCAAATGCCGGGCAAGCAAGCTGGCGGTCTGCTGCTCCTCCTGGGCCATGAAGGCGCGGCGGGCATCCAAAAACAACTGAGAATAGGTTTTTACCATGCGTCCTCACCCTCCTGTTCCGGCAGCACAGCCTGCACCGCCGCGATGCCGACCTCGATCATACTGTCGTCCGGCTCATTGGTGGTAAAATTCTGGAACCACATACCGGGCGCTGTTAAAATTCTGGTGAACCAGTTGTCATACCGGCCCACCCAGCGATTGATCTCATAGCCGATACCCACTACCAAAGGCAGGAGCAGCAGCTTAAAGAGGATCATGATCAGCTTGTACACCACCGGCAAGCTTTCCCGCAGGGCCGCAATAGACGGCACCACGCTCAGCAGCGCGGAAGAGGCAATGGAAAAAATCAGGATGGACAGGATCATGACAACCAGCAAGAAACTGGTACCGCAACGGGGATGGAGCCGGGTCATCTTCCGGACATTTTCCACCGTCAGCGGCAGGCCTGCTTCGTAGCAGCGAATGGTCTTATGCTCCGCGCCGTGATAGGCAAATACCCGCTTCATTTCTTTCATTTGGGAGCAGAGCATGATATACGCCACAAAAATCAAAATGCGGATCAGGCCTTCCACCAAATTCAGCAGCAACGTACTTTCAATAAAGCCGTCGATCAGGCTGCTGATGACCATGGGAAGCACAAAAAACAGACCGATAGACATGGCAAGGCCCAAAAATACAGCAAAGCCAATGACCCATTGCTGGAATTTTTCATTCCCCAGCTTTTTTTCCAGCCAGAGATCAAGCTTGGAGGGTTCCTCCTGCGTTTCCTCCGGGGTCAGATCGGCAGAATGCATCAGCGCTTTCACGCCGGTGACCTGAGAGTCAAAAAAGCCGCGCATACCGCGGAAGATCGGCCAGGTCCATATGGATTTTTCCTTGGCGAATTTACGGTCTTTGATTTCAATATTCAATTCCCCGTTTTGGCGGACAACAATGGCGTCTTTCTTGGGGCCACGCATCATAATGCCTTCGATCAAGGCCTGTCCGCCGATCATTGTTTTGAATTTTTCCTGGTTTTGCTGCTTATTCTTCATTTGAATCCTTCCTTATTGGTTCAGCGGCAGGCAAATTGTGACCAAGGTGCCGCCACCGGGCGCATTTTTCAATGTCAGGGTGCCGCCGTGCATCTGCACAATCTCATCGCTGACCGCCAGGCCGATGCCGGTTCCTCTCGCTTTGGAACTACCCTTATAAAACTTATTTTTTACCAGCGGAAGCTCATCCTCCGGAATGCCCGGACCAAAGTCCCGAATGCGGAAAAGCACTTCTCCGTCCCGGCACAGCATGGATGCTTCAATGCGGTTGCCGGCGCCGCCATGTTTCGCGGCATTGTCCAAAATATTCAGAAATACCTGGCGCATACGCTTATGGTCGCAGGGTATTTCGGGAACTTCATCATCATGGTCGGTGTAAACCAGCTGAATACCGTCTTTGGAAAGCCGACTACTGTACATATACACCGTGTCCTCAAAAGCGGCGCGGATATCTGTCAATTCCACATTCAGCGTCATTCTGTCATCCTGCAGACGGGTGAAATCCAGCAGGTCCACCACCATTTCCGTCAGTCGTTTCGCTTCGCCGGAGATGATCTTCACGCCTCTGCGGGTTTCCTCATCCAGCTCGTCACCGTCCAGCAAGGTTTCGCTCCAGCCGTTGATAGAGGTCAACGGCGTGCGCAGCTCATGGGACAGGGAGGAAATAAAATCCGTCTGCATTTTTTCGTTCTGATTGATTTGCACCGACATTTCGTTGATGGTATCCGCCAGAATGCCGATCTCATCATTGTATTTTTTTTGAATTTGCGCGCCATAGCTGCCGCTGGCGATCCGGCGGGCCATGGTGGTGATTTCTTCCACAGGAAGCAGGATCGACCGGATAAAGTAGCCGCTGGTCAGCAGCAAAACCGCCAGCAAAACGCCAAAAGCGCCCAAAGCGATCAGGGCAATTTGAACGATCTGCGCATCCACCAATCTGGTTGATGTAACATAGCGAAGCACACCGACGGTCTGACCGTTGCTATAGATCATAGGGCAGGAAACCGCGATGATCCGCTCGCCGGTATCCGGATTTTTGCCGGTAAATGTGCGAATCCTGCCGGTTTCCATAGCCTCCCGGATCTCGGACGTGGTGGGTGAAGTACCCGCCCAATCGCCGTAGGAGGATGCCACCAAAGTGCCGCTCACATTGATAAACTGCAGCTCCATGGAATTACGCATATCAAAGGTCTTGGCGTAGGTCACGCAGGAACGATAATAGTCATCATAGTTTTGGCCGATGTAACCGGAGAAGAACTGACTGGCCTGCCGCGCTCTGGCTTGCATATCCGATGACATATTGCTGTAGTAGTAAAGAGCGAAGGTCACGGAAATGGCAAACACGCAGACCAAACCCAAAATACAGAATACGGACACAATATTCATCAGCCATCTGTTTCGGATACTGCCTGTTTTTTTCATGCTTGCCCTCCTTTTACCGTGTAATCCTTAAGCGCCCCACTTATAGCCCACACCCCAAACCGTAGTAATATAGCTGGGATTGGCGGTATCATCCTCAATTTTAATACGCAGACGGCGAATATTCACATCCACGATCTTCAATTCGCCATCGAATTCTCTGCCCCAAACCTCGGCCAAAATGTCCTCACGGGAAAGGGCCCGGCCGGGATTGAGCATAAACAGCTTCATAATGCTGTACTCAACCTGGGTCAAACGGATGCGTTCGCCGTTCTTATCCAGGGTATGATTGCGGGTATTCATGGTAAAGGGACCCTGGCTGAGAATTTCGCTGCCATAGCTGACACCCTTGCCGATCCGGCGGAACAGCGCATCCACCCGGGCAGTCAGCTCCGCGGGAGAGAAAGGCTTGGTGACATAGTCGTCCGCGCCGGTCATCAGGCCGGTAACCTTGTCCATTTCCTGGGTGCGGGCAGTGAGCATAATGATGCCGATCTGCTTATTGGAGGCGCGGATCTGGCTACAGACCTCAAAGCCGTCAATATCCGGCAGCATAATATCCAAAATCGCAACGCCCACATCCGGATTTTGCTGCAGCAGGTTCAAGGCCTCTCTGCCCTCCCCTGCCTCGATCACTTCATAGCCGGCTCTGCGCAGATTGATCACGACAAAGCTGCGAATATTCACTTCATCTTCCAAAATCAGTACTTTTCTCATTTTGTTTCCCCACTTTCATCATTGGTCCATTCCTGTCGGATGGGTATAAAGAATTCCAGTAAATCTTCTTTTGTAAATTCGAGAAGCGCAAAGGCTTTCTCCAGATCAGCAGCGTAAATAAGATTTTCGCTTCTGTATAGCAGCAATCTGCCTGCTTCGGCAGCCAATTGTTCCCGGTCAGAGCCGGTAAAGGTATAGATGGTAAACAGCTTAACCGGTTCTCCTGTTTCCGGATCCAACCGGTAGAAAGCGCAGCCATCTTCCATCCGCTCAACCGCCAAAGAAAGCTCCCACAAATCATCCAGACACAAATACCATCCGTTGGAGTAGTGATGATACGTACGGGCCTTGATTTGGATATTGCCGTCACGGTCAATGGCGTGCCACTGCATAATATACTCTTCATCCTGCTCTGACGGAGTGGGAATTTCCACAGGACTGGGTAGTTCAATGGCGCCGTCTTCGTCAATATCTGTTGGGTAAAGCTGATAATTGTTGACCGCCGGGATCGAAAAACCATTGGATAAATTCACGATCGAATTATCCGATACAATAAGCACATCCACGGTCATGGTGCTGTCATTTACAGAGCTGGTAGCAAACACCGCCGGCGTGCCATCTTCCAACTGCCCTATTTCCACCTGCTGTAAACTGCTGATGGGCTGAGACAGATAGATCGTATCAACCCGCTCCATTTCATTCTCGCCGTAGCTGTAGCAATGAGCAAGGCCCTTGCTGAACTCGGAAGCGCCGGCGCCCAGGATAATCATCTCGTGAATGCCGTTTTGATCGAAATCACACACCGCCATACCGCTGTAGGCAGTTAAAAGCAACTGACGGGCAAAGTCACTGGTGAACCGATACACAGCGACAGAACGGGAAACGCCATCGCTGACCCGTCTGCTGACAATGATCTCCATCCCGTCCCGGTCGTCCAGCTGCGCGTACTCCACAGAATCAAAGGCAAAGCCATAGCCTTCAATGGTGTCCATCAGCACATAGCCGGAAGCCACCTGTCTGAAGATCAGTATCTTCAGGGGATTTTCACTGTCATCCTTGGCAAACAGCAGGTATTCATCCACCCCATCCCCGTCCAGATCCGCATTTTGCACAGCCTGCAGGTTCTGTCCGGAAATAGGGGCGCAATAGGTCAGGTTGTTCATCGCCTTGTCGATCACGGATTGCAGATTATCCCGATCCTCTGACCGTTTCGGCGGACAGTACAGCTGATCCAGCGTACGCAGGGCGCAGCCATCCAGCAGCAAAATCGCCGCCAGCAGCACTATGCAGATTTTGATTTTTTGTCGCATTCGGCCCCGCTCCTTTCCGCTTTCCGCCAAATTCCATGGGACAAAAACTGATTTCAATTTTCTTTACATTATAGCACATATTTTTGAAAAAGGAAAGCTATTTCAGCACAACATTTCCATTTCCCAAAACATTTTTCAATTCGTTCATCATCGACTCCGCCAAAACGCACTTGGTGCCGCGACGAACACCGGTATCCGCGAAATACAGCACAACAGGATTCTCACCGGGGAACATATTTAAAATGGCCCGGACCTTGCCGTAGGCCGGATCCTGCTCGCCGGAGAGCTTTAGATACAGCTTGCCGGAAAGGGGGTTTTGCTTCGGCGGTTCCGGCGCGGCTTCCTGCATCTGCGCGAAATCCGTGATCGGCCTTGCCCGATTGATCACGATCTGCGGTTCCTTCTCGTCTCGCAAAGACAATCTGCCGGTAACGACCACAGGAAAATTTTCCTTCAAATAGCTGCCGTACTGGCTGAGTACATTAGAAAACGCCAGCATTTCCATAGATGCCGTATCATCTTCAACGGTGACATAGGCCATCATGGAATTATTGCGCGTGGTCTTCATCTTTACATTCTGCACGATGCCAGCCACAGATACGATCTCATCATCCCGCAGGGTAGTTTCTTCGTTCATCAAATATCCGATGGGGACCACATGGGTGTTTTTCAAAAATAAGCGGTAATCATCCATGGGGTGGCCGGAAAGGTAGATGCCTGTGGTTTCCTTCTCAAAGTTCATCAGGTCAGCCTTGTTCATTTCCGGCATACTGGGAATGGGAATCGCCGCGGCCTTATCGTCCTCCTCCAGCATGGAGAACAGACCCATCTGACCATCCAAATTCCGCTTCCGAGAATCGGCAACAGAATCCATCATGCTTTCGTACACCGCCAGCAATTCGCTTCTGTGATAACCAAAGCAATCCAGCGCGCCGCACTTGATAAAGTTTTCCACGGCCCGCTTGTTCAGCTCGCCTTCCCCCATCCGCTGGAGAAAATCTTCCAGCGATTTGAAAGGACCACCTTCTGCCCGTTTCGCGGACATACTGCGGATCAGACCGCGGCCCACATTTTTTACAGCGCCCATACCGAAGCGGATAGCATCCCCTTCCACGCTGAAATGGTCCTCCGAATGGTTGATATCGGGAGGGAGCACAGAAATACCCAATTCCTTGCACTCGGCGATATAACCGGAAATTTTGGTGGCGGAATCCAGCACAGAGGTCATCAACGCCGCCATATACTGCCGGGGATAATGGCATTTCAAATAGGCCGTCTGATAGGACACCACAGCGTAGCAAACAGCGTGGGCCTTATTGAATGCGTAGTTGGCAAATTCAACGATCTCATCATAAATGGACTGGGCCGCCGCTTCGGAAACACCATTGGCGATGCAACCGGGGATATTTTGGGCAGGGTCGCCGTAAACAAAAACCTTTCGCTCCGCTTCGATGACCTTCATTTTCTTTTTGGAGATAGCGCGACGAATATTGTCTGCCTGGCCCATGGTGTAGCCGCCCAGCTGCTGGAACACAGCGATAACCTGCTCCTGGTAGACCATGCAGCCGTAAGTGACCTTCAAAATGGGTTCCAGATGGGGCGTTTTATAGCTGATCTTCCGGGGATCATGCTTGCAGGCAATAAACCGTGGAATGGAATCCATGGGTCCCGGGCGATACAGCGCCACGATAGCCGTTAAGTCCTCTATGGAACTGGGATGCATATTGGTACACACGCTGGTGATACCGGCAGATTCCAGCTGGAAAACGCCCTGAGTTTTGCCTTCCGCCAGCATAGCGAAGGTTTCCGGGTCGTTATCCGGCACCTTATCGATATCGAAATCCGGCTCCAAAAGGCGGATCTGCTCCTGGGCATCCTTGATCACGGTCAGATTTCGCAGACCCAAAAAGTCCATTTTCAGCAGGCCCAGCTCTTCGATGGTGGTCATGGTATACTGGGTCACAATGGTATCATCATTGCGGGACAAGGGCACATAGTTGCACACCGGCTGGGCGGTGATCACCACGCCGGCGGCGTGGGTTGATGTGTTGCGGGGCATGCCCTCCAATTTCATGGAGGTGTCGATCAGCTTCTTGACCCGCTCATCGGTGTCATATTTTTCCTTCAGCTGAGGAGAAACCTCCAATGCTTCCTTCAGTGTAATATGCAAGGTGGTTGGCACAAGCTTTGCCACCACATCCGTTTCCGCGTAAGTAAAATTCAGCGCGCGACCCACATCTCGAATGGCGCCACGGGCAGCCATGGTGCCGAAGGTAGCGATCTGCGCCACATGATCAGCGCCGTATTTACGCATAACATACTCGATCACTTCACCGCGGCGTTCCTGGCAAAAGTCCGTATCGAAGTCGGGCATGGAAACACGCTCCGGATTTAAGAACCGCTCGAAAATCAGGGCATACTGCATGGGGTCCACTTCCGTAATGTGCATACAATAGGCGACAATAGAAGCCGCGCCGGAACCACGGCCGGGACCCACCGGGATTCCCTGCTCCTTGGCATAGCGAATAAAATCCCAAACAATGAGATAATAGTTTACATAACCCATGCGGCTGATAACGCCGATCTCATATTCCAGCCGCTGCAGATAGCTTTCCGGCGGATTCTCATACCGCTCCTCGAAGCCTTCATAGCAAAGCTTGCGGAAATACTGCTCGTTGGTATAACCCTCCGGCACCGGAAAAGCGGGCAAATGATACTCGTTAAAAACGAATTCCAAATTGCACATATCCGCGATTTTCGCCGTATTTTCAAAGGCTTCGTCACAATTTGGGAATAACTGACGAAGCTCTTCCTCGCTTTTGAGGTAAAATTCCTGGGTTTGGAATTTCATGCGGTTCTCATCATCCACCGTCTTACCGGTTTGGACGCACAGCAGAACATCCTGCATTTCAGCGTCCTCTTTCCGAAGATAGTGGGCATCATTGGTAACGATCAACGGCAAGCCGGTTTCTCTTGCCAGGCGCATAACACCCTGGTTCACGGCCACCTGCTCCTGGATGCCATGATCCTGAAGCTCCAGATAGAACCGATCCGGGCCAAAAATAGCGGCCACCCGCTGGGCGTACTGCTTCGCAGCGGCATAATCCTCCTCCATCAGGTACTGAGGGATAGCGCCGGCCAGACAAGCAGAAGTGGCGATCAGACCCTCATGGTACTTTTCCAGCAATTCCAGGTCTACACGGGGTTTGCCGTAGAAGCCGCTGGTAAATGCCTCAGAAACCAGCATACACAGGTTTTCATAGCCCTTGCGGTTTTCACACAGAAGTACCATATGATAGGGGTCATTGTCAATACCATGGACCCGGTCCGCCATGCGGCGGCGCGCTACATACACTTCGCAGCCAATAATCGGCTTAATGCCGGCAGCTTTCGCGGCTTTATAAAATTCAATGCATCCATACATTACGCCATGGTCTGTGATGGCAATGGCCGTTTGGCCGATTTCCTTCACACGGTCCATCATGCCGTTGATGCGGCAGGCGCCATCCAGCAGGCTATACTCTGTATGGACATGCAAATGTACAAAACTCATACGTTGCCCTCCTTGGCCATTTCCAGCAGCTTCTTCAGCCGATGATTCATAGCCGGTTTGGAAATTGGGGGATCCATCATGGCTGCCAGTTCCGTCAGACTACTTTCCGGGTTTGCTTCCCGGGCAAGAGCCGCTTCCAGGATCTTTCCGGGCAGCCGTTCCAAAACGCCCTTTTGGCGAAGCATACGAATGGCCGCGATCTGCTCCTGCGCGGCTTCCACAACCTTGGAGGTATTGGCCTCGTCACAGTTGCAGCGTCGGTTGACTTTATTGGTAAGCTCCTTTTCCAGTCGAGCTTCCATAATGCCCATAGCCGCCACCGGAGCGCCGAAATATGTAAGACAATCGGAAATTTGGTCACTTTGCTTTAAATACAAAATCTGATTGCCGCCCCGATGGGTATTTTTGGGATAGAACTGCAGCACCTCGCCCATCAGCAGATAGGCTTCTTTGGCAACCGCCGTATGGGTAGTGGTAATTTCCAAATGATAGCCCTTGATGGGATCCGTCACGCTGCCGCCCGAAAGAAAAGCGCCCCGCAGGAATGCCTGCTTACAGCACTCTTCCTCAACCACGGGCAGGTTGATGTGCAGCGCCAGCGTATCCCAAGCATCGAAGCCGAAGGCATCCATAATGATCTCGATCTTTTCCGGATCATAGATCTGAAACACAAGTTTTCCAGGCGCTTCCAAGCTGGGGAAGCTATCAAAATCCACGCCAAAGGCCTTGTCAAACAAACGGGGTAAATTATAGGCGAACTCCCGGCTTTCCGTGATTATTTTAATATTTTCAGGCGTAAAACTATTGCAAAACAGCAAAATGCCGAAGCATTCCGCCAAAGCGCAGCAATGTTTATTGGGAAAATTTCGGCACATTTCCGCCTTTGCGGTAGCCGAGAATGATTGCACCACCGGGATGCCCCCTTTCTGAGATAAATTATTGTTTACGGCATTAGCGGCGCAGCCGCCTTGCCTCCCTCGTTTTGAGGGAGGTGTCAGCCCAAAGGGCTGACGGAGGGAGTTTTGTACTGACATTCAGAAACTCCCCCAGTCAAAAATCGGCTCCGAAGCGCCGATTTTTGCCAGCCCCCTCAAAACGAGGGGGCCAAGGGTG
>JAZOAD010000010.1:0-2784 GCA_045595225.1 Faecousia sp.
GTACATATCGGCTGTTTTCAAGCCGGGGATATTGAATTCCGTGCGGAGCATGGCATCCTTTTCCAGCCAGTACTCGTTGTTGGACTCCAGAAAGTCGATCTTGCCGTACTTGAAGGTAAAGAACGCAACTGCGCGGAATACCTCCTCGTAGTGCTCCAGGTCGTTAACCTTATAATACTCGTACAGGGAATCCCGCAGTTCCGGTGTCAGTTCCTCATAAGGGCTGTCGCCAATGCCAAGCACACGCAGACCATTATTCTTCAGTTCTGCGCAGAATTTCCAGTAAGCGGTGGGGAAATTGGGGGAAATAAAAATAAAGTTTTTCATTCTCTATGGTTCCTCTCTGTCTTACATAAACTGGGGAAGATAATGCTCCACCATCTTAAACCACCAGGGCCAATCGTGGTTGACATCGTGCCCCCAATAATCGACCCGGGCATTGATGCCCTTATTGCGTAAAGTCCACTCCAGGCGCCTCGTGCTGGCCACCAGCGGCTCTTCCCATGCGCCCTGCCCTACTACGATCAAGATCTGACGGTTGTTGTACATATCGATGTAATGATGATCAGGAGCCATGTTGGAAAGATAATGGACCGGGCAGTTGTTATAAACCAGCTCGTCCATATAGTCGCCGAAGAAGTCCTGGGAGTCATACAGACCGGAGATGGCAAAGACGGCATTAAAAAGGTCCGGTCTGCGGAAGAACAGATTTGCAGCATGCATGGCACCCATCGAGGCGCCAAAGGTCATAATACCCTGGTCAAAGCCGTTGCGCTCGCCGCTTAAATGGCGGATGTAGGGCACCAGCTCATTGACGATATAGTTGTACCAGCGCTCGTGATTTTCAATGCGCCAACGGTTATCCGCACCCTGGGCGGCCCAGGCTTCATTGTCAATGCAGTCGGCACTGTACACCGTGCAACGACCCTCCTCGATCCACTTGGCCCAATGATCCACCATGTGAAAATTTTCAAAGTCAAAGAACCGGCCGCCTTGGCAGGGAATGAACAGAACGGGCCTTCCGCCGTGGCCATAGACCTTAAACTCCATTTCCCGGTTCAAATAACCGCTGTAATGCTTAAAATAGCGAATTTCCATAGTTGTTCTCCTTTAGAGATTCAGGCAATCCATAAAAATGGGAATCTGCTTTTCCCAGGATGCCTCGCTGTGGGTACCGCCGGGAACGATCCGGAAGGCAAGATTCACCCGCTTTGTCAAAAGCAGATGGGAGGTGGAGATCAACGCCTCTGCGTTGGCTGCGTGGTTAAATATCTCCTCACTGCCGTAGTCCATATAAATGCAGGTATCACGGCGGATATGTGCTCTGGCGATCATTTCCAGCAGCTTGCCGGGAGAAATCCACAGGCTGGGAGAAAGGCAGGCAGCCCGCTGGAACACATGGTTATAGACCGCTGCGCCGTACAGCGCCATCAGGCCACCCATAGAGGAACCGGCAATAATGGTATTGGTGCGATCAGGCAGCGTGCGGTAATTGGCATCAATATAAGGCTTCAGCGTGCCCACCAGCCAATTCATATAGACTCTGCCTTTGCCTTTGATCTTCCCCAGCTCGGAATTTTCAAAATTAATGGGCGAATACTCCTGCAGGCGACCATTTCCGTCATGATTGCATTCCACAGCCACGATGATCAGCTGCTTCTTCGATTTCTGCATGTATTTGGACATTCCCCAGGATTTCCCGTAAGTGGCATCGGAGTCAAAAAACACATTATGGCCGTCAAACATATACATTACGGGATATCTGGTCTGCGGCTCCTTCGCATAGGAATCCGGCAGGTAGATATATGCCCTGCGCTGTTTCTCACCGGTCAGGCTGGGAATGGTAATATTCCACTTTTTAACCATAGCTGTCTTTCCTCCAAACCACACTTGTCCGCAACAGACATATGAATTAGTATAGCTTCTTTGTCTGATCTTGTCAAGCAAGGGCAGCTCTTGACATAAAAATAACAGGCCGTCAATCGACGACCTGTTATTATGGAGCGGGTGACGAGGCTCGAACTCGCTACCTCCACCTTGGCAAGGTGGCGCTCTACCGGATGAGCTACACCCGCGGAACAAGTGAGATTATAGCACATTTTCCCGCTTTGTCAATACCCTGAGGAAAAATTTTTGCACTCACTGGTCCGTTTCGTTGGTTTCTGCTTCTGTGTCGAGGCCGGCATCAGGATAAGCCGAATAATCCCACACATAGCTCTGAAGATCTTCTTCCGTTAATCGGGTCAATTTGCCCTCGTTGGATGCCCGAAGCAGGTCAATATGATAGTAGACTCCATCTTCACAGATCATATTCCATACCCATGGCTCCCCTTCCCTGGTGCCGGTCACCATCTGGCATTCCAGACCCGCTCGGGTACACATGGCCGCAAAAACCATAGCGAAGGCCTTGCTGTCGCCCACGCCGTGCCGCAGCAAGCTGTAGGCGGGGGTGATCGAGGTTTCCACCTGATAATCGCTGCGCTCCATCAGGAATGCATACATAAGGGCAAACTTGGCGTTTTGTGTTTCCTCACCGCGCACATTCAGCTCCGCCGCCTCAAAAACAGGCTTCACATACGCCTGCATGCTCCGCAGAGAATCCCGGTTGGTCTGATAAGTAAAGGTCAGCTCCAGCACACGGTCGCTTCCCTCCTGGGGATAAGTCACCACGGTGACCTGGGGTATTTCCATGCAATATTCCGGATTTGCCTCTGCGAAATTTTGGACTAAGAGGGAGAAGTCCTCATCGTGATAGTCGCTGACACGCATAACAATGCCAGCTTC
>JAZOAD010000011.1:0-28367 GCA_045595225.1 Faecousia sp.
CTGATTTGGTTTCTGTCCAAAATCATGCTCATCGGTAAAAAATACACCCTGGAAACCATCGACATGGAGGGTTTGAAGCCACCTTACATCATTTTTAGCAACCATATGGCCTTCATCGACTTTGAGCTGGCGGCTATGGTCACCTATCCCCATCGGGTCAACAATGTGGTCAATATCGACGGCTATCACATGATGCCCTGTATGCCGCCCATGAGGCTGGCTACGAGGGTGGCGCTGCTGCCGGCTATGCCACATCCATGACCCAGTATGGTTTGGGCATTTCCAAGTTGTGGGGCGATACCAGCATGTGCTACGGTTACTGGCTGAACAATGCCTCCTGCTGGAGCCTGGAGGATGTGGTAGCTGATGGCAACCACCTGGTAGCCTTCGTTTACACCGACGGCGAGTTCTGGTCCGATTCCTACGCCAAGTTCGATGCCTTTGACTACACTGCTACCACCGCCCAGGATCTGGTGGTGAAACTGGATAAGGCTGGCTATGACGAGAACTGGAACACCGTCTTCTCCGCTCACGCAGGCGCAACCCTCACTGTTTACGACAGCGAGGGCAAGGCGCTGACAGAGGGCTACATCGTCACCGATAACGGCGACGGCAGCTACGCCATCCGTTTTGCTGCCGCCGGCAACTACTACATTGTTGCTTCCAACAGCGATCCTCTGACCGTGCCAGCTGTTTGCCAGGTTGCTGTGACCTTCGTGGATGACAACCCGCCCACCGGCGACAACAGTATGATCTCCCTGATTGTTGCCGCCATGAGCATCAGCATGCTCGCCGTGCTGTGCATTGGCAAAAAGAAAGCTTTCTAAAAACCAAGGTGCTGCCTCTTATGATTCCGTAAAATCATTTTGAGACAGCACCTTTAGGTTTAGATGTCTTTCAGTTCCTCAAAGCGTTCAATCAGCCACAAAGTCATGTGCTTGTTGGTTTCAAATAGCTCTGCGTACTTATCCTGTCCGGCAAACCATGCCACACAGACAAGCTGGTTGGCGAAGATCACATAAGGAACGGCCTTGCGTTCCTCGTCCGTCAGATGTGCCACGCTGTCATAGCCGCAGATGATATTGCGGTAGATATCCAGCCACTTTTCGTTATCCTTGCCGAAGCTCTCGGACAACACCGCCGTTGCCGCATAGCAGGGATCGTAGATCCGGGCATTCCGCTCCGCCAGGTCGAAGTCGATGAAGCCCCACTGATCGTCCGCACAGATGATATTACCGGGGTTAGGGTCCCGATGGATGATCTGCCGGGGCAGCATGGGATACAGAGCCGCGAAGGTGTCCAGATATTCTTTGCAGAAATCATCGGTCAAACCAAGAGCCTGCTTTGCATTCGGCAGCGCCCAGTCCCGGACGGTTGCCAGAAGGTCAGCGTCGCTGACGCAGGTCTCGATTTTGCTCAGCGCCAGATGGAGCTGGCCGATGATCTCACCTACAAACCGGGCATCGCCGTCACCAAAACTGTGGGAAACCATTTGTGTACCCGACAGCCGCTTGGTTACATAGAAATACAGCTCGCCGTCCTGAATATATTCCTGCCCATCCGTAGTTGCCACCGGGGATGCAGAGAGCAGTCCGATCCTTTCAATGGCTTTGGACACCTCGATGTGGTTCTTCAGCTTACCCAGATTGGCAGTGTACTTCAGCACAAATTCCTCGCCCACATAGCAGGCGCTGTCATTTTTGTTACCGGTTCCCTCATAGTAAATATCGGTAATGGTTTCACCATCCAGATTCCAGTTTTTCAGAATCTGGGTGGCTTTTTTATGTGTTACGGTCATGTGTTCCTCCTTGGTAAGGTCGATCCTGTAAGGCCGCTTGGCCCGACAGGACTTCAAAAACTCGGAGGGTGTGGAGCCAAACTCCCGGCAGAAGGCCTTGTAGAACCCGGCATAGGTATCAAAGCCATATAAAAATGCCGCATCGATCTTCGTGCTGCCTTCTTTGATGGCATAGATGCCGTGGAGCAGCCTGCGCCGCAGGATATACTGCATCACCGGCATTCCAGTTGCCTGCTGAAACAGGCGGTAGTAGTGAAACAGCGAAATATGCGCCATTTCCGCCAGCTCCGCGGCGGTGATTTCCGTTTGTAGATTTTCTTCGATGTAATCAATGCTCTTTTGGATCATGGCTCGATTGTCCATCCCGCCCCCTCCTTTCCTTCAATTTCGTAGCTACGCATGAATCATAACACAGGCCCAAGGAGAAAACATTTCCGGTTTTGCGGAATTCAAAAATTTATCTGATCATCTTGAACATTCCCGGACCATCCCAATCGCAGGGTCTTTCTTCAAATCCGTACTTCTTATAGAAATTGACTGCTTCTTTGGAACTGATTAGTTCCAGACTGACCGCCCAATCCGAGGGTTTGCACTCTTTTACAAATTGCTCCAATGCCAGCATTAGCTGTTTTCCGACGCCTTTCCCCTGATAGGCAGGGACTACCGCAAAATCCTTAATGTAAAAAGACATACCGCCATCACCGATCACTCTGACAATTCCCACAGGACGGTCCCCATCGTAACAGGTGAAGGTTGCAATGGTATTTTTCAGTGCGGTTCTTACCTGCTCGATATACGGCGGTTCCCAACCAACGGACTGGTACAGGTCAAGAAACAGTTCAGGCGTCAGGGTGTTCATTCTTACTTCCATACATAACCTCCAAATGTTTTCACAAATTCAAGCGTGCGTAAACATAGGTATCCTTCCAAATCGGATTTCCATCCGTATCCTTCCAGAAGTACACATTCTGCCGCAGGTGTGCTTCCCTCGCAAATCCAAGCCGTTCCAGCAGCCGCCAGGAATTTTGATTTTCGGGATCACATTCGGCATAAATCCTGTGTACACCGGCAGCAAAGGCCATGGCGATCAGCTTCTCACAGCTTTCCCTGGCATAGCCCTGATGTTGGTATTTGCCGTTGAAAACAAACCCGATTTCTATAGAATCAAAATCCCGCTTGCCAAGATACACATTGCCGATCAGCTTTCCGGTGGCTTTCAGCTCCACGGCGATCATTTCCTCTGTGGATATCCGCCATGCCAGATTCTCACGGACTTCTTCCAGGGTCTGCGGTTTGTATGGCTCAAAGGCTACCACTTCGGGATCAGACAGATATTCATGCAAATCTTGTAAATCGCACTCCCGGAAGCGGCGAAGAATCAGCCGCTTTGTTTCAACGAAGGCATTCGTAGTCAGCATAGGAAACTACCCCCTTGATCCCGGTCAGGCCGCCGGGAACCAGTTCTTTGACCATCAGCCATTCTGGGGCAGGCAGACCCACGGATTCATGGGCGGTGATGCCGAAGTCTGCCGAGGTGACGAAACCCCGGCTGCGGTAGTTCATGGGATTGCCCTCCACGATGACTGCCTTGTAACCCATTTCCTTTGCCCTTTCAAATCCGTATTCGATCAGCTCCTTGGAAATGTGCTGGCGCTGAAGCTGCGTTTTCACAGCCACCGGGGACAGGAGCAGCAGTTCATTTTTGTATTTCCCCTCCAGATGGAACCGGGAGAACATACAGTAGCCGATGGGTGCATCGGTTTTATCCACCATGATCAGTTCCAGCGACCGGAGGTAAAACCGCTTGCTGCGGATCTCTTCCACAAGGGTGCGGACAAGTTTTCCTTCTTCCGCATCGGAGTGCTCAGTAAAAACGGTTTCCACCAGCTCCAGCGAGGGAAGCAGATACTTTTCTTCCATAGATTTGATGATTCTCATGTTCCATTTCTCCTAGTGCTTGGATGATTAAGAAAAATATAACACTATCTGCTAAGCTTGGTCAACAGTTTTTCTTCTCAAAAAGCATGAACCGGGATTGCTCCCGGCTCGTGCTTTATCGGTTTTGCAGAATCCTGCGGATGCTCTTTTCAGACAGGTGGTATTTGCGGCTCAGAGCCGTTACGCTTGCGCCTGCGGCATAGTCGCTGCGGATATAGTCATTGCGGATCTTCAATTCCGCTTTATAGTCCGTTTCCTGTCCCCATGTGTGCCGGGTACCCGGCTTGCGGGGGATGTAGATGTACACGCCGTCGGCATACTCCTGAATCTGACGGATCAGTTCCTCCGGCAGGATTTCTTCTGCTTTTATATAGCTCACGGTTGCCTCCTTGATGAATTTGCTTCTGAAGGAAGCGCAACGGCTATACAAAATCAGTATTCTATTACTCTTGCATAGCCTGCGCTTATGCAACCATTACATAACGAATCAAAATGCAGATCCTCCTTTGTTCGAGATTCCATCCTACAATATACGACAAAATGGCGATGTTTGCAATCTTAAAGTTTTTTCGGAAAAATTCTTGTCCACGCTTCATAAAAAAGTATGGGGGTAGATTATCTCAGGTTTCTGTGCTATCATATCGATAATCACACAAAAGGAGCCAAGTTATGAGAATCGAAACCGAAAGACTGATCATTACCGAATTCACTATGGACATGGCAGAAGCTGTTCATCTGAATTCCCTGGATGAGGACAACCGCCGGTTCGTCCCCGATGAAGTATTTGAAACCGTGGAGAAAGCCGCAGACACCGTGGGCTTCCTGATGGATGTCTACGAGAACGGCGACGGCCCGCTGGTGTACCCGGTACTGCTGAAAGACGGCACCTACATCGGCTATGTCCAGGCCGCTCCCTTTGACGACGGCACTTGGGAGGTGGGCTACCACATCGGCGGCAACTACACCAAGAACGGCTATGCCACCGAAGCAGTCAAGGCATTCCTACCTGTCATCATGCCCAAGTTGGGGCTCTTCAAAATCGCCGGTATCTGCCTTGCGGATAACAAGGCTTCCGTGAAGGTTATGGAGCGCTGCGGCTTTGTGAAAGAGTACGAAGGCATCGGTCATTACCAGGGTGAAGAACGCAGGATCTGCAAGTTCTCATTCGCGTTATAAATTTGAACCTGGACTTTGCAAAACGCAAGGCCCAGGTTTTTTATTCAACGGTTTCCGCTTCTGCTTGGAAAAACGCATAAATTTTCAGTTGCGTTGATCTTGGCGGTTGGATATACTATTTTTAGATATTTTGTGACCAAACGGTGAGTTTTGGTGACTGGATAGGTGAAAGGGGGCGAATTTGTGGAGGATCATCAGATAATACAATTATTCTGGCAACGAAATGAAGAGGCCGTTGGCGCCGCCCGGGATAAATATGGCGCTTATTGCCGCAGCATCGCGCTGGCTGTACTGGGCGATCACGAGGATGCTTTAGAATGCGAAAATGATACATATCTGGCTGCCTGGAACTCCATTCCTCCCAATAAGCCCCAAAGCTTGTCTGCATATTTGGGGAAATTAACACGCAGGATCGCGTTGAACCGCCTCCGGGGCGCGCGTGCCGTCAAACGCGGTGGCGGCCAGGCGGAAATTTCTATGCAGGAGTTGGGCGATATTTTCACGCCCGGCGATGATCTGCTGCAGCGCGTCCAGCAAAGGGAGCTTTCCACACGAATATCCGTGTTTCTTCGGACGCAGCCGGATGTCCCAAGGCGGATATTCATTCGCCGCTACTGGTACTGTGACAGTATCTGGGAAATCGCCCAAAGCTTTGGGTTTCGGGAAAGCAGGGTGAAAATGGTTTTGCTGCGCACCAGAAATCAGCTGAGAGAATTTTTGGAAAAGGAGGGCTTTTTGGATGAATGACAAGGAGTTTTTATTGGAAGCCATCGGCGATATTGACGATGATTTGATCGACGATGCGGCCTTTCCAAAGCCAAAACGGAAAATGTGGCCGTTGGTAACCGCTGCTGCCTGCACCGCTGCCGCGCTGCTGGCGTTCCTGCTGTCCGGTGTGATCGCGCAGCCGGATCCGGTCGCGCCGGCAAAATTGCAAACCGCCGAAAACTTATGGTTGATGGATGATTTTGCAGCCTTTTCTCTGTCCTATGCCCCGATGAACGGTCAAACTTTGTCCTATACGCCTGACAAGTACGGCGTCTATTTTTTGAATACAGACACCACGCGGCTGGCCGATGGAACGCCTGTGCTTCAAACAACGCCTCTGGTGATTTCCGGAGAACAGACGCTGGAATTCCAGGCCCTGGTAGGACGGCGCTATATCGCCTATATTTCCGAAAAGGGTTACCCTGTTTTTTATGACACACAAACAGATCGGCTGGTAGACCTGCAGGAGCGGATTCTGGGCGATACCAATGCAATATTCCTGGAATTGATGAAAAATATCGAGATCCGGGCGCAGCAGGATTACCCCGGTTTTCTAAATTCCGATACCAACCGCCGGATCCTTTGGGAGTATGTATATTACATGAGCAGAGGCCTGCCGGTGGAGGATGTGCGGAAGCAAAGTCCGGACACGGAGTTTATACTGTTTTATGACGAGCATCAGTCCAAGAACGAGGAGGAGCGCCTGACGGTTTTCTGGGAGTTCTGCTTTGACCTGTATATAAATACAGAGCGGACACAACAAAAGTTGGAGTACTGCATTCAGGTGCTGGGTATCGACGCCGTCGGCGGAAGCTGTATTATACGGGTAGACGATGTGTACGGCTCGGCGCAGGGCTATATGTGCTACAACATCGTCACAGATACTTGTACGCCTATTTCGGATACTTCCGGTATGCGGAGGATCTACAATACAAGCGGCTATGAATTCAGCTACTCTCCGGACGGCAGCATTGCCGCGGCTCATTTCCCGAAGGTGAACGCATATTCCGAGAATCCCCTCGGTGACTATATCAAACGCTACGAATACCCCACCTACAGCCGGAAGATCAGCCGATACGAGGGGGAAGAGATCCGCCTGTACTTACTGAGCGATCAGAACCGGGCGATCACCGTCGATGGCCCCTATGCTTCCAGTAAAGTGTACTACGCCGAGGACAGCAGCGTGATCTACTACCGGGTCATGCCGGAGGAAAGCAAGGGCCGAACCGGTTACTTTTCCGATGAAGTCTGGTACAATCGGCTCAATATCGTCATCAGCGACAGCGATCAGTGGGCTTTTTATTCCCTGAAAGAGATAGACCAGGTCGACAGGATTTCTGATCCCATCATTCTGCAGGGCAATGTGGTCCGCCTGGCCGCGGATAATACGGTGGCGATCATGGAGCGGGGCGGCAAATACTATGCTTATTCCCTTGCCGATGGCAGGGAAGTGACCCAGGATATCCGGGAGGATCGGGTTTCCATGTATTTGCACGAGCAGTATGTCTGCTGGCTGGAAGATGGTATCCTGTACCGAAACAATATTTTCAAAGACGGTCAGCCGGAAGCCCTGGGCCCGGCGGATGTATTCCACATGAGCGATGATGGCGCGTTCGCGTTTATCTATTGCGGCGAAGATACATTCGTCACCTGCGTCAATGTGGCAACCCTGGAGTCCTGCATCATCAGTATCGACGGGCAGCTGGCTGAGCAGTTCCTTGCGGCTGAAAACGCGAAGATCCGCATGGCGTATACAGATCACGATCATACGCTACTGCTGTCTTTCTGCGCCGAAGAGGAAGCGCCGCAAGCCATTGATCTGTACAGCCTCTTGCAGGAACTGCCGATGGTTGAGAATTTCCCGGTCATTCCGGAAGATCCGGTCGTGATCACGGATCTGAAGGTGGCGGACTGGGTGGTGGAAGGTTATCGCAATGCCGCGGCCCAGTATGACCACGCTTCCGTATATGAGCAGACCATTTACAGCTACTATCCTGCATTCGCTCCTAGATTTACGGACGGAGAGGACCTGTTCGCCTGCCTGGGGCTGGAGAAGCCGGAAACCTTTGCCTACCTGCAGGGAACACGGTATATTTTGTTCGAAAACGGCAGCGAATCCCTGATCCTGGAATATTATGTGGGCTGGGGTTTGTTTGATTACGACCACTATCTGGCAGGCGTGCGGGTTCTGTATCGCAACGGAAGACAGGAATATTCCTTCCTGTACGCGCCGGAATTCAGCAAGCCGGTGGAAAACCCCGCGATTCCGGATATTGACCTGCCTTTCGATATCCCCGTTGAGATCCCGGAGCCGGAAGAACCCTATGATCAGGTGGTGCTGCCGCAGATCCACGAGCCCGGCGCGCTCTACCGTGAGCCTGCCGAGAATTACGGCAGCGCTGTGTTTACGGAGGAGGCTTTGCAGGCGCTGGTATTGAAAATCAGCCAGGAGGATGCCGACGAGATCCTCCTATATATGGAGCAGTTTCTGGACCGGAAGGATTATTCGCCCCACGCAAAGCAGCAGATCCGCGACACCGTGACCCAGCTTATGTGGTACTATCCCAATTACCAGACGCTGTTCGGCTTCCTGGATCCTTTGGATACCAAGGCGTTCATTTGCGATGTTTTCCTGGCCAAGCTGGATGGGTATGTGGACCATATTTGCTTCCCCTGCGACCACGGAGAGACTTCCGCGGATCATCAAAACCGGACGCTGCATCTGCCGCTGACCAATGAAGCGGAAACCAATGCGATGAATCTGATCTATTTGGCAACGCTGATGCCGGGCAATGACAGCCTGCGGGCAGGTATGGCCGCTGTGTACGCCATGACGCTGATCGGTTCGCCTCAGTACAGCAATTTGCTGTCGTTCACCAATGGCTCGTCGAGCATGTACAGAGAACCCAATACGGACAACAGGTATTTGCGCTATGCGTCCGGCAGCATCTTGAGGGGCGCGTCCAATCAATATGCAAAGTATTATTTCCGGCTGTATGTCCTGACAGACACCGAAACTATGCTGGAGTATGAACGCACAGAAAACGCCGCAGTCATTTTGGATTACTTAACAGAGCATTACGGCAGCGATGGTTTGCGGTTCTACAATGAAGCCATGTACACCGGGTTTGAAGACGCGCTGGAGGGCGAAAAGCTGTTCCTGCAGCTGTTCCTGCAGCGGCTGGAGGAAGTGGAAACCCAGGAGGAGATGCTGTCGTATCTGCAGCTGTATCGCATTTACAGAAAGCTTTTCTGCCTCGTTTACCAACAGCGGGAGATTGAGGAAACATCCTTGGGGAATCAATCCAATGTGCTGGAAATGGACCATCCAGAATTGGACTACCGGGGCGCGGATGCTTTGGTGGCGGATGCCGCCTGCCGCAGCGGCATGATCCAAACGGGCGTTTTGACGCAAGCGCAGACGATGGAATTGCTCAAGAGTTTGATTGGAAGGCGGGAGTATGCGGATTATGACGATTATCGGGATCATTTCCTGGAAACCTGCAACGATGTATTCCTGATCGGCGACCTGCGGTACAAGATCCGCGCTTTCCCGGGAGAAACGGTTTACAAAGTAACGAATTATACTTATGGCTACAGCTACATCATCAGCGCGCCCCTATGCCAGGAACCTTGATTTTTGGTAAGGACTGAAGTATAATCCAAGATACGGACTCAATTAGTTGCGAGAAAGAGGTGTTCCTCTATGAAAAAAGTATTGCTATTCATGATCGCGGTAGCGGTTTGCTTCACGGTTCTGGCTGGATGCGCCCAAGATGTCCCGACAGTCGACACCCAAGACGCTCCAACAGTCGCTGTTCAGGAAGAATCTTGCCGGGTGGAGGGCATTCAAGAAGATGGAATTGTGGTATACATGCCGTCCACCGGCTATGTATATGTAAAGAATGTAGACTCCGCCTTGGGAATCAAGCTGCTGAACACCGTTGTGATGAAATTTTATGAGAGCGACCTGAAAGCAGAAGAGGGTGCGTTTCTGGATTTTGCCGGAAAAGAACAGCAGTATGCGTATGTGCTGGAAAATCCCGTAAGCATCCGTCTGGCAGATCCTGCCAGCGGAGAACCTACATTCGGCTGAGAACAGCGCCGGGAAAGGAGATCAATTTATGCGCCGTTTATCAAAAATTATGGCAGCCATCGCGGTCGTGACGCTGATGTTAACGCTATTAGCCGGCTGCACTTCTATGTTTGAATCATCGGAATATCTATCCTATGAAAACTTCGCCAACCAATTCGCCAAGGGCAAAAGCTTTGACAAAGAATCGGTTATTGCCAAATTGGGCAAACCGGAATACCATCCCGGGGAGGACTATCTGGATGCATCTTGTCAGCGCTGGCACTATGAAGTGTTTGACTATACCGGCTACCCCTGGGGATTGGATATTGGTTTCGATGAAAACGGAAATGTGATCTCCGCCCAATTCACCGCCGGTAAAGGCGGCTAAGACAAATGCGATATACAAAATCGGCGCCTGCCAACGGGCGCCGATTTTGCGTTTTTCTCTTTCTTTTTTTGCCGTGTTGTGCTATAATACGCCCAGCGATTTAGAAAAGGAGCAACAGCCATGACCATTGTTGAGATCCTGTCCCAGGAACTGGGGCAAAAAATGCAATATATCGAAAATGTTATCACCCTAATCGATGAGGGCAATACCATTCCGTTCATCGCCCGTTACCGCAAGGAAATGCACGGCGCCATGGATGATACGGCGCTTCGTACTCTGGAAACGCGATTGCAGTACCTGCGCAATCTGCAGCAGCGCCGGGATGAAGTAAAAAACTCCATTGAAAACCAGGGAAAACTGACGGAAGAGCTGTCCGCTGCCATCGACGCGGCTGCTACGCTGGCGGAGGTGGAAGACCTGTACCGCCCCTATAAGCAGAAGCGCCGCACTCGCGGCTCTGTGGCCCGCGAGAAGGGCTTGGAGCCTCTGGCGCAGGCCATCTTTGCCCAGGATGGGCAGGAACCTGCGGCTTTGGCGGAGGCCTTTGTGGACCCGGAGAAGGGCGTGAATTCCGTAGAGGAAGCGCTGCAGGGCGCCAGCGATATTATCGCGGAGGATCTATCCGATGATGCCGGTATCCGCAAATCTCTCAGAGATTTGATCGGCCGCCGGGGCAGCCTGGTCTGCAAGGCGGTGGATCCGGAAGCGGAAAGCGTGTACAAGCTGTATTATGACTTTAATCACCCCATTTCCCGGCTGATGGACCATCAGATTTTGGCTATTAACCGTGGCGAAAAAGAGGAGATTCTGAAGGCTGCGGTGACACTGCCTGGCAATGAGGGGCCGGCACTGGTCTGCCGCGCGGCGCTGAAGCCTACCATGTTTGTTTCGCAGTTTGTCAAGGCCGCCGCGGAGGATGCTTATGAGCGGCTAATTTTCCCCAGCGTCCAGCGAGAGATCCGCAGCGACCTGTCTGACCGGGCCTACGGCGGCGCAATCCATAATTTCGCGCTGAATCTGAAGCCGCTGCTGATGCAGCCGCCGGTGAAGGGCTTTGTCACCATGGGTCTGGACCCCGGCTACCGAAACGGCTGCAAGGTGGCAGTCGTAGATGCCACCGGCAAGGTGCTGGCCACTTCCGTGGTGTACCCCACCTTCAGCGAAAAGAAAAAGCAGGAGGCCATCGCCATTCTGTCCGGCTTGATGCGTAAGCATGCTGTCAGCCACATTGCCATCGGCAACGGTACTGCCAGCCGGGAAACGGAAGCCATGACGGTGGAGATGCTCCGCGCTTTCCCCAATGCCAGCTACGCCATCGTCAATGAGGCCGGCGCTTCCGTGTATTCCGCGTCACCTCTGGCAGCGGAAGAATTCCCGGAATTCGATGTAAATCTGCGCAGCGCGGTTTCCATCGCCCGGCGCCTGCAGGATCCCCTGGCAGAGCTTGTGAAGATCGATCCTAAGGCTATCGGCGTGGGCCAGTACCAGCACGATTGCCCTCAGAAGGAGCTGGACGCGGCCCTGGGCGCCGTGGTGGAGGATTGCGTCAACGCCGTTGGCGTGGATGTGAACACCGCCTCCCGGAGCCTGCTGCAGCAGGTATCCGGCCTGAATGCCACCATCGCCAAGAATATCGTGGCCTACCGGGAAGAAAATGGCGCCTTTACCAGCCGCGCACAAATCAAAAAAGTGCCCAAGCTGGGCCCCAAGGCATTCCAGCAGTCTGCCGGCTTCCTGCGTGTGCCGGAGAGCAAGGAAATTTTGGATAATACCGGTGTCCATCCGGAATCTTATGACGCTGCCAAGGCGCTGCTGGCGCTGTTCGGGCTGAAAAAAGGCGATGACATGAGCGGCATCTCGGAGAAATTGGCTTCTTACGGCGCCGCCAAGGCCGCCGCGGAATGCGCTGTGGGCGAACCGACCCTGATCGACATTGCCAAGGAGCTTTCAAAGCCCGGCCGTGACCCCCGTGACGAGCTGCCGGCGCCCATCCTGCGCAAGGATGTGCTGGAAATGAAGGACCTGGTGCCCGGCATGGAGCTGACCGGCACAGTGCGTAATGTTATCGACTTTGGCGTATTTGTGGACATTGGCGTTCACCAGGATGGCCTGGTGCATATTTCTGAGGTTTGCAACCGCCGCCTGAAGCACCCCAGCGAGGTGCTGAAAGTGGGCGATGTGGTGAAAGTGGTGGTCCTGTCTGTGGATGAAAAGCGCCACCGCATCAGCCTTTCCATGAAGCAGGTAAAGAAATAAACAGCAAGGGCGCGCCATGCGGCGCGTCCTTGCTGTTTGGTGTAGGGTTGTTATGGCGCTTCTTCCACAGGAACCCAGGTGATGTTGGTGTCGACAGAGGAAACCAGACTGGGGTCCCAGGTGTCATCGCCTGCGGGATAGTAAATGGTGAGGGTCAAGCCTAAGAAGGCTTCTTCCATGGAGGGCATACTGCCGGTGAATTTGACCCAGCTCAGGGCATCACAGCCATAAAAGGCTTCTATGCCGATACCGGTGACGCCGGCGCCGACGGTGACGGATTCCAGGCTGGCGCAACGGCTGAAGGCCATAGATCCGATGTCCCATACATTGTCAGGAATTGTAATGGATGTCAGCCGGGTGCAGCCTTCAAACGCATTCGCTCCGATACTGGTAACAGCATCGGGGATGGTAATCTCCCGCAGCTGAATCAGCCCCACGAAGGCGTATTCGGAAATACTACGCAGACCATCGGGCAGAATGACCTGGGAGATCACCGGGCTGTATTCGTACCAAGGCGGGAAAATAACATTGGAGAATTCCTCCATAGCGCCGGAACCGGAAATAGTCAGCACGCCATCAGCATAGCGCCATTTCAGGCTTTCGCCGCAGAACCCTTCCGCAGGCGGATAATCAGCGGGATCTATATGTTTCTCTTCAAAATAGTCGCAGCTTTTGCAGTGACGGCGGAATAGGCTTTGGCTGTCATCAGAAGTCACCAGTTCCCAATCACTCAAAGCATGACCGGTGGCTGGAATGACCCGCTGCCCTAAGATGGTTTCGCAGCAGACGGTGCAAACCTGGCCTTCTGTGATGCCGTCTTCTGTACAGGTGGTTTCCTGACCGGGGAGGGTTTTGATCGTGTGTCCGCCGACGCAGATATAGGGCAGCCATTCCATATCCGCTGCAGTCAACTGCGGGGCGCTCTCCCATTCGGGGTCAAAGGGCGGGTAGTACAGGTAGCCGGTAACATGGTCGAAAACCCTTCCGTCAAATTCCGGGTAAGGACCCAGGAAGGTGGCGGACTGCATTGCGGAGCACCTAGAGAAAGCATCGGTTTCCACGGCTTCCACCGACGCGGGAATGGTGATTTCCCGCAAAGACTTGCAAGACATGAAAGCGCGGAATTCGATTACTTTCAGGTTTTCAGAAAGTGTGGCAAATTCCAGGTTTTTGCAATTGGCGAAGGCGTATTCTTCGATGGTGGTTACCGTGTCGGGGAGAATGACACCGGACAGGGCGCAGCCGTAGAAAGACCACAGCGTGATGGTGGTTACGCCGTCGGGCACTTCGTAAACATCCGTGTAGCCGGGGGCCATCAGCAGGACCTCTGTTTTGTCCTTGTTGAAAATGGGACCGGTGGCATCCGCGGTGATATAGGGATTGTCGGCGCTGATTGTGAAGCCTTTTAACTGGTAACAGTCAAAAAACGCGGTATTGCCGATATGTTCCATATTTGGGCCAATGACAATTTTTTGCAGGCTCCTGCAGTCGCTGAATGCGTACGAATCAATGGATGTGACAGAATCGGGAATCACGATTTCCGTCAGGCTGGTGCAGGTGGAAAAAGCATGATTTGCAATATGGGTCAGATTGGAGCTGAGCGTTACGGAGCAAAGACTGTAACAGTTTTCAATGGCGCTGGCACCCAGGGTGGTGACACTGTCCGGAAGCGAGATCCGCTCTAAGCTGTCGCAATGCGCGAAGGCATAGTCTTCAATGGTTGTGACCCTATCATGGAGCGAAACCTCTTTTAAGGCAAGGCAGTATGTAAACATACCCCAGGGAATGGTGGTCAGGCTGGCAGGAATATTGATTTGCTCCAGGCGTTGACAATGGGCGAAGGCATAGCTGCCAATGGAAGTGACCGTATCCGGTAAATAGATTTCTTGCAGCCAGTCGCAACCGTAAAAAGCTTCTTTTCCGATGGTTACGACACTTTCCGGAATATCAACCGATGTCAGATGCGGCAGATTGGAGAAACCGACAATTTCGGTGATGCCCTGCTCGATGACGAGGCTCGTGATGCAACGGCGATAACCATACCAGGGCGCATACTCCAGCTCTCCCATGGAGCCGGTGCCGGAGATCGTCAGGGTGCCGGTGGAGGTATCCACAGCCCAGGTGACGGTATCATTGACTTCGCCGCTGTAAAGGGCTGCTTCCGGGCCTTCCAGGATCAGAAGATAGTCATAGCAATAGGTTTCATAGGCCTCGGCGCTTTCGATGTAGTCGCCCTGCCAGACAACCGTTATGATCGCATACCAGTTGCCTGCGGGGAGGCTTGCCAGGGTTTCCACGGTTCCAATGAAATTGTCCAAAGAAATGAATGCGCCGTCCTCTGTGCGGCTGTATACTTCAACACCCGTGACCTCTCCTTGCAGGGGGCTGCTCGGATGGTCCAAATTCGAAGCGTATATAAGGCTGCAGACGGGCAGCGTGGGAAGTGTAAGAAGCAGCTCGTCCCAATCCGTATTGGTCAGTGTGTGATAGCCGCCCTGGTCAGAGAACAGGAATTGTATGCCGGTTTCTTCATCATAAAGCTCGGCATAGCGCAGACAGGGAAGTGCGTCCTCTGTGGCGGATGGGGCGGTGGAGTCACCTGTTTGATAGCTGTTGATCCACAGCTTTTTGGGCGCGGGCAATTCGGGGACTTCCACGCCCGGCTCTGTGGGCGCGGTAGATTCTGTTTGGCTGGTGATGGGAGGTTGAGTGGAGGACTGGCCTGAATTTTCCGGCAGACAGCCGAATAGGGAAGTCACCACAAGCAGCATCAGGGCAAAAAATACGACTTTTTTCATGTTTTCCTCCTCCTATGGTTTACATATGTAACCCTACTATAGCATATGATGTTACATTTGTCAATCAAATTGCGTTGCGAAGATGGGGATGGGGGTAATTTTATACAGTTGCCAATCGGCCCGATTTCTGCTAGAATATAGAAAAAGGATGTGAAACACATGGCCAAGCGATTTCAAAAAATCTATCTGGAGATCTCCAATGTCTGCAATCTAAGCTGCAGCTTCTGCCCCGGCACGAAACGACCGCCTAAAATGATGGATGAGGCCATATTTTCCGCATTGCTGCTGAAATTACGGCCCTGGACGGATTTTCTGTACTTTCATCTGATGGGAGAGCCGCTGTGCCATCCTCTGCTGGAAACACTTCTGCGTCTGGCGGGCGACGCCGGCTTCAAGGTGATCCTCACCACCAACGGCACCCTTTTGCAAAAGCAGCAGGCCATGCTGCTGCGCTCGCCGGGGTTGCATAAGGTGAATATTTCGCTGCATGCCTTTGAAGCCAATGATTTGCAAATGCCCTTTGAGGCGTATTTGGATCAATGCTTTGCCTTTGGAAAAGCGGCGGAGGGGAAAGTCCTGGTCAGCTTCCGGCTGTGGAACAGCGGCGGACAGGAAGCGCTGAACAGTCGCATATTGGAGAAAATGGAGCGCTATTTCCCAAAGCCCTGGGCGCAGGAGCGCCGGGGCATCCGCATTGCGGACCGGGTGTATCTGGAACACGGCGACAAGTTTGATTGGCCGGATCTGCAGGCCCAGGACAGGGGAGAGCAGGTGTTCTGCTACGGTCTGCGGGATCAGCTGGGGGTGCTGTGCGATGGCACGGTGGTGCCCTGCTGCCTGGACCATGAGGGGGATCTTGCCCTGGGAAACCTGCTGGAGTCGCCTATGGAAACCATTTTGAACAGCCTCAGAGCCAGAGCCATTTACGAAGGCTTTTCCCGTGGTAAGGCCGCGGAAGAGCTGTGCCGCAAGTGTGGCTATGCCCAGCGGTTTCGCCGTGGCTGAGCCCCTATGATAAAGAAAATGAGGAGAGAATGGTATGGCAACTTGGGTGACACATTTAATGATCGCAGATGGCGTTTTGAAACAGTTCCCGGAATTGGACAGGCGTGGGTTCTGTGTTGGCAATATTGCGCCGGACTGTAATGTGGAAAACGAGGATTGGACAGCCTTTACACCGTCCAGAGAAGTGACCCATTGGATGCGCGGAGAGCGAAAGGTCGCCTCCGATTGTGATGCCTTCTGTGAGGAATACATACGAAAACGCAAAGGCGATATCAAGACAGCTGAAGAGTACGCCTTTCTGCTGGGCTATTACGCTCACCTCATCACGGACGCAGCCTTTCAAGCAATGATCCGTGACGAAGACCGTGTCAAGGCTGCGTGGCGCAGGATCAAGGCAGATGACGAACTGCGCAGAGCCAGCGACGGAATGGAAGAGAACTGGGATTCCATCAAAAAGTTGGTGCCGAAAAGAGAAAGAATGCGCAAGATCTATGCTATGGAAGCAGCGTATTTGCGGGATCATCCGGATTCCGGGTATCTTACGGAAATTTTACCGCTGAAGGATTTTCCGGACTATATCGACTATCTGCCCCATGGCTGCATTGTCAGGAAAATCAGCGTGATGGGCTACCTCCCCGAACAGGACGATACGCTGAACTACATCACCATGTCCCGGGAGGAGTATGCCTCCTTTGTGGAGAATACAGTCAAGCTTGTTGCGGACGAGCTTGCGCAGCTATAAAAGAGAATGCCGCCGGAGTATCGCAAACTCCGGCGGTTGCGTTTTATGATTGCGGGGAAACAGAGGGAAGGTTACCCAGGTTATTGTTTTCGCTGCCGTCGGGGATGGATTTGAGGTATTCGGTGTCTCCCCGGTGAGCGATGCCCACACCGGCGATTTGGCCCTGCTTTGCCATATCCACAGCCTGCTGTTTCTCTACAATGGAATTATCTGAAAGCTGATAACCAGTAATTTTGCCGCCTTCCTTTACAAGGCCCACGATTCGCTTTGCGTTTGCCTTCGCCTGAGGGATTTGATCCAATGTCTGCTTTGCAAGTTCTTGTCCGTCCACATTCACCACTCCTCTGGCCATAGTTTTTGCTGTCGAAGGGAGAATATACGGCTTGCAAAATGGAAGAGATTGTGCTAAAATAACGGAAAATTATGAAAGGAGTGAGCTTTATGATGAACTGTGTCAACTGCAAATCTGATAGCCTCGCTCCTGATATGCCCATCCGGTGATAGGTGTGGACCTATTTCTATGTTTCGAACGGCGCAGGCAGAAGCTTGCGCCGATTTTCTATTCTTGGGAGGAACTTAAATGAAAGAAAGATTGATTCAGTTATTAAGTGCCGACAATTCTTTTGCTGAAGACAGGGATATTGCAATGCACGAGTTTGGTCTGTCAAGAGAGAAGCACTATGATGTCCTTGTTGTTGCACCCGGATGGAAACCGACCAAAATCATGGTTGACTACGATGTGGAGATTACCTGCACCAAAGATCATAGTTATATCTCCGGCTATGAAGTGAAAGGGAAAGACTTTCTTATCGGATGGATCCAATGTTCCTCGGGAGCCAGCAGCTTGATCGACGAATTATCCACCTGTGCGTATCTGAGCTTTGATAAATTGGTCTTTGTTGGTGCAGTTGGAAGCCTAGTGCCTGAGATCGGTTTGGGCGCTTTGTGTACCCCGGAATGGAGCATTTCCGGCAACCTGGCCAATGGCTACCTGCTGGAAGATATTCGGGAATACAAACCTTTTGAGAAGGTCCATCCCAATGACCCAGCATTTGTGCAGCGAGTGGTAGAGCGTTACCCAGCCATGATCCAGGCTCCGGTGTTTTGCACCGACTCTATTTTCTGTGAGTATTCCCATCTGGACTTTATCAAGTCCTTTGGTGCAAAGCTCATCGAAATGGAAACCAGTTCCTTCTATTTGATGGCAGATCTAATGGAGAAGCCAGCTATCGCGCTCATGGCTGTATCCGATAACTCTGCTACCGGTGATCCCCTGGTTGGCCGCACAGAAGAGCAAAAGCGGCTGTATAATATCACCCGGAAACAGGTAATTCCGAAGATTATCATGGATATTGCAAGAATGAGGTAAGCAAGATGGAAATCAGAAAACTAGTAGAGTCTGACTATGATCAGGTGATCGAGATATATGCCCAACTGGACGAATTCCATGTACAGGCCCGTCCCGATTGTTTTGTGCATCGGGAGAAAGAGAAAATCTATCCCAAGGATGCTTTCGTTCATAATCTGTCTTACCCTGGCGGACTGGAATTGGGCGTATTTGATGGCGATCTGCTTGTCGGTATCCTTCGTGCAACGCTGTGGGAAGAAAGCATCATGCGCAAAGATCTGAAAACGGTTTGTTTGGATGACATCTATGTTTTGCCCACCTACCGTCGCAGAGGAATCGCAGCGAAGCTCTTTGCGGAGGTAGAATCCTGGGCCAAGGAGCAAGGTGCTATCCGACTGGATCTGCACACATGGGATTTCAATAAGGGTGCCATCGCTATGTACGAAGCCATGGGAATGACACCCCAGCGGTATGTGTTTGAAAAGAAACTTTGATGAAATACGGAGGCCATATCATGAGATTGCGCTAAGATAAGTAACATTCCCCAATATACATAAATCGGAGGTTACTTAAATGGAAATCAGAGAATACAAAGCATACAACGAGCCGGAGATCCTGCACCTGTATTCGAGTGTAGGCTGGACTGCCTACACCGACCACCCAGAGGTGCTGCGAAAGGGGTTTGAAAACTCAATGCTGACTCTTGCAGCATATGAGGGCAAACAGCTTCTGGGTATCATTCGTGCCGTTGGCGATGGCCATACAATTGTGTTTGTTCAGGATATTTTGGTGTTCCCAGAGCATCAGCGAAAAGGTATTGGCTCTGCACTCTTGCAAGCCGTGTTAGACAGATACAGCCATGTGCGCCAGATTGAACTGGCAACGGACAACACACCGAAAACCATTGCTTTTTATAAGTCTATGGGCTTCCGGGAAATGTCCGAGATCGGCTGCTGCGGATTTATGAAAGTGTGAGAAAATGGAATTAGAATTATACATCCCCAAACTTGAGGATCTGTGGTTCTATCAGAAGATGATGTCTGACCCGGAAACTATGTCCTACAATGACCCATGGGGTGGCTGTATCGACTACCCGGATAAGGTTTTGCCTGACTGGTATGCTCACTGGGTTGGGCAGGAACCACAACGCTTTTATGCCTACATCAAACGCACCTCCGACGGAGCATGGATCGGTGATGTAAACTTCCACTATACCCTCGAAAAGGATTGGTGGGACATGGGCATCGTCATATATGCGCCCTACCGTGGTAAGGGCTATGCCGTGCCTGCACTGAAGCTGCTGCTGGACCATGCATTCCGTGACTGCGGGATTTCCCGGCTGCATAATGATTTTGAAACTACCCGGGATGCAGCATGGGCTATTCACCGCAAGGTGGGGTTTAAGGAAATGGGTGTGGAGGATGGTATTCTCCAGCTCATGCTTACAAAAGAGGATTATCTAAAAGATAACTCCTGAATCAGAAAGGGTTATTATGGTTATAGGAATTTTTGGTGAAAGCTGCACTGGCAAGAGTACCCTTGCGGAGAAGATTGCCGCCAGCTTTCCTTGCGAAGTATTTACCGGCAAAGATTATCTTCGCCTTGCCAAGAATGAGAACATCGCCAAGGTGATGTTTCAGAAGAAATTGGCTGCAGCGGTCAATGGTGAGAATATCATCTATGTAATCTCGGAGAAGGAGCATCTTCCGTTGTTGCCGGAGGGGGCGCTGCGTATCCTTGTGACGGCGGAGTTAGAGCTGATCAAGTCTCGGTTCGCACAGAGAATGCGTGGCAATCTGCCTGCCCCTGTGGCTGCTATGCTGGAAAAGAAGCACGGCTGCTTTGACGCAGAGTCGCATGATATTCATGTGGTATCCGGCGAAACGGACTTGGACGAAATTGTGAAAGAAGTGACGCAAAATGGAAATCAAATTTGAGAATATCATCCTGCGGGACATGAACGAGTCTGATATTGAGGACTATGTGCGTTGGTTCACGGTGGAGCGTGAATGGGAAAACTGGGATGCTCCCTGGGAGAAAGAGGCTACTGACGAAGAAACCGAGCGCAAATCTTGGCGTGAATACTACGAGTCTGTGAAAGACTTACCCGACGATGTTCGCCGTTGGAAATTTGAAATTGAATGGAACGGCAGACACATTGGCTGGGTCAGTTCTTATCCCATCGACGAGAACTACGAATGGCTTGGCGAGATCAAGGCTGGTCAAACCGTCTATCGTGCCATCGGTATTGATATTTGCGAACCCGATGTATGGGGTCACGGCATTGGCACAAATGCGCTCCTGGCCTTTATTAAGTACTATTTTGAGAACGGCGTGGACGAGCTTTACACACAGACCTGGTCGGGAAACACCCGAATGCTCCGCTGCGCTGAAAAGCTGGGTTTCGTGGAGTGTAACCGCTATGTGGGAAAACGAGAAGTAGAAGGAAAGACATACGATGCCTTGACCTTCAGATTGGAGAAAGCATGATTATTTGGCTGAGCGGTCCTTATGGTGTAGGCAAGTCCACGCTTGCGGAAGCCATGGCGGTAAAAATGAAAAACGCCATCATCTTCGACGCGGAAGAAGTGGGCAATGCGGTTCGGGAGAACTATCCGGACTGTCCTTATGGTTACATATTTGAGGACTATCCTCTGTGGGGTGAGTTCTGCTATATACTGCTGAAGGATATCCACGAAACATTCCACAAGGATATTTTGGTTCCCATGACCCTGGTGCGGAAGGAATCCTATAGAATCATCGAGAAGCTGAACCGGGACGGTATCGACAGCCGGCTGGTAGTTCTGGAAGCGTCCTACCAGACCGTCCACGACCGTATCCTGGCCCGTGGCGAGGAAGAAGGATGCTGGTGCATGGAGAACATCGAACTGGCAAGAGAAGGTTCTGCAGCCCTGCCGGGGATTCATATTCAGACGGATCATCAGTCAGTGGACGTGTTGTGCGAAGCGGTATTTGCTATGCTTGCCAAATGAATTTGTAAGCCCCGGAGAGCAATCCCCGGGGCTTCGTTATATGTTCTGTAGTTAGTTGTAAAGAGAAGCGGCGTGTTTATTTTCTCTTCTCAAATTTGTAGTAGCTGGCACGGAAACCGTAGGCATTATCCTCAAGGAATGCCGCCAATGACATTCCGCATTGGAAAGCAGTTTGCATAACTGCATTGCAATCTTCTTTATCGTCCAGAGATTGGTAATAGATTGCGCCGTCATCTTTAACAAAGGTACTTGCTTTTTCAAGAAGCGCCATTCCGTCGCCGCTCTCAATAGCGGTAGAACCAACCATTGTCAAAACATCGAACTGCTTTTTGAAATCTAATGTCATAGCATCCGCGCAAATTACGGTAACCTTATTGGGATTTCCTTCGCAGATGAGCCGTTCTTCTAACTGGCGACAGCACACCTCAATCATGTCAACACTTGTCAGCGCGCCTTCCGGCAACTTGTAAGCAAGATAGGTATCCCATTCGCCTGCGCCGATTCCGATGTTACACACCTGGGCGTTTTTAGAAACAACAAAGTGCTTTTCGAAGAACTCTCGGAATCGGAACTCCAAATATTTGTTTTCCAGCGAGAGATTCCACGGACCGGCTTCAGGCGCATACATCTGCGAATATGTTTGTAAGAGAAAGGCAGTACGGCTGTCGGGAATAGAGCTTGCGCAGCCTGTCTTTCTTCTGCCAAAAAGCTCGTCAATCGTAACACCCAAAGCATCAGCGATCATAGGAAGCATGGCTGTATCAGGAACAGAAGTTTCGGTTTCCCACTTGCTGACAGCTTGATACTGGACACCTAGCTTGTTTGCAAGCTGGGCTTGTGTCATTTCCCGCTCCAACCGAAGCATACGGATATTATAGGCTATCTCTTTCATGGTAAATCCCCCTGTCATTTTCCTGTGGTAAGTATACCATGAAAATAAGAGGATAGCAATCAACTCTCCAGATACACGGCTCTCTTGAAAAGATAATAAAACGCCGTTGATTCGTTCGGTCACGATGAAATGTCTTTGTAGTATATTACCAAAACATTGTCCAGCTGCAAGAATACTTGATATTGGAATCTCTGCTTTTGAGTGGAGCAGCTTAGAAAAGGTAACCGTTCCTGCCGGTGTAAAGGAATTGAGTTTTGGTGTGTTCCGCAGATGCGGAAATTTGAAAAGTGTAGTGTTGCCGGAAGGGCTTACCACAATTCACGGCGACGCCTTCACAGATTGCACAGCACTGGAATCCATTGTGATTCCCAACAGCGTCACGATAATGGAGGATGCTTTCCTGCGCTGCTCAGCGCTGATGGAAATTACCCTCAGCCAGAATTTGGAGACGATTTATACCTCTTGTTTTCAAGATTGCACTGCTTTGCGGGAAATAAACATTCCCGATAGTGTAACGGTCATTCTCAAATGGGCATTTGAAAATTGCGTAGCGTTAGAAAAAGTAACCCTTGGCACAGGCGTGGGAGAAATATCCCCCAGCGCGTTCTCGGGCTGCGATAGCCTAAAAAGCTATGTTGTCAGTGAAGAAAACACCACGTTTGCCAATGACGAGCATGGAGTGATCTACAACAAGGACGGCAGCCGTCTGGAATTGATCCCCAGCGGTTTTACAGGAGAATACACCGTTGCTCAGGGAACGCAGGTCATCGGCAAAAGCGCCGGTTCCGGCTGCGCTGGTTTGTCAAAGCTGGTGATCCCCGACTCTGTGACAGAAATTGATCGTCACGCGTTCCAGGACTGTGTGAGCCTTAAAATCCTACAGCTGGGCAATGGGTTGCAGATCATCCGGGCCGAAGCATTCCGGGGCTGTGAAAGTTTGGAAGTCTTGACCATTCCTGCATCGGTGACCTACTTGGATAATAATGCGTTCGGCCTTTGTGATGCCCTGCGTACCATTGAATTTTTGGGAGATCGCCCTTATTTTGAAAGCTACGTATTTGCTGATGTTAAGGCCGATGCCTGGTATCCGGCGGGAAATTCGACCTGGGAAAATAATTTTCCCGAGGATGCTTACCATGTTATCTGGCATCCCGGCTGTGGCGGCGCGCACACTTTTGTGGACGAGAAAGCCGCGGAACCGACTTGCGAGACGAACGGTAAGCTTTCTTCCACATATTGTAGCACCTGCGGCTTCGTAAGCGTCTATCCAACGGAGATTCCTGCTACCGGCCACAACTATGGCGCATGGAAGTATATCTCCCCGGATGGCACGCCGGCTCGGGAACGAATGGTTGTGCGCATTTGTGAAACCTGCAGCCATGAACAGAAAGAGTATGCATATAAGTTGAATCCGGCAGAGCTGCCTGCCGAAGCGCCGTCTGATACGCAGCCGATATCACCTGATGAAAAAGAGCCAATCCGATTCACCGGGGGCCAAATCGTGATCATCGCTATTGTTGTGGTTGCGGTTTGCTTTGTGGGTGTTGAGGTATATTTGCTTCTCAAGAAAAAGAAAGCAAAGCAGAGCTAGCCCCTCACGGTTCGCCCAATTCAGGAATGTGTTGATAACCCGCAGATAGGTAGCCACGGTGTTGTGAGCCAAGCCCGCCGCCCGCATGGATACCACCATACTTTCCAAGTGCCTTTTGGTGAGTGAGCAGAACGGCATAGTGATGTCAAGATGTTTGGAAATACTCCGCAGATGTAGGTGGTAGTTGCGAATTGTGACCGCCGCCACCCCTTTTGAAGTTTGGGAAATGATGAACGAAGCGAAGACTTCTTCAAAGGTTTCGCTTGCCTGTTCAGGAAAGTAGATTTTTAAACGCATTTTTAGACCGCATCCTTTCGTGTAAAATAGCGAAAAAGGATGCGGTCTGGTCATCTGCCCGAAAATAGAAAAAACCCTTGAAACTCTAGGAGTTTCGGTTCTATAATTAATGTTGGGGTCAGGCTTAATGAGCCTGACCCCAAAGTCATAAAAAAAGTTGAGCATAGAGACAAAAATCCTTTACAATGAATGTACCCCTACACCAATCCAAAGGAGGTCTCTATGCTCATGACAGATTATACCGCAAAGCTTCTCAATTTGGAAGATGTAATTATCACAAATGTTGAAAATATTTCAGATCAGCTCCATATTTACATTGAACTGCCTCGCAGAAAACATGTCTGTCCGTGTTGTGGAGCGGAGACAGACAGCATCCACGACTATCGCTGGCAGAAGATCAAGGATGTCCCCTTGGCAAGAGATACCTTCCTGCATCTGCGTAAGCGCCGGTATCGCTGCGACTGTGGTAAGCGGTTTTTTGAGAAAAACAACTTCCTGCCCCGATACTATAGAGTTACCAGCCGCCTTGTGGCCGAGATCATCTTTGCTTTCAAAAAGGTTGTGTCTATGAAAGAAATTGGTTGCCGCTTCAATGTATCAGCTACAACTGCTATGCGTTATTTCAATCTTTATAACAAGAAGCTTACTAAGCTTCCTGAGGTGATCTCTCTGGATGAGTTTAAAGGTAATTCCGGAGGACAAAAATATAACAGCATTATTGTTAATCCAAAAGAAAAGGAAGTATTGGATGTTCTTCCGAATCGCTTTGAGGGTGATTTGGTCGAGTATTTCTCACAATTTACTAACAAAAATGAGGTAAAATACTTTATTTGTGATATGAATCCCCACTTTCGGCAAGTTGCAAAAATCTGTTTTCCCCAAGCCACGATCGTTGCGGATAAGTACCATGTAATTCGTCAAGTATACTGGGCTATGGAAAAAGTAAGAAAGAACGAACAAAACAAGCTCTCCGCAAGATTCAGAAGGTATTTCAAAAAATCTAAACACCTGTTAGCAAAACGAATAGAAAACCTAACACCAGAGGAAATGGATCGCCTTGCCATTATGTTTGATATCGCGCCAAGGCTTGCGGACGCTTACCGCATTAAAAACGACTTCCTGTCTGTGATCCGCAGCAAATCCTCTTTAGAGGGCAAGCAACGGCTTGTGGACTGGCTGTATTCCGTTGAGGTCATGGATCTATCGGAATTCCACGACTGCACAAAAGCATACCACAACTGGTTCCGGGAGATCCTTAACTCTATGGATGTTCCCTGGACAAACGGGTATATTGAAGGCTGCAACAACAAAACGAAGGTTCTGAAAAGAGTCTCCTATGGTATGAGAAACTTCTCGAATTTCAGGAAGAGAATCCTTTTCTGCAATACATAAAAATCGTGCCGGAGCTACCGCTCCGACACGATCCAAAGTTATTTCATTTTGGCTCTACCCCAACTATTGACATAGAACCGGAGTTTCAAGGGTTTGGAGCTGCTAGCCAGATTTGTTTGCATCTGCGCGCGGGAATGTGCGCAGATTAAGGTTTGGCTGGGTCCAGCCCTCGCCGGCGGCGCTCATCCGCGCCGCATTTGATGTTCAAATCTGTCTATTGCAAAAAAACAAACCCATCCAAAGGGATGGGCTTGTTTTTGGAGCTGCTAGCCAGATTTGAACTGGCGACCTCATCCTTACCAAGGAGGTCGGGGGGCGGCGCCCCCCAACTACCCCCCGCTCTGCGCTGATACTCTAAGAGTTTTTGGCTTTTTATATAAGTAGTCTGCTTTCAAGAAACCGAAGCAGACCGCTTCCTTTTTCATAGTGGCATCTTATCACATCACCTGTTCAGGATACAAGACCTTAGCCTTATTTTATACACATCTTGGAGCATCCCGCAACACCAATCAAGAACTACCTATCACGGGGCAATCATCAAGTAAGAAGTAAGAACAACTCACCATCATCTCGCCATCATCTTCTCAAAAAACTTTTTGAAAAAAAGAAAAAACAATTTAGGGGTATCCACACTATTGGATACCCTTTACGATATAATACGGGTGTAAAGAGTGAGGGACACGAAAACACGAACCGCTCGATACAGAAAATTAAAATTAGGGTTGCGACCTACCGCTACGGCCAATGCGCCAGAAAGGAAACTAATATGTCTAACATCAATTCCACTTCCAACAACACCCGTTCCGCCGCTGCTATCGCTGCTGAGTACTTCAACTTTGACCACTTTGGCAAGAAAATCGTCGGTTCTCAGTTGAACTTCAAGAAGTCTGAAAACGCCAACAATCCCCAGTATGCCTCCCTGATGGCAGCGATGGAACTGCACCCCAATTACACTCTGTCTGCTATCGCTCCCAAGGTCAAGAAGCAGACCTACGCAGGCCTGAACTTTGACCTGATGATGGACTATGTGGAATACATCGGCAACGACATCCAGAAGGCCGAGTTCCAGGCAATCGTCGATAACAATGAAAAATATCCCACCATCAAGAGTTGGTTTATTGACAATTTCAAGGTCGGCTTCACCGTTGAAAAGGCCAAGAGAGAAATCGAAGCCGCAAAGAAGAAGATTGCTCAGGAAAAGTTGAAGGAAAGAAAGGCCAAGGTTCGTGCTACTGTCAAGGCTACCGTAAAAAAGGCCGACCCCGTTATGGCTGAAACTCCTTCCGTCATCAACTTCTAAGGCGGTGCGACTTATGAAAGCACCCCCTGCCCCTGCTACTCCATTGATTGGAGTGGCAGGGGCTTTTTGTATCCAGAAGCACCGATAGTTTGGGCAAAATTGGATAAGTGTGCGGCCGCAACTTTTATATAATTATGAGGATACTGGGGGGCGGTGCGAAGATAAAATACCTTTCCGTAGTTCGTGGCTTCGCCACTCACTACTACAAGGTATTTTATCTTCTTATGGGTTGCCGTGTGCCACGGCAACCATTAGCCCCAAAAGAGAAAAAGAAAAAGGAGTGAAACACAATGACATTATTTGAATACCACACCAGACAAGTCCCCGCATACTACAAGGGGATGCATAAGGACGGATATAGCCCTGAATAGATTTTGCACACACTTCGCAGCCAAATGCTTCAATCGCACGATGAACGCCAAGAGGAAGCAGAGCAAAGCCAGGTTTGGAATGTGAAAATCACAAGCGAGGTGAAAATCCGATGAAGATCCAAAACACAAAGGACAAAGAGAAAAAGAAGAAAAAGAAATCCATCCTCGAAGCCGAGATAATGAGCATTATGGAAAAGAGTATGAAAGCGGCGTTAGATAAGGCCTTGGATGATATTTTCAAAGATTGGAAATGAGAAATTGCGGCAGCCTGTTTCAGCGAACGATACCCCCAACATAAGGGAGCGCTGAAACGGGCTGCCGCATTTTTTCGTTTTTAGCCGTCTGTCGGCTTCCTTTACTTCTGGACGATGATGGCCGCCAAGACCGTGTTTCAAATCAAAAATGCCATTTGGCGGGAGAGTTGCCCACCCGAAAACGGGATAGGGGTGTGCGTTTTTGATTTTCCCGTAATGGGTGCCCCCGTCCGCAAAAGGGTGGTCTGACTTTCGCTTACACAATCAGGGTGTTTTTCGGCTGTTTTCGTGCCTTTTGGAAGCCGCCGCAAGCGTTCACAAAACCAAATGTTTTATTGGACATCCTCCCGCACATACTCCATCAGGTCTGCGGGCTGACAATCCAGCACATCGCAAATCTTCTCCAACGCATCCACGGGTAAGTGTTTCACAGAACCCACGCAGATTGCGGACACCGTAGGCGGACGGATGCCGGTGCGTTCCGCAAGTTCCTTTTGGGTCATGCCACGCAGGGCAAGCATCACTTTGACTTTGAACTTTATCACAGGTTTTCACCCCTTTCCTTTTGGGTATTGTATCACGCTTTCCGTAGTAAATCAATACGCAACTCGAAAAATAATTTCGTATTTCGTAAAAAATAATTACGCAAAACGTATTGACAAACTACGATTTTCGTAGTAGAATATAGACAGTTAAGACACACGGCAAGTCAAGGCGGACGAAGTAGGCGAGAGCCGAACCAAGAACGCAAGACAAGAGTGGGAACGGATAAGGGAGATTGGGACGCACTGAGAAGAACGCTAAGCCTTAATGCCACCCACCGCTTGCCAAAGAAATCCAAAAGACAAAAAGGAGAAAAGAAAAATGAGCAAGAACGAAATGATTGCCCTGATTGAAACGATGAACAACTACGATGAACTGGCGAGCAAGGCAAAGGCCAAGGCCGATGCCATCCGTGAGGCCATCAAAGAGGAAATGGTGGAGC
>JAZOAD010000012.1:0-9866 GCA_045595225.1 Faecousia sp.
CATATCTCCGACGAAGAATATAATATGGGCTGGCGTCTTTCTTGCAACGCCAAGGTGCTGACGGATTGCACCGTTTGGGTACCGGATATCGCATCCGCCTACCAGAGCCGCATGAAGACTGCTGATTTGTCCAGTCCCAAGGAGATCGCTATTTTTGAGGATTGCCAGGCGGATTTGAGAGCCAGCGGCATTGAATTTTCCAATTCCTTCCATTCTGTGGTAGTGACCATGGCGGAGCCCACTCTGGAAGACACCATGCCCGATATTGAGCGCTTCACCTGGGCGGTGCAGGAAGCTTTGGGCGCGGAAACGGTGCGTGTGCCCTTCTCCATCATGGTCAAATTGGCTACAACCCTGCGCCAGTATGGCTGGAAAGTTTGCGTTAAGGGCCAAATGTTGAATGGCGTGTTCCGCTGCATGGAGATCTGCGACCCGGCGGACACCCAGATCGTCGGTTGCGCCATTGATATCGGCACCACCACCGTCACCATGGTGCTGGTGGATCTTACCAATGGCAAAATTTTGGCAAAGGGTTCTTCCGGTAACGGCCAGATCCGCTACGGTGCGGATGTGATCAACCGCATCATCGAGCAGGGCCGTCCCGGCGGCAAGAAAAAGCTGCAGGACGCCATCGTTAAGGAGACTTTGAACCCCATTATTGCCAGCCTTTGCAAGTCTGCCGGCATCAATGCCCGCAGCATTTTGCGGCTGTGTGTGGCGGCCAATACCACTATGAACCACCTGTTTGTGGGCGTGGATGCCGAATCTGTCCGCATGGAGCCCTACATTCCCAGCTTTTTCGGCTGGGAGGGTCTGCTGGCCGGCGACCTGAAGCTGCCTGCCAACCCCCTGGCACCTGTGATCATCGCGCCCAATATCGGCTCTTATGTGGGCGGCGATATTCCCGCCGGCACTTTAGCTGCCGGATTGTGGGATAAGGACGAAATGAGCCTGTTTATCGACCTGGGCACCAATGGCGAATTGGTGTTCGGCAACCGGGATTTCCTCATGAGCTGCGCCTGCTCCGCTGGCCCCGCTTTCGAGGGTGGCGATATCAGCTGCGGTATGCGGGCCACTGATGGCGCGGTGGAAGCCTGCGTCATTGATAAGGACACCATGGAACCCACCCTTACTGTGGTTGGCGACGAGGGCCAGAAGGTAGTCGGCATCTGTGGCAGCGGCATTATCGACATTATTTCCGAGCTGTTCCGCACTTCTATTATCAATGCCCAGGGCAAGTTTGTCCGGGAAGGCAAGCGTGTCCGCCGGGATCAGCATGGCATGGGTCGCTATGTGATCGCAGATAGCCATGAGAGTGAAACCGGCCGTGAAGTTTCCATTAACGAAGTGGATATTGATAATTTCATTCGTGCCAAGGGCGCTATTTTCTCCGCAATCGACACCCTTCTGAAGTCTGTGGACATGGAAGTGGACATGATCGACCATGTGTATGTGGCCGGTGGCATCGGCAGCGGCATCAATATGAAGAATGCTGTGAATATCGGTATGCTGCCGGATGTGGATCTGAGTAAGTACAGCTACATCGGCAACTCCAGCCTTACGGGCGCCTATGCTATGGTGCTTTCTGATCAGGCAAACGCCAAATGTCATGAAGTTGGCACCAACATGACCTACCTGGAGCTGTCCACCTACCCCGGTTACATGGATTCCTTCGTGGCAGCCTGCTTCATCCCGCACACTGACCGCAATTTGTTCCCTAATTCTATTCAGGAGTAATGCTATGCAAATTGAAAATCACAAGGACGAAGTACCTTTTTCCCATTATGAAGAGCAATTTCGGGCGCTGAACCCGGAGGAGGCTGTTAGCCGTGTGGGCATCAAGTGGGATGGAAATGAATTTTATGTAAACCTGCTGGGCCGGGAATTTGCCATTTCTCATCCGGATTACGCCATCCGTGCCCTGGATGATGGCGCTTTGCCGCCGCTGCCCACCCAGACTTTCCTGCTGCGCTACCTGCTGGAAAGCAAGAATGTGGCTTGGGAAGGGGAGTGGAAGACCTTCCGGGAAATGCCCTGGGGCGAAATGTACATCAAGCCTTACACCGGCCGGGTGCTGACCCGGGCTGCCTTCACTTTCAGCTTCAAGCTGGCGGCATTCTCCACTGCCTGCGAGAAGATGGGCGCGGTGAAACTGCCCCATGGTGATGCCGGCTATCAGTTTGAGCTGGTGCCCGGTTTCCATGTCCAGATCCTCATTTGGCAGGGTGACGAGGAATTCCCGCCCAATGCCCAGGTGATCTACTCGGATAACTTTGCCGATGGCTTCGCCGCGGAGGACCGTGTGGTTGCCGGTGATATTCTGATCTCCACCATTAAGGCCAATATGTAAGAAATCGTAGGGGCGATTCACGAATCGCCCGCTACTTTTCTTCGGCAGGTACAGATTAAGTTAGAATTGATTGAGGAAGATACAATGGCTGATTTTGGCATAAACGAGATGCAGGAAATGCAAAAAGCCTTACAAGAAAAGTATAAGCATAAATGGGAACCTATTTGCGCTGAGGTTGGCTAGAATAAACTGCTTTGGATGATTGGTGAAATTGGCGAAGTGATCGACATTGTCAAAAAGCATGGAGGCGCAAAAGCGTCAACCGATGAAAACCTAAGAAACGCGTTGATCGAGGAAATGGCTGATGTTCTGATGTATTACAATGATGTTATGCTCTGCTATGGCATCACCACTGAAGAGCTAAAACACGCGTATTCGGAAAAATTTGAGAGAAATATGAAGCGCTGGTAAATTCCTGCCTGCGAAACAGTGAACCGCAGCACCGTTGATTGGTGCTGCGGTTGTTTATTGAGATGGCGGGCAATCCGTGAATCGCCCCTGCGAAAGCTTATTATGCGTTAAATACGTATTTATCCATTCGGTCGAATGCTTCCTGTACGCGGCTCAGCGGTAGAGCCAAATTCATGCGGATGTGGCACGGCCCGTGGAAGGCTCTGCCGTCCTGGACACAGACACCCACATCGTGGCACATTTTCAGCACTTCGCCAACATCCTTGCCGTGCTTTTCGCACCATTTGCCGCAATCGACAAACAGCATATAGGTGCCTTGGGGCTTGCGAACAGAAACACCTTCGAAATGCTTTTCAATATAGTCGCAGGCAAAATCAATATTGCCGCTGATCACCTGGTTCAGCTCGTCCACCCAGGCGTGGCCTTCCTCGGAATAGCCGCCAATGAGGGCGTACATACTCAGCGTATTCATGCCGTTAGTGTGGGCCATGTCGATGGCCTTGTCCACCCGGTCCTTCAGCCAGCTGTTGTAAATCACGGAGTAGCTGCCCACCAGACCCGCCAGGTTGAAGGTCTTGCTGGGGGCGTACATACCCACGGTCCGCATTTTTGCATCCTCAGAAATGGATTGGGTGGGGATGTGCTTGTGACCGGCCATGATCAGGTCGGACCAAATTTCGTCGGAAATCACGAATACATCGTGCTTTTTAAACAGCTCCATGGCCTTTTCCAGCTCCCAGCGCTCCCAAACGCGGCCGCAGGGATTGTGGGGGGAGCAAAGAATGGCGGCGTGGATCTTGTTTTCCACGATTTTCCGCTCCATATCCTCGAAATCCATCCGCATGATGTCGTTTTCATCCGGCACCAGGGGAGAGTGAACGATGTTGTAGCCGTTATCCTTCAGGGAGAAGGTGAAGCCGATATAGGTAGGGGAGTGGAGCAGCACGCTGTCACCCCGGCTGCACAGCACATTCAGCGCCGCCAGTACACCGCCCAAAACGCCGTTGGAATGGCCGATATGCTCCTTTTTCAGCCCTTCCACACCGTTGCGGCGGCGATGCCAGTCAATGATGGCGTCGTAGTACTCCGGACGGGGCGCGAAATAACCGTAGCAGGGGTGCTGCGCCCGCTGGATCATCAATTGGGGGATGGTGGGCACAGTGGCAAAATTCATGTCTGCCACCCACATGGGGATCACATCGAAGCCCTCCTTGGGGGCGGCAATGCCAAATCTGCTGGTGCCAACCAGGTCGACGGCAATGGCATCCATGCCTTTTCGTTCAATGATGGAAGTAAAATCATATTTCATGGCGGTTTATCCTTTCTGAATATTTTATTGATCAAAACCGGAAGCAAAGCACAGCCGGGTTTCGGATTCTTTTATGAAATCATCATTTTCCGGGTCCCAATCGGCTTCGTGGGTAAAGACGATCAGTTTATCCAGCTCCGGCGTGCACACATACAGGTCTACCGGAAGGACCTGGTTTGCCAGGTAACACGCTTGTGTGGCAAGGCGGGTACTCTCCGTCCATTCATATTCGATCAGAATAGCCAGCTCCCGGGCGTCCGCTGCTGCGGCAAAATGGGGGAATCGTTGCCCCTCCAGTTGGATTTCGCAGGAATAGGAAGCGGGGTAATCCGGCCCCTCGGAGAAAAATAACACTTTGCAGGGCAGTTTGCTCAGCAGCGCCAACGCATCGCGGAAGGGGATGCGGGGGTATTCGGATGGCATTCTGTCCCACATAAGGGCGTGGTCAAAATCGGATGGATTCTTGAAAATGCGGTTTTTGGCATCCGGGTACGTTTTCAAATATTGGGGCCATTTCAGCAAATACTTTTCCATAAAGGCGGTGCGAATCCTTGTTGCATCTTGCTCTTGCAACAGTTTGATCTCCATCGTGAATCCTCCTTTATAAAAACCATTCCGGTAATTTTTCAAATCGTAGCTGCTGGCCTTGCCAGGGGAAGGTGAGGCAACAGGAAAAGAGCATGGGAGCGGCGGCTTCATCCCGGGAGCCGTACTTGTGGTCGCCCACCAGAGGAAACCCCCGGCTGGCAAACTGCACTCGGATTTGGTGGCTGCGGCCGGTGTGGAGCCGGACGCGTACCAGGTTTTCACCCTGGCGGACGAATTCCAGCCGGGCTTTTTTCACGCCCTTGCGCTCTTTTTTGACAACGAATACTTTATTCTTGCTGCTGTCTTTGAACAAAAAATCTGTCCAATCGCCGCTTTCCGGTGGCGCGCCGTGGACCTTGGCCACATATTCTTTCACCATAGCGCCGTCCTGCACTGCTTTGGAGAGGGTGGCGGCAGCGGCTTTGGTGCGGGCGAATACCATCATGCCGCCCACGTTTTTGTCCAGCCGGTGAATGGGGAATATGTCGCCGCCCAGCACTTCCTTCAATGCCGCCGGCACTTCCATTTCCGAGTCCAGCCCCACCGGCTTGACGCAGACCACGATGCCTTTGTCTGAATACAAAATTTCCATAGAAAACAACCTTTTTCTTTTATTATATAATAATGTATCAGAATTTGCAAATAAAAACTGCCGCCACAAAGGGCGGCAGTGAGAAATTATCGTAGTGCGTCGATGAGCGTGAACAGCACGGACTCAAATTTGGTGCCGTACCAATGGCTTTCGTCACCGATGGTGGCCTGGATACATTCGCAGGCGTAGTCGGCGGCGATCCCAATGGCTTCTTCCATAGATTTTCCACCCATCCAGCTACCCACAAAGGCGGAGGCGTAAATGTCACCGGTGCCGTGATAACTGCGCTTCAGCTTCTTGTGGCGGTAGTAATAGGTGCAGCTGCCGTCGGAAAGCATAACGCCTGTTTCCTCCGGGTGGAAGCTAACGCCGGTCAGCACCACCTGCTTCATGCCCATGCCGTGCAGTTTTGCCAGCACATCGGCAATATAAGCTTCGTCATAGGTTTCCCGGTATTCTGCCTCTGTCAGCAGGCAGCTTTCCGTCAAGTTGGGCAAAATCACATCCGCCTTTTTGCAAAGCTCGCCCATGGCCCGGGCGTATTCCATATCAAAGCCGGAGTAGAGCTTGCCGTGGTCGGCCATGGCGGGATCTACGATAATTTTGCCGCCGGGGCGCAGCATGGTGTCGAATACATGGGCCACATCCTGGATCTGCTCCTTGGTTCCCAAATAACCGGTGTAAATGGCGTCAAAGGAAACCGCTTCCTTTTCCCAATGGTTCCGGATAGCGGGGATATCCATGCTGATATCCCGAATGGTGGGGAAGGAGAAGCCGCCGGTGTGGGTGGAAAGGACGGCGGAGGGGATGATGCAGGTTTCCTGGCCGCAGGCGGACAGGATGGGCAGCGCCACGGTCATGGAGCACTGGCCCAGACAGGAAATGTCCTGAATTGTCAAAATTCGATTGTATTTCATGGGGTCACTCCAAAGAAAGGTGGGCCTTCTGCAGGGCGGTGCGGATGGCGACAGCCAGCACAGGGGCGAAAATAATGGCGATCACAGCGTTAAAAGCGGTGGCGGGCAGCTTGGCGATCACATTCAGCCATGCGGCGTCGGCGGTCAGACCGCTGAGCAGCAGGCTGTTGTAAAAATAGCTTTTGGCCAGGTACAGCGCGGCGTATACCAAAGCGCCAGCGCTGGCGCCGATGATGGCTCTGGGGTAGCCCCATTCCTTTTTTGCGGACCAGACCACCAGACCGGCGGCCAAACCGTAGGCGCCCTTAAAAAGGAAGGTGATCCAGGCCTCGGAAATATACAGGGGGTTTAGCATATCGTAAATGGCGGAACCCATACCGGCTGCCAACCCGCCCAGCCACGGGCCCAGCAGAATACCCGAAAGGGCGCACATAATGTTGCCCAGGTGGAAGGATGTGGTGCCGGCAATGTCGATGGGCAGTGTGATTCGCATGGCAGAGCCTGCCACGGTCAATGCAGCCAAAAGGGCGGCCAGTATGATTTTTTTGGTAGTAAATAAACGCTTGCAGTTCATAGCGCGCACCTCCCATAAGTTCTGAACTCAGTATAGCACAAACTGACCATAAATAAAGTATCAAAAAAGAAATAAAAAATAGGGTCAGATTTTTCGGTGAGAAAAGCGGAATAAATTTGCAACTTCTTATTTACAGAACCACCCTGGATGTGTTATGATACAAGCCAGAATAGAAAATCGAGGTAATCGCAATGAACTACATTGTTTTGGATATGGAGTGGAATCAGCCCTGGCCCGGTTCGCCGTCGGCCAAAAAAGAGCTGCCGGTTCATATCCGTGGCGAGATCATACAGATCGGCGCCGTTCGGGTGACGGACGAGCAGTTTGTCGCGGATGAATTCCAAATCATGATCAGACCCAAATATTATCGCCGCTTAAACCGCAGAGTCAGCAAGCTTACCGGCATTAAGGACAGCCGCCTGCGGGAAGAGGGTGTGCCTTTCCCGGAAGCTATGGAACGGTTTAAAGCCTGGTGCGGTGAGGATTTTGTGTTCCTGACCTGGGGCTTTGATGATATTGGCATTCTCCGGGAGAATCTGCAGCTGTTCCGCCTGGAAACCGATTGGGTGGAGAAATGGTATAACGCGCAGATGATCTTCAATTCCCAGACCGATGGCTCTACCTCTCAAAAGGCGTTGAAAACCGCTATGGAGATTTTCAGCATTGAGCCCAGCCGCCCGGCCCATGATGCATTGGGCGACGCGTATCACACGGCGCTGATCTGCGCTATGCTGGACCTGAAAAAGGGCATGGCGGAATATGGCGCCGCGGTGAAGAGCCATGAAGACGGTTTCCACGGCGCGGAAATTCCCGGCTGCATCGCCCGGAAAGTGTTCCACGGCTATGCTGACAAACGGGCGGCGCTGAGCGCCATGTCCGGCGAGGAAAATCTGTGCCCTGTCTGCGGTGGCCGTATGCTGGGCTCCCGCTGGTTCGCGCAGCCCGGCCGCCGATATATGGATCTGGCTACTTGCCCGGAGCATGGGAAGTTTTTGATCCGCGTGCGGCTTTCTGACCAGGAGGATGGCACTATCCGAGTCAGTCGACTGACTTATGAAGCGACCTCCGAGGCGGCGGAAGCCTATGCCAGAAGGGCAGAGAAGGCGGAGCCGGAAGCGCCCCGTGGCGGCAGCCGCCGTCGCGGCCGCCGCAGCGGCAGCGCGCCCCGCATCGAGCCGGAAAAGGAAAGTGAATAAAAGAAGCCGAGTGATCTGCGCGCTGAGAGACGCCTATCACTCGGTTTTAAAATTGATTATCGTCGGGGAAATGTTCCATAATATCCTCCACCCGACAATGAAGAATATTGCAAAGTCTGTCGATGGTGTTGACTTCTACATTTTTGTTTTGGCGAAGCCGATTGATTTGAGAGCGGTTGACATTGTGATGGGTATAGAGGTCATATTGGGTAATGCCGCGCTGCTTCATAGTCTGCCAAAGTCGGTCATAACGAATCAAGGGAAATCGCCTCCTTATTACATCCTTGACTTTTCTTTATTATCATGGTAAAATCCGATTTATGATAGTGTGCGTATAATGACACTAGCGGTAGGGAGGGATGGCGATGACCAAAAGGAGGCTCCTTAGGGCAATTCGGAAAACAAAAGCGAAAGATATCCAGGATGTGTTGGATATGGTGCGTCGCAGATATCAGGAATTGTACCCGGATTGGAAAATTTCCTTCTTTTCGATCCAACGGGGGAGTGAAGCACATCGCAAAGAGCAGCTTCGAAGAATTTTGGAATTTGCGGAGAAGCACGGTGTATAATTAAAGAAAAATACTGAAAAATTTTTTGAATTTTCGGAAAAATAATGCTTGACAAATGCAAAAAGGCGTGGTATCATAATCGAGCGCGTGTAGGGGGAATTTGCGAATTTTTCCCGAAAACGAAAAACGCGCACTGCGATGATGCAGGAGATTGCTCGGAAACGAGGTAACTTCTGCGGAGTATGTCCGGTCATCGGGCGGCTGAACTGTGTCTGTTTGCGCTTGCGTATATCGCTGCGCCAATGGAAAAGGTCGGCCTTGCGTCGGCCATTTTTCATGGGCTGGAATGATACGCACGGCGGCGTGAACACAAACAGTTCGACCGTACCCAGACATCAAGCAAACTGAGTACGAAATTTTAGGAGGAAAACTAACCATGGCAAACCAGGAAATGATCCGCATCCGGCTGAAGGCTTATGATCATCAGCTGATCGACTCCAGCGCGGCCAAGATCGTGGAGACCGCTAAGCGCAACGGCGCTGCTGTTTCCGGCCCCATCCCCCTGCCCACCAAGAAGGAAGTTGTTACGATCCTTCGGTCCCCTCATGTTAACAAGGACTCCCGTGAGCAGTTCGAGCGCAGAACCCACAAGAGACTGATCGATATCCTCAACCCCAACCAGAAGACTGTCGAAGCTCTGATGAGCCTGGACCTTCCCGCTGGCGTTGAGATTGAGATAAAGCTGTAATTTTTTACGTAACAACGAAAAAATACAGCAGCCCGCACTGTCTGGCATCGGGCGGACGGGTGATGTCGGCAGCTGAACCCAATGCAGCAGTCGACCAATAACCTATATTAAAAGGAGAAAACCCAAGATGAAGAAAGCAATCATCGGCAAGAAAGTGGGCATGACCCAGATCTTCGATGAGAGCGGCAAGGTCATCCCTGTTACCGTCGTGGAAGCAGGCCCCTGCGTCGTCACTCAGAAGAAGACCATCGAAACTGACGGCTACACTGCTGTTCAGCTGGGCTTCGGCGAAGTCAAGGAAGACAAGCTGACCAAGCCCGAGGCTGGCCACCTGAAGAAGGCTGGCGTTGAGGCTGTCAAGCACCTGAAGGAGTTCCGTCTGGAAGACACCGCTTCCCTGAATGTGGGCGATGTCGTGAAGGCTGACACCTTCGCTGCCGGCGACATGATCGATGTTACCGGTATCAGCAAGGGCCACGGTTACCAGGGCGTTATCAAGCGCCACAACGCACAGCGCGGTGACATGACCCACGGCGGCGGCCCTGTTCACCGTCACGCCGGTTCTATGGGCGCTCTGGACGCAGCTCGTATCTTCAAGGGCAAGATCGGCGCCGGCCAGATGGGCAATGAGCAGGTCACCATCGAAAACCTGGAAATCGTTAAGGTTGATGC
>JAZOAD010000013.1:0-15147 GCA_045595225.1 Faecousia sp.
GATTGTCTTCCTAAGCCCGCTTGGCCTCCGACTTTCGGAGAACTTCTTCCAGAAGCGGCCCTTGTCACGGAAGGCCAGCATACCGCCCATGTTGGCGTGGCCGTTCTTCTTGGCGGACATGGTCAAGCCGTCACAGTAGGGGAACATCTCGTTAGCCATTTCGGCGATGGACTTGTCGGCATAGCCTTCCTCGTTGACCTTGATGAAGTAGCAGTTCTCCGCCCAGCGGGCCACGTCGTACATGAAGGGAATATCGTACTTCTCGGCGATCTTGGCAGTCTCCCGGATGGACTTCATGGAAACGGCCTGGCCGCAGACGGTATTATTGGTGATGGTGGTGTAGATCAGCGGCACATTCTCGGGACCCACGGTCTCGATCAGCTGCTCCAGCTTGGCAACATCCATATCGCCCTTGAAGGGATTCTTCTCGTACACGCCGCCCTCGGGGACTTCGTAGAGCAGCTCCTTGTTGTACAGGTTGCGGGGAATGGAGCCCATCTGCTTGATGTTGCCCTCGGTGGTATCGAAGTGGCCGTTGGAGGGGATGGTGAACACCTTGCCGGGATGGCGCTGGGCCATGATCTTCTTGACCATTTCGAACAGCACGGATTCGGCTGCACGGCCCTGCTGGATGATGAAGGTGTTGGGGCGCTCCAGCTGTGCGGAGCCGCCGTTGAACAGACCGCCCTCGTACTCGCACAGATACAGCTCGTCCATGAGCTTGTCGATGTCGGTGCAATCGGTGCGGATCAGGTCGATGGACTTCTTCCAGTTCTTTTCGCCGCCGCGCTCGAAGATGTCACGGAAGGCTTCCAGTAGCACATAGTAGCCCTTGTTGCGGCCGTAGGCTTCGTCGCCCAGGAACATGGTGGACCACTGCACATCGGTCATGGCGGTGGTGCCGGAGTCGGAGAGCATGTCCACGGTCAGCATGCCTGCGGGGAAGGCAAACTCATTGTAGTGGGTGGCCTTCAGGGCCCGTTCCCGCTGCTCCACGGTGACTTCGGGGATGTTGCGGGTGACATAGGTGTAGCTGCGGGGGGTCTTCACATTCAGGGGATATTCTTTTGCCATAATACTTGTTACCTCCAATTTTTATTCGGAGATACCCCGGTCATCGCTTATCTTGCGACTGGCGGACAGCATCATCACATTTTTACACATAGATTATTGTAGCATATTGCGTATGTTTCGTCAATAAATCCGGGGGTTTGACAAAGCCTTAGTTCAGCTCAAAGTAGCGCATGGCGTTGTAGGAGCTGACGCCCTCAATGATGCGCTTGAGGCTGGCTTCGTTGTTGGGGTACTCGCCGTTTTCGACCCAGGTGCCTACCAGGTCGCACAGAATCCGGCGGAAATAATCGTGGCGGGCGTAGCTGAGGAAGGAGCGGGAGTCGGTGAGCATGCCGATGAAATTGCCCAGCAGACCCAGGTTGCCCAGGGAGATCATCTGCTCCTGCATGCCGGTCTTGTTGTCGTTGAACCACCAGGCGGAGCCGTGCTGGATCTTGCCGGGGATGGTGCTGTCCTGGAAGCAGCCGATCAGGCTGCCCAGCTGGGCGTTGTCAGCGGGATTCAGGGAGTACAGAATGGTCTTGGGGCAGGCGCCTGCCTCGTCCAGGCTGGACAGAAGGGCGGAGATGTTGCCGCCGCAGGTGTTCTGGGCGATGGCGTCCACGCCGGTGTCGCCGCCCTGGAGCTTGAAAATGCGGTTGTTATTGTTGCGCAGGCAGGAGTAGTGCAGCTGCATCACAATACCCAGGCGGTGGTAAGCCTTGCCCAAATGCAGCAGGATCACGGTCTGATAGCCTTCCACCTCTTCGGTGGTGAGCTGCTCGCCACGCAGAGCCTTCTGATACACAGCGTCTGCCTGCTCCAGGGTGTAATTCCGGAAGGGCACATAGTCCAGGCCGTGGTCGGAAGCACGGCAGCCGTGGCCCTTGAAGAATTCCAGGCGCTCCATCAGGGCATCCAGCACATCGGCCATGGTGGGCAGGCGCTCCTTGCCCACGGAGGCGGCCAGCTGCTGCAGATATTCCTTCCAACCGGCCTTGTGGATGTTCACAGCCTTGTCGGGGCGGTAGGAGGGGCCGACCACGGTGGTGATGGTGGGATCGTTTGCGATCTTATCGTGCCACTCCAGGGAGTCGATGGGGTCGTCGGTGGTGCCGATGAAGGCCACATTTGCCTTGCGGATCAGGCCACGGGCGGTCATATCGGGGTCGTTGCGCAGCAGGTCGTTGCAGTGATCCCAAATGCGCCGGGCGCTCTCGGTGGTCAGCGGCTCATACACGCCGAAGAACTGCTGCAGCTCCAGGTGGCACCAGTGGTACATGGGATTGCCGATGGCCATTTCCAGGGCCTCCACGAACTTCATGAAGCGCTCGAAGCCGGGCTTGGTGCCGGTGACATACTCTTCGGGGGTGCCGTTGGAGCGCATGACACGCCACTTGTAGTGGTCGCCTGCGTAGCTGCCGTCCGGCTGCAGGCCGCCCAGCCAAACCTCAGCCAGGTCTTCAAAGCGGCGGTCCTCATAAATTTCACGGGGATTCAGGTGGCAGTGATAGTCCACCAGAGGCAGCTTCTCGGCGTAATCGTGGAAAAGATGCTTGGCGGTATCGGTAGAGAGCAGAAAATCCTTGTCCATAAATGCTTTCATGGGTAATCTCCTTTCCACACAATTTTCTATTCTATAGTATACGGCAAATTCTGCACGATTGCAAGAAAAAATCCCCGCAGCTAGGCGGCTGCGGGGGGCATTTTGAACATTTATGCCAGGTAGATGGCCTTACAGGCCAGGTAGGTTTCGTAGCAGTCCAGCTTGGAAACCACTTCGATGGGCGCGTGCATGGCGATAACGGGCACGCCGGCGTCCACGGTGACGATGTTGCGGTTTGCCATGTAAGCGGCAACGGTGCCGCCGCCGCCCTGGTCAACCTTGCCCAGAGTGGCGATCTGCCAGATCACGCCGGCATCGTCCAGAGTCTTGCGGACGTGCAGCATGGCCTCGGCGGAAGCGTCAGAGGCGCCGCCCTTGCCACGGGAGCCGGTGTACTTGCAGATGGCAACGCCGTAGTTGAGCTGAGAGTTGTTGCGGCGGTCGCCAACCTCGGCGAAGTTGGGATCGTGGGCGTTGCTCACGTCAGCGCTCAGGCAGAAGGAATTCTGGAAGCAGTGGCTCAGCTTCACGCCCTGGGCGTCGCACAGGATGCCCATGAAGTACTCAAATACTTCGCTCTGCATACCGGAAATACCCACGGAGCCGATCTCTTCCTTGTCGGCCAACACGCAAACGGCGGTCTTTTCGGGCACTTCAATGTCAAACAGGGCTTCCATCTCGGCGTAAGCGCAGACACGGTCGTCATGGCCGTAAGCGCCGATGAGGCTGCGGTCCAGGCCCACTTCGCGGCAACGGCCGGCGGGCACGATGTTCAGCTCAGCGGACTGGAAGTCGGCCTCGATGATGCCGTACTTCTCGTTCAAAATCTTCATTACGTGCAGCTTGGTCAGGTCGGCGCCTTCGCCTTCCAGGGGCTCGGTGCCCAGGATCACATTCAGCTGCTCGCCGGCGATCAGCTGGCCGGCGGTCTTCTGCATCTGGTCGCCTGCCAGGTGGGGCAGCAGATCGGAGATGTACAGAACGGGATCATTGTCGTCTTCACCGATGGTGATGGTGACGGTGGGGCCGTCCTTCTTGCAAACAACGCCGTGGAGGGCCAGCGGGATGGTCAGCCACTGATACTTCTTGATGCCGCCGTAGTAGTGGGTCTTGAAGTAGGCAATTTCGGAATCTTCGTACAGAGGATTGGGCTTCAGGTCCATGCGGGGAGAATCCACATGGGCGGCGCAGATGTTGGAGCCGGCGCTCAGAGGCTGCTTGCCCACAACGGCCAGCATGATGCTCTTGCCCCGGTTGTTCATGTAGAACTTGTCGCCGGGCTTTGCGTCCATACCGGGCTTCAGCTCCACAAAGCCGTGGGCCTCAGCGGCCTGAACGGCCCAAGTGGTGGCCTCGCGCTCGGTCTTGGCGGCGTCCATGAAGTCCATGTAATTGCGGCAGTAGGTTTCCATTTCCGCGCGCTGCTCAGCGGTGATGCGGGCGAAACCGTTCTTGTCCTTTCTCAGCAGGGAAGTGCGCAGTTCTTCGATGTTCATAGGTAATTACTCCTTTCAAAGCTTGGGTGGCATGGTAACCACCACACAATTCCATCTTACATTATACCGAATTCAGCCAAAAAAGCAAGACATTTTGCGCGAAATGCACAAATATCCCCATTATTTTCCAGCGTATAACCGCACAATGCCGAAAATGCTTCGTTGGAATGTTGGGCGGCGATGCGCTTGCGGGCGTATTCCTCGGAAATGCTGTCCCGGGCCATGAGCCTTGCCACCCGGTCTTCCACCGGGGCAGTTACCGCCACGGTCACATCACAAAGCGCAGCCAAATCTCCCTCAAACAGACCGATGGCGTCAATGGCTGCCAGCTTCGGGGCGTGGGATAGTTGCTTGATTACTTCTGCTTTTACGGCGGAATGGGTGATTTTGTTTAGGTCAGACAGGGATTTTTCGTCGGAAAACACAATGTTTCCCAACTTTTTGCGCTGCAATGCGCCGTTTTCCACCACGCCGGGGAAACGGTTTTCAATGGCGTTCAGAAGCGCCGGGTCGGTTTGCAGCAATTGGTGGTAGATAGCGTCGCAATCGAGGATCAGGCCGCCCTTTTCGGCGATGCAGTTCAGTAGCGTGGTCTTGCCGCAGCCGGTGCCGCCGGTGATGCCGATGATAAAGGTTTGGTTTTCCATAGGAGCTCCTTTGCTGCGATTAATTGTTGTTTACACGAATTGCACCGTGTAAACAACAATTTACCGTTCTTCTTCTGCGTTGATAATATGGAAGCCGGCGGCTTTGTTCAGCCGGTTTTGCACGGCATAGGCCACGCCGCCGCCTACGGGGCAACGGGCAAAAACCCGCTTCACAGCCGGGTCATCCAGCTGCCGCAGGGCCGCGAACAGACCGGCGGACAGGGTGTTCACATCTGCCTCCCTGCCGTAGGCCAGAGGGTCGCAATTTTCGTAGAGAGGCAATTCCTCCTCAAAGCACAGCACCCGGTCACCGACTTCAAAATGCTCCTGGATGTACAAGGCGGCGGCTTCCCTACTGCCGGAAACGATGATCACGGCGCAATCCGGGGCGTAGTGCTTATATTTCATGCCGGGGGCCTTCACGACGGTATCCTTGCTGATGGACTCGGTGACGGCTTTGTCCACCGTCAATTCGCCCAAAATCTCCACAAGCTGCTCCGGAGTAATGCCGCCGGGCCGCAGCAGTCGGGCAGGGCGCTCCGTCAGGTCCACAATGGTGCTTTCCACGCCTACGCGGCAGCTTCCCCCATCCACGATGGCGGCGATGCGGCCGTCATGGTCGTGACGCACATGCTGTGCGGTGGTGGTGGGGGGTTTTCCGGAGATATTGGCGCTGGGGGCTGCCAGCGGCACACCGGCAAGACGGATTATTTCCCGGGTGATGCGGCTGTCCGGGCAGCGGACCGCCACGGTGGCAAGACCGCCGGTGGTGCGCTTAGGTACATTGCTTTTGGCCGGCAGCACCATGGTCAGCGGGCCGGGCCAAAACTTTTCCGCCAGAATATAGGCCTCTTCCGGGATGTTTTCGCAATAGTCGGCCATCTGTTCCGGGCCATACAGGTGCAGGATCAGGGGGTTGTCCTGAGGCCTGCCCTTGGCCTCAAAAATTTTCAGCACAGCCTGTTCGTCCAGGCCGTTGGCGCCCAGGCCGTACACCGTTTCCGTGGGAATGGCCACCAATTCGCCCCTTTTTATGATATTTGCCGCGATGGCAGCCGTTTCCGGCGCAGCGGCGGATAAATATAAGGTTTCCATAGGGAACCCTCCTAAGTCAATAGTGCGATAAATTGTTGTTTACACTGCGATGATTCGCCGCACCCTTGGCCCCCTCGTTTTGACTGGGGGAGTTTCTGAATGTCGGTACAAAACTCCCTCCGTCAGCCCTTTGGGCTGACACCTCCCTCAAAACGAGGGAGGCAAGGCGGCTGCGCCGCTAATGCCGTAAACAATAATTTATCGCTGTAAAAAGACATGGGCAGCCGGTTGGCTGCCCATCGGTTTTTCATTATTCGGTGGGCTGGTTGGCAGCTTCGATGATCTGCACAAACTTCTCGGGCACCAGGGAAGCGCCGCCGATGAGGCCGCCGTCGATGTCGGGCTGGGAGAGCAGCTCGTAGGCGTTCTTCTCATTCATGGAGCCGCCGTAGAGGATGGAGATGGCCCGGGCATTCTTGGAGGAGTACAGCTTACGCACCACAGCGCGGATGTGCTCGCAAACCTCCTCGGCCTGCTCAGGAGTGGCGGTACGGCCGGTGCCGATGGCCCAGATGGGCTCGTAGGCGATGATGACCTTGCGGATTGTATCCTCGCTGACGCCGGCCAGGCCCAGCTTGATCTGCATGGCGATGTGCTCGCTGGTGATGCCGGCTTCGCGCTGCTCCAGGGATTCGCCGCAGCACATGATGGGGATCAGACCGGCATTCAGAGCGGCGTGGACCTTGGCATTGACGTCGGCGTCGGTTTCGCCCATGGCGCGGCGCTCGGAGTGGCCGATGATGACATACTTGCAGCCGGCGTCGGTCAGCATATTGCAGGCGATCTCGCCGGTGTAAGCGCCGGAGGCGTTGGCGTTGCAGTTTTCAGCGCCGATGCCCACTCTGGTTTCACGCATGGCGCGCACAGCGGTGGGGATGCAAACAGCGGGAACGCACAGAGCGATATCGCACCAGCGGCCCTTGGGCAGCATGCCCTTGAAAGCGGTCATAAACTCCTTGGTTTCGGAGGGGGTCTTATTCATTTTCCAGTTACCGGCGATAACTGTCTTGCGATACTTTCTGTTCATGGTGATTACTCCTTACTATATGTACATCGTAATGATGCGAATTTACAATTTAATAAATGTAGGCGGGGGCCTGCCCCCCGCCACATCAGGCAAATCAGGGGATGAAGCGGTGGGGGGAGGGGCCCGCCCTCCAAGAACAAAAAAAAATTTTACTTATCCTGCAGGCAGGCAATACCGGCCAGCTCCAGGCCTTCCAGGAACTCCAGAGAGGCGCCGCCGCCGGTGGAAATGTGGGTGATCTGGTCAGCGAAGCCCAGCTGCTCGCAAGCCGCGGCGGAGTCGCCGCCGCCAACGATGGTCACAGCGTCGGAATCGGCCAGCGCCTGGGCCATGGCGATGGTGCCCTTGGCCAGGGTGGGGTTCTCAAACACGCCCATGGGGCCGTTCCAAACCACGGTCTTGGCGCTGCGAACAGCGTCAGCGAAGATCTCAGCGGTCTTGGCGCCGATGTCCATGCCTTCCTTGTCGTCGGGAATGGCATCAATGGCAACGGTCTGCACTTCCACAGGGCCGTCGATGGGGTTGGGGAAATTGCCGATGACGCAGTCAACGGGCAGCAGCAGCTTCACGCCCTTGGCCTCAGCCTTGGCCATCATTTCCTTGCAGTAGTCGATCTTACTCTCGTCCAGCAAAGACTTACCAACGGAGTAGCCCTGGGCCGCGGCAAAGGTATAGGCCATACCGCCGCCGATGATCAGGGTGTCCACCTTTTCCAGCAGATTGTTGATGACATTCAGCTTGTCGGCCACCTTGGCGCCGCCCAGAATGGCAACGAAGGGGCGCTCGGGGTTGGCCAGCGCCTTACCCATAATGGAAACTTCCTTTTCCACCAGGAAACCGCAGACAGCGGGCAGATGGTCGGCCACGCCGGCGGTGGAAGAATGGGCGCGGTGAGCGGTGCCGAAGGCATCGTTGACGAAAATGTCAGCCAGGTCGGCAAAGGCCTTGCTCAGGGCGGGATCGTTCTTGGTTTCACCCTTTTCGTAGCGGGTGTTTTCCAGCAGCATGACCTGGCCGTTTTCCAGGGCAGCGGCCTTGGCCTTGGCATCGTCGCCGGCCACATCGGCAGCCATGATCACTTCCTGGCCCAGCAGCTGGCTCAGACGGTCAGCCACGATCTTCAGGCTCAGCTCCGGCTTCCACTCGCCCTTGGGCTTGCCCATGTGGGAGCAAAGGATCACCTTCGCGCCGTTTTTCACCAGGTATTCAATGGTAGGCAGGGCGGCCACGATCCGCTTATCGGAAGTGATGACGCCAGCCTTGGTGGGCACATTGAAGTCGCAGCGGCACAGCACCCGCTTGCCGGCTACATCAATGTCCAGAATAGACTTCTTGTTGTAATTCATGTATGTTCCTCCATTAATAATTAGAAATTAGAAATTAGAAATTGGGAATGGTCAGCGCATCTTTCCATAGTCCTTCAGGCCGGGAAAAGAGAGCTGCCGCAGGGCCTCGAATACGGTGATGGCCACCGCGTTGCTTAAGTGCAGACTCCGGGCTTCTTCCCGCATGGGGATTTTCACGCAGGATTCCCGGTGGGCTTCCAGAAAATCTTCCGGCAGGCCCTTGGTTTCCTTGCCGAAAAATAAGTAGCAGCCGTCTTGGAATTCCGCCTCGGTGTAGCACCGGGGGGCTTTGGTGGAAAGGCAGAACATTTGCTTAACTTCGTTTTTAGCGAAGAAATCCTCTAAATTTTCATAGTCCCGGACTTCTACCAGATTCCAGTAGTCCAAACCGGCCCGTTTCACCGCTTTTTCCGAAATATCAAAGCCCAGAGGGCGGATCAAATGCAGCCGGCTTTTGGTGGCGGCGCAGGTGCGGGCGATGTTGCCGCAGTTTTGGGGAATCTCCGGCTCCACCAGAACAATATTCAGCATAGCTTTCCTCCTCCCGGACAGTCGCCAACCTATTGTATTCGAAAGTTTTCAGAAAATCAACTAAAAAATTACGATTTTTGCAACTTTTTGTGAAAAAATACATGGGGAAAGTTCATGAGAAGTCATTTTTGTATAATTTGTGAAATGAAATATAAAAAAGCGGCGCAGCCTGCGCTGCGCCGCTGGGTATTTGAGAAATTACTCTTCGTCGTTCTTGGCGTCCTCGATGATCTTGGCCTGGTTCTGCTTCGGCACTTCTTCATAGCGGGCGAACTCCAGAGTGAAGGAGCCGCGGGCCTGGGTCATGGCGCGCAGGTCGATGGCATAGCTGCTCATTTCGGCCATGGGAACTTCAGCTTCCACAACGGTGTCGCCGTCGCCATTGGGGTTCATGCCCATGACGCGGCCGCGGCGCTTGTTCAGATCGCCGATGACATCGCCCATGTAGCTGTCGGGGATGGTGACCAGCAGCGTGCCCACAGGCTCCAGCAGGGTGGGCATAGCGTTGGGCATAGCTTCCTTGTAAGCCAGGATAGCGGCCATCTTAAATGCCATTTCGTTGGAGTCGACGGGGTGGTAGGAGCCATCGTACAGAACAGCCTTCAGACCAACCATGGGATAGCCGGCCAGAGGACCGCGCAGAATGGCTTCCTGGATACCCTTTTCAACAGCGGGGTTAAAGTTCTTGGGAACAGAGCCGCCGACAACTTCCACGTCGAAGATCAGCTCGTCCTGCTCTTCCTGGGGCTCAAAACGCATCCAGACATCGCCGAACTGGCCGCTGCCGCCGGTCTGCTTCTTATGACGGCCGTGGGACTGGACGGTCTTCTTGATCTTTTCACGGTAAGCGATCTTAGCGGGAGCCAGGGTGGCGTCCACGCCGAAGCGGGTCTTCAGCTTGCTTACCAGCACATCCAGGTGCTGGTCGCCAGAGCCGGACAGCACCAGCTGATGGGTCTCGCCGTTGTTGACCAGGTTGAAGGAGGGATCTTCTTCGTTCAGACGGCCCAGGCCGGCTGCGACCTTATCTTCCTGACCCTTGGTCTTGGGAGCGATGGCCTGAGAGTAGCAGGCGGGGGCGTAGGGCAGAGCCTTCAGGGAAACCACCTTACGGGGGTCACACAGGGTGTCGCCGGTCTTGACCTTGTCCATCTTGCCGATGGCGCCGATGTCGCCGCAGGTCAGTTCCTTCACTTCGGTGGACTTCTTGCCGCACATAGCGTACAGACGGCCCAGCTTCTCGGTCTCGCCGGTACGGGCGTTGACCAGGGTGGTATCGGAGTTGATAACGCCGGACAGAACCTTTACGAAGGAGTACTTGCCGTACTGATCGGAAACGGTCTTGAATACGAAAGCGGAGGGAACGCCGCCTTCGGAAACCACGAACTCTTCCACCTTGCCGTCAGCGGTGGTGGCCTTGTGGTAGTTGCCCTGCTCGGGGTTGGGCAGCAGAGAAATGATGTGGTCCATCAGCATCAGGGAGCCCAGGCAGGTGACGCCGGAGCCGCACAGCACGGGGAACAGGCTCAGGTCCTTGACGCCGGTGTGCAGGCCGTTGATCATTTCAGCGTAGGTGAAGTCATCACCCTCGAAGAAGCGGTCCATCAGAGCCTCGTCGGTCTCGGCGACAGCTTCCTTCAGAGCGTCGTTGAACTCTTCGATAACAGCTTCCTTGTCAGCGGGAACAGCGATCTCCACCCGCTTCAGGTTCTGCATCTCGTAGGCGCGCTTGTTCAGCACGTCGATGATGCCGGTGATGCGCTTGCTGCTGTCCCAGATGGGAGCTACGATGGGAGCGATCTTATTGCCATACTTCTCACGCAGAGCTTCGAAGGTGGCGTTGAAGTCGGCGTTATCCTCGTCGGCCTTGGAGATGTAAATGAAGCGGGGCATATTCCGCTCTTCGCAGTACTTCCAGGCCTTTTCGAAGCCGACAGTAATGCCGTCCTTAGCGGAGATCACCAGGATGGCGGCGTCGGCGGCGCGCAGAGCCTCGGTGACAGCGCCGGAGAAATCAAAAGCACCGGGGGTGTCCAGAATGTTGATCTTGCAGTTCTTGTACTCCAGGGGGATCAGAGAGGTGGAGATAGAAATATTACGGCGGGTTTCCTCGGGATCGAAGTCGGAAACGGTGTTGCCGTCGGCGTTCTTGCCCATACGGACGATGGCGCCGGTCATATAAAGCAGGCTCTCAGCCAGGGCGGACTTGCCGCTGCCGCTGTGGCCCAGCAGAACGACGTTACGAATGGAATTAACAGTGTACATGATGAAAAAATCTCCTTTCAGAAAGGCGATTGCCTTCCTTTGCTTACTTATGGGGTGTGGCGTACCAAAGACACCGCAACGGTGTCATTATACACGAAGAATTCAAAAATGGCAATTCTTTTTTTATATAAAGTATAAAATTCTGCAAAAAACCATAAATAAATGGCAAATTTAACAAAAATTATGCCGTCTTTCTGTTGAAAACAACTGTTTTTTGCGATGCGGACGCCTACAGGCGGCTCCAAAATGAGAGTTTATGCCTGTCAGGCAAATAAAAACGCTCCCGGGCGGGAGCGTTTTTTAGATATATCTTGTCCATTCCGTAATGAGCCAGCCGGGCAACATCCAAACAAGACCGTACAGCAGCAGGTTGGCCGGGGTCAACAGCTGGAACGCGCCGATCAGCGCCAGCACCGCCACCGCCGCCAGCCCCAGGCTGCCGCCGATGATGTGGATCCAGGCGCCGCCCTTTTGGGCAGAGCGCAGAGCCAAAGCGCCGGTAATGGCGAAGCTGCGCTGGGCAAGGCCCTTGCGGACCGTCAGCGCCACCACGGTTGCTGCTTCGTCCGGTTCCCGATCGGCCAGATTTTTCTGCTGTTCCGGGGTGGGATAGGCCAGCCGTCGGGCGTTGACCTTCAGTTTTTCCCGCAGGAATCGGCCGGTCAGCAGAAAATCCCGGCTGATAAACACCGGCGTTACCCGGCTGTTGCCGCAGAGATTCCGAAGGCCCGCGGAAGCCGGCTTGCTCCGGGCGTAGCGGATGGCAAATACACCGCTTAAGTGTCCGTCCACGGCGGCGTAAACCGCCCCGGCGATCTGGGCCTCCTTGGGGATGGCGATGTCCATTTGCCGCATGAAATCCAATGTGCCCACAGCCACAGGCTCGCCGTCCACCAGGGCGCTGAGGCCACCGGGGTAGCTGCCGAATTCCTCCACAGCGGCGTGGCGGATGTAGCGGCTGGTCATCAGCGGATCGAAAATGGCGGTCAGGCTGCCGCCCTCGTGGCGGATCAGATTGCCGGTGTAGCAGATCACCATATCCGGGTCGATGCTGCCGTAAAACTTCATGCCGTTCATGTCGATGGTGTCGCTGGGGAACAGGTCGGCGTGGGTCACAGGGAAAACCACCTGCTTTTCCACCGCCTTCACGCCCTGCCAGCCGCAAAGAACGGTGCCCAGGGCATGGAGCCGCTTTTCCAGAATGGTTTCCGGGCGGCGCATACTGATAAAGGCGGTGGCGGGCATGGCCACCAGCAGCGCGGCGGTCAGCACCTGTACGCCCACGGCAAATCCGCCGCGCAGACCCATGACGATGGCCAAAATCAAGGAAAGCGCCAGGCTGATGCCCGCGAAAACAGACAAGGCTTTCTCCGGGCCGGAAGGGGCGCGGTAGTTGTCCGTAAAGGACTCCAGCTGGCCTTCCCCGGTGACATAACCGGGCATACCGGCGTAATAATCGTCGATTTTTACGATTGCGGTAAGCTGGGATGCCTTCCGCAGGGTGTCCATCCGGTTCATTTCCGTCCGGTGGGCGTGGCAGGCGGCCCATTGGGCCACCGCGGTCTGCAGGCAGAAAATGCTGCAGCAGGAGATCCGCTCCTGCCCCAGGCAAACCAGGCCGTCCAGGCAGCAAACCAGGCAGGTGATGGCCAGTAATGTGTGGAGCGTAAACCGCCCCCGGGTCAGGCTGGAAAGCCCCTCCAGCAGCCGCCCATGGCTCAGCAGCGCTGCCACCAATACGGCCAAAAGCTGGCAAAATACCACTAATTTGATCCGGTTTGGGCCGATATAGCCCCAATCGAAGGCCAGGGTAATGCCGGCGGAAACCAAAAATACCAGAAATAGAACAAAGGCGGACAGCCGCAGCGAGGCGGTGCCGGTCTGGGCCAGCTCATAAAACCGCCGCTCCGGGCCCTGCACCAATTTCTCCCGGAGAAGCCGCAGCTTATCCCGGGATTCAAAGCGGATGGGTTCTTTGACAGGGTAATTGCCCATGGGCTCCTCATACTCCGGCTCCCAGGTGTCGGAAAAAGGCTCCACAGTCGGCGGTTCCGGCATGGGCGCCGGCTCCGGCTGAGGCTCTTCCGGCATATCCGGCATGGAGAAGCGCTGAGTCCGGCTGTCGATGCTTTTTTCACGCAGACCGGATTGAATATGATCCAGGCGAACGGTGTCGCCGGATAGGTTGGAATTTGCTTTTTTGGAGGGAGTGGGGGTAAATTCCTGGATAATGTCCTCCAGATCCGGGTCAGAGAACTCTCTTACGATATCTTCCAGATCCGGATCGGAGAATTCCTTTACGATTTCCTCCAGACCCAGCTCCTGTTGATCGTTGTGTGCCATTGCCTCACCTCTCAGCCCAAACGCTGGCGCACCGCCTCATAGAGCAAAATTGCCGCTGCCGCGGAAGCGTTCAGCGAAGAAATGCGGCCTGCCATAGGGATGTGTACCATCACATCGCAATTTTTTCGCACCAGGGGGCTCATGCCGTCGCCCTCGTTTCCGATTACAATGGCGGCAGGGCCGGAAAGGTCGGCTTTGTACATGGGAATGGAGCCTTCCGCCGCCGTGCCGAATACCCAAACGCCCTTTTCTTTCAGCTCCCGGATGGCATCGTTGATATTGCCTACCTTGGCGACTTTCATGTATTCCATGGCGCCGGCGGCGGCTTTGGCCACCGTGGCGGTCAGGCCTACGCTGCGGCGCTTGGGGATGATCACACCGTGGGCGCCGGCGCATTCGGCGGAGCGGAGGATGGCGCCCAGATTATGGGGATCGGTCAGCTCGTCGCAGATGACGATCAGCACGTTCTGACCCCGGGAAGCGGCCTCTTCCAGAATATCGTCGATGGTGAAATATTCATGGGCGGCAGCCAGGGCGATGATGCCCTGGTGGGAATGGGTGGTGGACATCTGATCCAGCTTCCGCCGGTCCACCGGCACTACCACCGCGCCGGCTTCCTTGGCCTGGGCGGCCAGCCGCTGCAGGGATTTGTCGGTATCGCCGTCGGCCACGAACACTTTGTCGATGGTACGGCCGGCTTTCAAGGCTTCGGTCAGCGCGTTGCGGCCCTCCAGCTGGCCTTCCACTTCTTCTACGGGCGTGCGGTCAGCGAAGCGGTCGGCCCGGCGGGGGCGGTCGCTATTCTCCCGGCGGGACTTTTCGTTATGATAAGGACGGCGTTTATCGTTCATGGTAACACCTCGTAAAAACATTATTTTTTTCATTATAGCAGATTTTTCCCGGCAGTACAATACGGAAGAAAAAATAAATTGTTGTTTACAACAAAACCCTCCCCTCCGGCGAGGGCCGCTTGCGGTGGGTGAGGGAATAAAACCCTCATCCGTCTTCAGAAATGACCGTTAGAGGTCATTTTTGAACCCACCTTCCCCAAAGGGGAAAGTTTTAGCGCCGCTTCTGCGGCGCGCGACGGCCATTGGCCGTCGCATTGATCATCAACTAAACAACAATTTGAAGCGTTCCCAACAAAAAAAGCACCGCCGCAGCGGTGCTTTTTGGGGAATTTTTATTTTGCGTACTCTACAGCCTTGGTTTCGCGGATCACATTGACCTTGATCTGGCCGGGGTATTCCAGCTCGGCTTCGATCTTCTTGGCAATGTCCCGGGCCAGCAGGATCATGTTGTCCTCGGTGACCACTTCGGGCTTGACCATAATGCGGACCTCGCGGCCAGCCTGGATGGCGTAGGCCTTGTCCACACCGGGCCAGGAGCCGGTCAGCTCCTCCAGCTTCTGCAGACGGCGGATATAGTTTTCCACGTTCTCGCGGCGGGCGCCGGGGCGAGCTGCGGAAACAGCGTCGGCGGCCTGTACCAGCACGGCGATAACGGTCTTGGGCAAGTCGGAGGCCAAGCGGTCTTAGGAAGACAATCCAAGCCCACAACCCCTTGGCTCACAGAACGACATGGCTACGATCCGACTCCAAGACCGCCATCGCTGTGCTGGTGCAGGCTGCTGACGCTGTGTCCGCTGCCCGTCCCGGTGCCCGCCGTGAGAATGTGGAGAACTACATCCGCCGTCTGCAGAAGCTGGAAGAGCTGACCGGCGGCTATCCCGGTGTTG
>JAZOAD010000014.1:0-2846 GCA_045595225.1 Faecousia sp.
CCGGTTGGCAAGGACGCAGCTCCTTGCCAACTTTTTATTGACATCAGAGTGGAAACATGATAATATAACACATGTTATATAACACTTGTTATTTTAGGAGGTGCTTTATGCCGCCAAAAGTAAAACTGTCCCGGCAGGATCTTATTGACACTGCCGTGGATATTGTCAGAAAGCACGGTGTCCAGCAGCTCAACGCCAGGACCATCGCCGCAGAGCGCAGCTGCTCCACGCAACCGATTTTCTCTAATTTTGCCACAATGGACGAGCTGCGCCTGGCAGTGATCGGGCAGGCCGAGGTGATCCATGAAGCGTATATTGCCCGGGAAATTGCCAGCAACCTGTTCCCCTCCTATAAGGCCAGCGGTATGGCCTATATCCGTTTCGCAAAAGAGGAGCCGGAATTATTCAAGCTTCTGTACATGCGCAACAGAGGTGGGGAAGAAATCCCGGAAAACCATCATCTGACAAATCAAATGGAATCCATCGTTCATCAGAATACCGGTCTTGAAGGTGACGGAGCCAAGCTGTTTCATTTGGAAATGTGGGCGTATGTACACGGCATCGCTACCATGTTTGCCACCGGATTTTTGGACCTGGAGTGGGACCTGGTCAGCAAAATGCTGACCGATGTTTATCAGGGGCTGAACAAGCAATACGGGAAGGAGCTGTAAATATGGATACCGTGGTTATCAACGGATTGACAAAAGAATACAAGGATGTTGTAGCCGTGGATCACCTGACACTTACCATCGCCAAAGGAGAATTATTTTCTCTGCTGGGCGTGAACGGTGCCGGTAAAACCACTGCCATCAAAATGCTCTGCTGTCTGACACAGCCCACTGCAGGCGACGCCTTCGTGGGCGGCAAAAGTATCCGGCAGGATTCTTCTGCGGTCAAATCCATGATCGCCGTTTCGCCCCAGGAAACTGCGGTTGCGCCCGGTCTTTCCGTCCGGGAAAATCTGGAACTGATGTGCGGTCTTTATGGGTTTTCCAAGGAAAAACGCCAGCAAAAAATCAAGGAAACCATTGAGCAGCTGGGGCTGCGGGAAGTCTGCCGCAAAAAGGCCGGAAAGCTGTCCGGAGGCTGGCAGCGACGGCTGAGCATCGCCATGGCGCTGATCAGCGAGCCTGAGATTCTGTTTTTGGACGAGCCCACGCTGGGATTGGATGTGCTGGCACGAAGTGATCTGTGGGAGATCATCCGCAGCTTGAAGGGTGCGGTTACCATCATTCTGACCACCCATTACATGGAAGAAGCAGAAGCCCTCTCCGACCGGGTGGGTATTATGAGCCATGGCAGGCTGCTGATGTGTGATACTGTGGAAAATATCAAGGCCGTAACCGGCACAGACAGCCTTGAAAACGCCTTCATCCGCATTGTAAAGGAGGCAGAAAAATGAAAATGTTGACCTTTACCAAGCGAACCGCCAGGGAGATCCTGCGGGATCCGCTGACCCTGATCTTTGGACTTGGTTTTCCCCTTGTCCTGCTGTTGCTGCTGAGCATCATTCAGGCAAATATTCCTGTGAGTCTGTTTGAAATCGACCATTTGACCCCTGGTATTACCGTATTCGGTCTTTCCTTCATGACGCTGTTTTCCGCAACGATCATTGCCAAGGACCGCAGCAGTGCGCTGCTGCAAAGGCTGTACACCACGCCCATGCGTTCCGCTGATTTTATCCTGGGCTATGCCCTGCCCATGATCCCCATCGGAATCGCGCAAAGCCTGGTTTGCTACATTGCGGCGTGGGCGCTTGGCCTGACACCGACCGTCAATGCGCTCTACGCCATTTTGGGCAACATCCCTATGTGTGTTTTCTATATTGCCCTCGGGCTGTTGTTCGGCAGCATTCTGAACGAGAAGCAGGTGGGCGGAATCAGCGGTGCGCTGCTGACTAATCTCTCTGCATGGCTTTCCGGCATTTGGTTTGATCTGGATCTTGTGGGCGGTACCTTTAAGAAGATCGCCTATGCCCTGCCCTTTGTTCACGCTGTAGATATGGAACGGGCGTTGCTTGCCGGCAACTACAGCGCAGTACTGCCGCACCTTTGGTGGGTGCTTGGCTACGCAATTGTAGTCCTTGCCGCCGCGGTTTTCCTGTTCCTGCGGCAAATGAAAAAACAATAAAAATGAGCTCCTGCCGCTTCTGCGGCGGGAGTTCTTTCTTGCCACCCGTTGCATAAGCTTTCTTATGCATACTGCAACAAAGAGGTGGTCCTATGGAACATATTGTAAACGCTATCACGCTCCGGGGAAGTCTGCAGCAGCTCCCCCGTTTTTCCCACGAAAACCACGGCAGGCGGTTTTACCGCTTCCTGCTGGAGGTGCCCAGGCTGTCCGGCGCTGTGGACAGCCTGCCGGTGATCGCAGAGGAGCGGCTGATCTACGCCATTGATCCAACTGCCGGGGATATGCTCACCGTCACCGGGCAGATACGCTCCCACAATCAACGCACGGACGGTGTGCGGCACCTGATGATCTTCGTCTTCGCCGCCACCATCACCGTGGAGTGCGGCGAACCCATCAATCAGGTGATTTTGGAAGGGTCGCTGTGCCGGGAGCCTACCTATCGGCGCACCCCTCTGGGCCGGGAGATCTGCGATGTCATGCTGGCGGTGCCGAGAGCCTTCCGCCGGGCGGATTACCTGCCATGCATTCTGTGGGGGCGCACAGCCCTGGAGGTGTCGGGTTGTCACACCGGTGAGAAGCTGCGCATCGACGGCAGGCTGCAAAGCCGTATCTACACCAAGGTCACAGAGGACGGTCCGGTGGAACGCACCGCCTATGAGATCTCCGCCTTGTCCGCCTTCGTCCCGGACGAGGAGGAGCCGGAGCCATAGCCA
>JAZOAD010000015.1:0-12871 GCA_045595225.1 Faecousia sp.
CTGGAAAAGGGCGCCATTTCTGCCATGCGCAAAAGCGTTTCCGTTTCGTAAGGTAAATTGTTGTTTACACGATTGGCGGCGTAGCCGCCTTGCCTCCCTCGTTTTGAGGGAGGTGTTAGCCCAAAGGGCTGACGGAGGGAGGTTTGTACCGACAATCAGAAACTCCCCCAGGCAAAAAACGGGTCCGAAGCGCCGATTTTTGCCAGCCCCCTCAAAACGAGGGGGCCAAGGGTGCGGCGAATCATCGCAGTGTAAACAACAATTTACCGTTCTATTCCTGCTTTGCGCGGCATAGGCTGAAACCAAATCCAATTGGGAGGCCAGGTGTATGCATATGAAATTTACGGAGCTACGGTGCAAAGAAGTGATCTGCGTATCCGACGGCCGGCGGCTGGGCTTTGTCTGCGACGTGCAGGTCCGGATTCCGGAGGGGGAAGTGAAGGCCATTGTGGTGCCGGGGCCATGCCGGATCTTCGGCCTGTTTGGCCGCCGGGATGATTTTGTGATCCCCTGGAACTGCATCCGGCGCATTGGGCCGGACATTATTTTAGTGGATGTGAAGCCGGAGGATTGCTGTGTGCCCCGGCACAGGCTGTGGGCGCTGTGATCTACAGCCCTAAAGAGCCGTAGCGATCCCGGGAATCCGGCAACAGGGTCACCACCAGCTTGCCGGGGTGCGCCAAAGCCACCTGCCGGGCGGCGTGGACGTTGGCGCCTGCGGAAATACCGGCGGCGCCCAGCGCTTTGGCGGCCTCCAGCGCGTCCGCGTAGGTAACGGGAACAATTTGATCAATGACGGAACGGTCCAAAAGCTCCGGGATGAAATTGGCCCCAATGCCCTGGATGCCGTGGCTACCGGCCTTGCCCGCGGACAGCAGGGGACTATCCATTGGCTCCACTGCCACCACCCGGATAGCGGGCTTCTGGGCTTTCAGAAACCGGGCTGCGCCGGTGATGGTGCCGCCGGTGCCTACACCGGCTACGAAAATATCCACCGCCCCTGCGGTCTGGGCCCAGATTTCCGGGCCTGTGGTGCAGTAGTGGGCCAGCGCGTTGGCAGGATTTTCAAATTGCCCCGGCAGGAAGCTGCCGGGGATTTCCCTTGCCAGCGTCTTTGCTTTTTCCGTGGCGCCGGTCATGCCCAATGCCCCAGGGGTCAGCACCACTTCCGCTCCGTAGGTCCGCATCAGATTTTGCCGCTCGATGCTCATGGAATCGGGCATGACGATCAGGCAACGGCAACCCATTTTTTGGCACAGGGCCGCCAGGGCGATGCCCATATTGCCGGATGTGGCCTCGATGACAGCGCCGCCGGGGGCCAGCAGACCTTTGGCCATGGCGTCCTTCAAAATAAAATATGCTGCCCGGTCTTTCACAGAACCGGTTTCGTTTTCATATTCTGCTTTGGCAAAAAGATTTTCGCCAAGGCGCAGCAGGGAAGTTTGAAACATAATAAAACCGCCTTTCAGTTAGGAGAATGTAACATGGAAGAATGTACGGCCCTCCTGTTGGAGGATTATCGCCTGGGCCGCCGGATCGACGGGCCGGGCAGAATTTGTTGCCCAGGGTTGGATGCGGTGGCGGAACTGACAGAGAAGCTGCGGCTTTTGCTGCTGCCCGGTTATTTCGGCCAGCGCCATATTTGCGGCAGCTATGACAGCTATATTTCTATGGAGATGGCCGATGCTTTATTCCGGCTGGAAAATCTGGCGTTGCCGCTGGCGGATGTGGATTGCCGCGCTTTTCTGCGGCAGCTGCCGGCGATCCGGGCCATACTGGAGCAGGACCTGGAAGCGTTTCTGCTGGGGGACCCGGCGGCGACAGAGCCGGAGGAGGTTATTATTTCCTATCCCGGCTTTTACGCCATTTTGGTGCAGCGGCTGGCCCATGGGCTGTATAGCCTGGGGGTACCGATGCTGCCTCGGATGATGACGGAATTGGCCCACAGCCGCACCGGCATCGACATACATCCCGGCGCGGCGCTGGGGCCCTCTTTTTTTATTGACCATGGCACCGGCGTGGTGATCGGAGAGACCACCGTGATTGGCGCCGGGGTGAAGATTTACCAGGGCGTGACCCTGGGGGCGCTGTCCACCAAAAACGCCCCCGCTTTGCGGGGAAAAAAACGTCACCCCACCTTGGAAGATGGGGTGACGGTGTATGCCGGTGCCTCCATTTTGGGTGGAGAAACGGTGATCGGAAAAAACGCGGTGATCGGCGCAAACGCCTTTGTCACCGGGTCTGTGGAGCCGGGCGCCACCGTTATCGGCCACAGAGGTCCTGTATGACTTCTCCGGCCAGCAAGAGCCCTGCGATGCCGGGAATATAGGACATAGAGCCGGGGATCTGCCGCTTGCCGATGGCGGCGGCTTCCGCTTCCGCGCCTACGGGGGTCAGGGCTTCCTCCGTGGAGTATACTACCTTCATGTGGGCGATGCCCCGTTTTTTCAGCTCTTTTCGCATGACCCGGGCCAGGGGACAGATGGTGGTTTTGGAAATATCCGTCACCTGAAAGGCGGTGCCGCAAAGCTTATTGCCGGCGCCCATGCAGCTGATGATGGGCGTTTTCGCGGCAAAGGCCCGCTCAGCCAGGCAAAGCTTGCCGGTTACCGTGTCGATGGCGTCCACAATATAATCATATTGAGAAAAATCGAATTGGTCCGCCGTTTCCGGGGTGTAGAAAACCGGATGGGTGGTGATAATGGCATTTGGGTTGATGTCCAGCAGGCGTTCTTTCGCCACATCCACCTTTTGCTTTCCCACGGTGGAATGGGTGGCAAAGAGCTGGCGGTTGATATTGGTGACGCTGACGGTGTCACTATCGATCAGATCCAGCTGCCCCACGCCGCCCCGGACCAGCGCCTCGGCGGTATAGCCGCCTACGCCGCCAATGCCGAACACCGCCACCCGGGCCTTCTGCAGCCGCGCCATGGCTTCTTCCCCCAGCAGCAGCTGGGTACGGGAGAATTGGGGCTCCATAGCTTAGTCAGCAAACTCCAGAACGTCCTTGTAGCGCTCCTTGAAGAGCTCGTACACGGCGGTCAGGATTTCTTCGCTTTCCACAGCCAGGTAGTTTTCGTTCTCTTCATCCACGGGCTCGATCTCCAGGATGACGATCTCGTTGGATGCCTCTTCCACAGGCATCAGGATCAGATATTCCTTGCCCTGATACTCGATCACGTCCAGATACTCAAAGTCGATATCATTGCCGTGTTCGTCGGTAAGGGTCAGAATGTTCATTTCCTCTTCGGGCAGCATTTCGTTTTTGTTTTCCATTTGGGGGTTTCCTCCTGAAAGTTTTGATTTCTTCCTTATTGTAATCGCAAGAAGGAAAAAAAGCAACCACAAAATCCTGTCGCTTTTAGAAAGACGGGCAAAATGCCAAAAAAAGGCTGAAAACTGCCTGTCGCTTTGCAGGAAAGTACAAATTTCGTTTGCCTCGCCCGGATTGGACTTGACAAATCAAGGAAAAGATAATAATCTTATGCTAGATTACTGTGGGCATAGTGTGTTTTTGACCACCAATGCCCCAATTTTCCGAAAGGAGAACGAGTTATGCGCGCAAGCGGTATTTTGATGCACATTACGTCTTTGCCCGGCCCCTACGGTGTTGGTACCATGGGCGCGGAGGCTTTCCGTTTTGTGGATTTTTTGAAAAAAGCCGGCCAGAAGTACTGGCAGATCCTGCCCTTGACCCCCACCGGCTATGGCGACTCCCCTTATCAGTCCTGCTCCACTTACGCCGGCAATCCCTACCTGATCGATCTGGATAAGCTGGTAGAGGCGGGCCTGCTGGAAAAGAAGGAAGTGGAGTCTGTTACCTGGGGCAACCAGGAAGATAAGGTCGATTTTGGCCTTTTGTACAACAATCGTGAAAAGATACTGCGGCTGGCATACAGTCGGTTCCAGGGCGGCGAGGCTTATGAAGCTTTCTGCCAGGAAAACAGCCGTTGGCTGGCAGACTTCTCCCTGTTCATGGCTCTGAAGGGCAAATACCAGAGCAAGCCTTGGTACGAATGGGATCAGAAGCTGAAGTTCCGGGATCCCGACACCCTGTGGCAGATTCGCCATGAGCTGCAGGATGAGATCCGGTTCTACAATTTTGTCCAGTTCCTGTTCCAGCAGCAGTGGGCGGCTCTGCGCAGCTATGCCCATGATGCCGGCGTGGAGATCATTGGCGATGTGCCGATCTATGTGCCGCTGGACTCTGCGGATGTATGGAGCAACACGGAGCTGTTCCAGCTGGATGAAACCCTGACGCCTTCCAGTGTGGCCGGTGTGCCGCCGGATTACTTCACTGCCGACGGTCAGCTCTGGGGCAACCCTCTGTACCGCTGGGATGTGATGGAGAAGAACGATTTCGCCTGGTGGAAGGAGCGGCTGGCTGCTGCCGAGGAGCGCTATGATGTGGTTCGCTTCGACCATTTCCGTGGCTTCGAGGCCTACTGGGCTGTGCCCTACGGTGACAAGACCGCCCGCGGCGGCAAGTGGATCACCGGCCCCGGCATGACCTTCATCAGCGCCATTCAGAAAGCGCTGCCCAATTTGAAGTTGATCGCGGAAGACCTGGGCTTCCTGACCCAGGAGGTGCTGGATCTGAGGGATGACAGCGGCCTGCCCGGTATGAAGGTGCTGCAGTTTGCCTTCGATTCCCGGGAGCCTTCCGATTATCTGCCCCATACTTACCCTGCCAATTCCGTGTGCTACACCGGCACCCACGTCAACATGACCATGCGTCAATGGTTTGACACCGCTCCCAAGGAAGCGGTGGAATATGCCGCTGAGTATATGACACTGACCGAGAAGGAAGGCTATGTTTGGGGCGTGATCCGCACCGCCATGGCTTCCGTATCCGATATGTGCATCGTGCAGATGCAGGATTATCTGGATCTGGGCGCGGACGCCCGTATGAATTTCCCCGGCACCCAGACCAACGCCAACTGGACCTGGCGCGCCAAGCAGGGCGTGATCGACGATGCCCTGGCCCAAAAGGCGCGAGCCCTGACCGTGCTGTACGGTCGTATGGAAAATGACAAAAATGTAGGAGAAAAATAACCATGAATTACAATTGTATGAACATCCTCCGGTGGACCGAGGCCAGACTGAAGTATGCCCACGATACCACCTTGAAGGAAGCCACGCCCCAGGCGCTCCATGATGCCCTGAGTCAGGCGGTGATGATGGCTATTTCCGACAACTGGACCCAGTCCAAGCAGCTGCGCAGCCACCAGAGAAAGGCTTACTATATTTCCGCTGAGTATCTGATCGGCCGCCTGGTGTACTCCAACCTGTATAACCTGGGCATTTTGGACGAGATGAAGCAGCTGTTTGCGGAGCGTGGCGTGGACCTGGCTTGCCTGGAAGAGATTGAGGATGCCGCTTTGGGCAATGGCGGTCTGGGCAGACTGGCCGCTTGCTTCCTGGACTCCGCCGCTTCCACTAACATTCCTCTGTCCGGCTACGGCCTGCGCTATAAGTTTGGCCTGTTCAAGCAGAGCTTCGACGAGGTGGGCAGCCAGAAGGAAAACGCCGATGACTGGTCCAAGTTCGGCGATCCCTGGGCATACCGCCGCTATAATCATACGGTAAAGGTCAAGTTCGCCGATCAGACCGTACTGGCAGTTCACTATGATGTGCCTGTCATCGGCTATGGCAGCCAGAATATCAACACCCTGCGTCTGTGGCAGTGCGAGGCTGAGGAAGAGCTGGACTTCAATGCTTTCAACGACCAGGACTACCTGCGGGCCCTGCAGCAGAAGAACAAGGCTGAGGACATTACCCGTGTTCTGTATCCCAATGACTCCACCTGGGAAGGCAAGCGCCTGCGCCTGAAGCAGCAGTATGTGCTGTCTTCCGCTTCCCTGCAGGATATCATGCGCTTCCACAAGCAGGACCATGGCAATGATGTGAGCCAGTTCTGCGATTTCTACGCTGTGCAGCTGAATGATACCCACCCTGCCATGTCCATCCCCGAGCTGATCCGTTTGCTGATGACAGAGGGCATGGGCTTTGACCAGGCCTTTGCCGTAGCGCAGAAGACCTTCTCCTACACCAACCACACCGTTATGAGCGAGGCTCTGGAAAAGTGGAATCTGGATCTGATGAGAAGCGTGGTTCCGGAGATCGTGGACATTATCGTCCGCATCGACGAGAAGCTGAAGCGGGAGCATCCCGGCCTGTTCATCATCAAGGACAACACCGCTCACATGGCCAACATGCTGATTTATGTGGGCAGCTATATCAACGGCGTGGCCGAGATCCACAGCCAGATCCTGAAGGATGACTGCTTCAAGGAGTGGTATGCCGCCTTCCCCGAGCGTGTCCAGAACAAGACCAATGGTGTTACTCCCCGCCGCTGGCTGGGCCTGTGTAACCCTGAGCTGACCCAGCTGATCAAGTACCGCATTGGCGGCGACTTCCTAAAGGATTTGGACCAGCTGAAGAAACTGAAGCCCATGATCGATGATGATATGGTGCTGCAGTTCAATAAGGTCAAGCGTCAGAAGAAGGAGCAGCTGTGCAAGGTGACCCACGAGCGTGAGGATATCCGCCTGAATCCCGACTTCATCTTCGATGTGCAGGTCAAGCGCGCCCATGAATACAAGCGCCAGCTGATGAACGCCCTGTCCATTATGGATATTTACTTCCGTTTGAAGGATGGCAGCTTGAAGGACTTCAACCCCACCGTGTTTATCTTCGGCGCCAAGTCCGCTCCCGGCTATGCCCGCGCTAAGGCTGTCATCCGTTATATCAACCGGATGTCCCGCCTGATCAACAATGACCCCGATGTGGCAGGCAAGCTGAAGGTGGTCTTTGTGCAGAACTATAACTGCTCCTATGCCGAGCATATTATCCCCGCTGCCGATATTTCCGAGCAGATCTCTCCTGCCGGCACCGAGGCTTCCGGCACCGGCAATATGAAGCTGATGCTCAACGGCGCTGTGACCCTGGGCACCCTGGACGGCGCCAATGTGGAGATCGCCCAGGAGGCAGGCAAGGAAAACGAGTATATCTTCGGCCATACCGTGGAGCAGATCAATGCCCTGCGGGATAGCTACAATGCCCGTGGCATCTATGATATCAACGATCGCCTGCGCAAGGCTATCAACACCCTGGTGGACGGCACTGTGCCCACCGACGATGCCCAGAAGGAACTGTTCCACGCTCTGCTGGACGGCACCAATTGGCACAAGGCGGACCATTACTTCCTGCTGCTGGACTACGCTTCCTACATGGAGAAGAAGCTGCAGGCCAACCGGGATTACTCCGATCGCCTGGCCTTTGGCCGCAAGTGCCTGGTGAATATCGCCAGCGCTTCCAAGTTCTCTTCCGACCGCACCATTCGCCAGTATGCTTCCGAGATCTGGCACGTGGAGCCCACGCAGTACTAATCAGGAAACCGATAGGTAAATCGCCCAGACTCATCCGAGCCTGGGCGATTTTTGCTGCGAAATTAAAATTTTTGATTACTGGGATGCTTCACCGCAGGGCGGAGGCTTGCCCCCCGCCACCCAAAAATGCCCCATTTTTCGACTTTTTCGCAGAGCTGTCATCTTGAGCGAGCGTCAGCGAGCCGAAGGATCTTCGCGCCGAATGTCTGCTGTGTAGCAGGACCGGTCAGAAATTGCCGACTTCCTGGCTTTTCAGCTGAAGCTGCAGCTTGTCAGCGATTAAAGCAATAAACTCCGAATTGGTGGGCTTTCCCTTAGTGTTTGACACAGTATAGCCGAAGAACCGCTGGAGGGTATCCAGGTCGCCTCTGTCCCAGGCGACTTCGATGGCGTGTCTGATGGCTCTTTCCACTCTGCTGGGCGTGGTCTGGAAGGTTTTTGCCACCTGGGGGTAGAGCACCTTGGTGATGGCGTTGATTACATCCATATCGTTGACAGCAATGATGATTGCCTCCCGCAGGTACTGGTAGCCCTTGATATGGGCCGGCACGCCAATCTCGTGGATAATTCCTGTGACCAGACTTTCAATGCTGGTTTTGTCGCCGGTCTTTCCCGGAGCCAGCCGTTGATTGTTGCTGCCCCGGATCTCCTCCAGCCGCTCCACCAGGGCGGTCATGTCGCAGGGCTTCAGCATCAAATACCGGGCGCCCAAATTGGCGGCGGCGGATGCCACATAGTCGGTAATAAAGCCGGATGTAACCAAAATGGCAGGGCGGTGCTCCATTTGGGCCATGGCCTTCAGAACGCTGATCCCATCCCGCTTGGCAAGCATCAGGTCCAGCACCAGCACCTCCGGCCGCAGATCCAAAATGCGGCGGATGGCGGTTTCACCGTCGTTGGCAGTGCCCAGCACACGGAATTGCTCGTTCTGGTTTAGGGCGCTCATTAAATTGGCGCAGAAATCGTCCGCGCTGTCAGCAATAAAAACAGTTGTCTGGTTATCCATATTGTTTTCTCCTGTCATAAAAAATTAAATGTGCCTTTTCGTCCGTTGCCGGGGCGACTTTGGTGGAAACGACATCAATAATGTAGCATAATCCACCACATTTTGCAATAAAAAACGGAAACATTCGTTCGTCAAAAACCGACCAAAAACAGAAGAAAAGGGTAAAAATCCGAACATTCCGACAAAAATCGACAGAGTGGGGCGAAAAAATCTAATTTTCCGGGGCTATGTTGACGGCAGGCAGAAAATGGTGTACAATAAACAAAGAATCAACTGAAAGGGGATACTACTTATGAATGAATTCTGGAATTTGGACCCGATTTACAAGGGATTTGACGATCCGGCGTTTGAGGCAGATATGGCCTCCCTGCGGCAGTATGTGACCGACTATAACGCTTTCGCCGGCACGCTGACCGATCTGGAACCGCTGGAGGGCCTGAAGGCCGGCATTGCCTGGGAAGAGAAGATCACTGACCTGGTGATGAAGCTGGCGGGTTTTGCCTCTCTGCGCCAGTCCACCAACACCCGGGATACGGAAGCCGGCTCCAAGCTGGGCCAGATCATGCAGCTGATCTCCGCTACTGCCGGCGCCCAGACCGCCTGGAAGCAGTGGGCCACCGCGCTGCCCAACCTGATGGAGCTGGTGAAGGCCGACAGCGACCTTTCCGACTACACCTATCTGTTTGAAAATCTGCTGAAGGACAGCGCACATCTGCTGGGCGCTCAGGGCGAGGAGATCTGCGCCAAGCTGGGTCTGTCCGGCGGCAGCGCCTGGGCAGATCTGCAGGGCTATCTGACCTCTACTGTGCCTGTATCCTACAACGGCGAGACCACCAATTTGTCCGCCATCCGCAATTTGGCCTATGATGCCGATCCCGCTGTCCGCAAGGCCGCCTATGAAGCGGAGCTTAACTGCTACGAGCGGATCAAGGACTCCGTGGCCTTCGCGCTGAACTCCATCAAGCTGGAAACCATTTCTGACTGCCAGCTCCGTGGCTATGCTTCTCCTCTGGATCGCACTCTGGAGCATTCCCGGATGCAGCGGGCTACGCTGGAAGCCATGCTGGGCGCTATGGACGAATATCTGCCCAAGTTCTGGCAGTATATGAAGGCCAAGGCCAAGGTGCTGGGTCACGAAAAAGGCCTGCCCTGGTACGATATGTTCGCGCCCATGGGAAGCTCCGCCTCCAAGTATACCACCGAGGAGGCCAGAGAGATCCTGGTGAAGCTGTTCTCCGGCTTTGACCAGGAACTGGCCGATATGATCGCCAGAGCCTTTGATGAAGCCTGGATCGACTTCTATCCCCGGGATGGCAAGTCCGGCGGCGCCTTCTGCGCCGGTGTAGAGTGCCTGGGTGAAAGCCGCATTCTGACCAATTTCGACGGTCAGTTCGGCGATGTGGTCACCCTGGCCCACGAATTGGGCCATGCCTTCCACAACCAGTGCATCAACGGTCACCGTCCCTTGAACAAGGATTATTCCATGCCCGTGGCGGAAACCGCTTCTACCTTCAACGAGTGTGTGCTGATGGCCGCGGCCATTGAAGACGCCAAGAGCGATGAAGAGCGCCTGGCGCTGATCGAATCCCAGCTGCAGGATGCTACCCAGATCATCTGCGACATCTATTCCCGCTTCCGCTTCGAGGCCAAGGTCTTCGAGAACCGGGAAGCCCAGTTTATGGACGCGGATGCCCTCTGCGACATTATGCTGGAAGCCCAGAAGCAGAGCTATGGCGACGGTCTGGATGAAAACTTCCGCCATCCCTATATGTGGGTCTGCAAGGGCCACTACTATGGCCCCACCTTCTATAACTTCCCCTATGCCTTCGGCGGTCTGTTTGCCCGTGGCCTGTACGCCAAGTATATGCAAGACGGCGCAGCCTTCGTGCCGCTGTACAAGAAGCTGCTGTACACCACTCCCATCGCTTCCGTGGAGGACACCGCCAAGGTGGCCGATATCGACCTGACCGACAAGAACTTCTGGCGCAGCGCACTGCAGATGATCGCTGACCAGATCGACCTGTTCTGCCAGCTGGTGGAGAAATAAGGAGAAGAATTATGGATAATCGCGTTCGTTCTCTGATGGATTTTCTGGATGCCTCTCCCAGCGTGTTTCACGCGGTAGCCAATCTGGAAAATGCCTTGAAAGAAGCCGGCTATACCTGTCTGCCCGAGTGCGCGGACTGGAATTTGACGCCCGGCGGCAAGTATTATACCACCCGTGGCGGCGCCGCGGTCATCGCTTTCCGCGTTCCGGAATGTGAACCCAAGGGCTTCATGCTGTCCGCCAGCCACGCGGATCGCCCCTGCTTCAAGGTCAAGGAAAATCCGGAGCTGACCGGCAAGTACACCCGCCTGGCTGTGGAACGTTACGGCGGCATGCTGATGGCCCCCTGGCTGGATCGCCCCCTGTCCGTTGCCGGCCGTGTGATGGTGGAAACTGAAAACGGCGTGGAGTCCAAGCTGATCAGTTTGGACAAGGATCTGCTGATGATCCCCAATGTGGCCATCCACATGAATCGGAGCGCCAATGAGGGCTACAAGTGGAATCCCGCCGTGGATCTGCTGCCGCTGATGGGAGGCAAGGATGCTGCCGGCAAGTTTGCTTCCATGATCGAAGAAGCCGCCGGCGGCAAGGTGCTGGGGCATGACCTGTATCTGTACATCCGTCAGAAGGCCTCCGTTTGGGGCCTGGAGGAGGAGTATGTTTCCGCGCAGGCGCTGGACGATTTGGCCTGCGCCTGGGGCTGCGCCCAGGGCTTCCTGAAAGCGGAAACCAGCCAGGCGATCCCTGTGCTGTGCGTGTTCGACAGCGAGGAAGTGGGCTCTTCCAGCCTGCAGGGCGCCGATTCCGACCTGCTGACCCATACGCTGGGCCGCATTTGCGCTGCCCTTGGTCTGAATTTGGCCCGGATGCAGAGCCAGAGCCTGATGATCTCTGCCGATAATGCCCACGCAGTCCATCCCAATCATCCGGAATTTGCCGATGCCAACAACGCGCCTGTGGTAAACGGCGGCCTGGTTCTGAAGTTTAACGCCAACCAGCGCTACACCACCGACGGCGCCTCCGCAGCCCTGTTCCGCAAGGTCTGCCGCAAGGCCGAGGTGCCGGTGCAGACCTACTGCAACCGGGCGGATCTGGCCGGTGGCTCCACTTTGGGCAACATTTCCGTGACCCATGCTTCCGTTCTGTCTGCTGACATTGGCCTGCCCCAGCTGGCTATGCACAGCTGCTATGAAACCGCAGGCGTGAAGGATGTGGCCTACCTGGAGGAGGCCATGGCCGCTTTCTACGGCTGCGCTCTGGAAATCGTAGACGGAAACTACACCCTGAAGTAAACAGCAAACGCACCCGGCTCTCCGGGTGCGGGTTTGCGATAAATTGCGGTTGATCGTACAAATCACTGTAGGGGTGGGCATTGCCCGTCCGCCGGAAATTGGGTACAATTTCCGGATTTTTCCGAAGGAAAAATATATTTATCGGCTACGCCGATGTGATTTTGAATACAAAATCACCGGACGACCAATGGTCGCCCCTACAATTCTAGCTCAGCGATAAACGAAAATTTGAATAGTGGCGCAAGGAAACCGCTCCGGGAGACCGGAGCGGTTCGTTATTTATTGCTTCTTTTTGACGATCACGATGATAACCACGGCAACTGCCGCCACGCCAAGGCCGATGAGGACCCAGAAGCTGATGCTGATATCATCGCTTTGGTGTTCGTCGGTATATGGACAGCCTGTGCAATGCCCCACATCATCCAGCGTGTGTTCTCCGGTAGCCGGGATCACAGAGCCGCCGGCAATGAATTCACCGCAATCGGCGCAGTACACATCGCCGGTGTAGCCTTCGCTGCCGCAGGTGGCATCACGCTGATTGCGATGCTCCACATTGATGTGGGTACAGGCGAAATAATCACAGTCGGTGCAATGGCCAGCCTCGTCCAGAGTATGCTCCCCGGTGGCGGGGATTGCTTCGCCGTTTTTCAGCAAATAGCCGCAATCCAGGCAGTAGGTGTCGCCGGTGTAGCCATCTTCGGCGCAGAGGGCTTCTTTTTTGTCACGCAGTTCGGTGTTTTCATGTTTACAGGGATGCATCTCCACATATTCCTCATAACCGCACACGCGGCAGCGGTTTTTTCGGGGATCGGAAAAATGGGAAGCCATTTCATGTTCTCCGGTGGCAGGAAGCACTTCGCCGGAGGCAATCTGCTCACCGCAGTCCAGGCAGTAAGTATCGCCGCTGTAGCCGTCGGCGCCGCAGGTGGCCTCCGCGCTGTCACGGATTTGCGTCTGCTGATGGGTGCAAACGGGGGCGGTTTCTGCGGCTTCGCCGGAGGGCGTTACCATATCTTCCGGAATTTCCTGCCCAAACAGCAGCCAGGCGTATTCCGGATAGTCCACGAATACATTTCGCACGCCGGTGATGGATTCCACCGCGTCGTTTCGACCCATTTCCCAGGTGTCCACCGGG
>JAZOAD010000016.1:0-4346 GCA_045595225.1 Faecousia sp.
TCCGCTTTAACGAGCAGGAGCGCTGGACCATGCGTCTGCAGGCGCTGCTGGGCCAGCAGTACCATGTGGTGGAAGAGGGCCTTTCCGGCCGCACCACCTGCTTTGAAGATCCCATCCACGAGGGCATGAGCGCCCTGCCCTACATCACCCCCTGCCTGAAAAGCCACGAATTTGTGGATCTTTTGATCATTATGCTGGGTACCAACGACACCAAAGAACGCTTCGGCGCCTCCGCTGCCTGCATCGCCATCGGCATGGGCCGGCTGGTGAAGAAGGCCATGGCCACAGACTGCTGGGGCGGCAAAAAGCCCAATATTCTGGTGATCGCCCCGCCTCACATCGGCGAAAAAATGCACGAAAGCGAAGTGGCCGAGACCATGGGCGCAGGCTGTGCCGCCAAGTCCCGGGAGCTGGGACGCTGGTACGCCGAGCAGTGTGATCTGATTGGCTGTCACTTCCTGGATGCCCAGGCGCTGGGCTGCGAATTCAACCAGGTGGACTACATGCACCTGACCGCCAAAGGCCATGCCACCCTGGCCGCCGCCCTGGCAGAGCGGATCCCCAACCTCATATAACTTGGGCGGCCTCCCATAGGGATTCCTACGGTTTTGAATCCATCTTTTTCCCCACAAGAAATCCATCGTCCCTGAAATACACAAAAAAGCCACGGCAGGTATCAGCCTTGCCGTGGCTTTTCCACGCAGTTTTTTCCATCCTTATGGGAGGCAGCCCTCAGGTGGCATCTTCTTCCTTTTCTTCTGCTTCGGGCTGGTCCTCTCCGGCGGTTTCCTCTGTTTCCTCCGCCGGCAGATAGGGCCGGAACATTGGCTCCAGCAGGAAAGAATCCGCCACCGCGGCCAGGCAGGGCAGGATAAACACCGGCACCACAAAACGCACGCACAAAAACAGCACCAGCGTATTGATCAGGCCCAGGCACAGCGTGCGGGGCAGATTGGCCAGCGACAGCAGCAGGGTGTTTTTCAGCAGCGCGCCAAACTTATTTTCAAACCGGGACAGCACCGGAAACAGCACGCTCAAAACGCCCATCACCAGAATACCCACCAGCGCCACCGCCGCAAACATCAGCCAGCTGATCTGCTGGCCCACCGCGCCGTTCCACAGCTGGATCATGCCCCAGCCCAGCAGGCCGAACAGGGCAAGAAATACCACCGTAGGCAAAATGCCTGCCTTCCAGTTTTCCCGGAAGGTCCTGAAAAACCGCTGCCAGGAATTCCGCTCGCCCTTGCGGAAGGTCCGGTAGGAAGCATCGTACAGCGCCGCAAAGGAAGTACCCACGGTCAGCACCGGGAAGCAGCACAGCAGCCAGAAAAGGCTCAGGAAAATACTGTCGGTGATCCGGCTCAGCAGGATCATCAGAAAGCTGTCAGGCTTAAAAAGATTACGGAACATAGCCTTCCCTCCGTAGAACATTTTTTTCATTGTATCACGGTTTTTCCCGGTTGTCACCTGCCTGAAAAACTTTTGCAGGTATTTATTGAATTCCCCCGCAGCCCATGGTATACTGAATTTATGAATATAAACGGGAGGTACTTTTATGAATCGTCAAAAAATGATCGCTGAACGCCAGTGGATCCGCAATCAGCTCACCGGCGTTGCCGATTTCTGGCTGAAAAACGGCATGGACCATGTAAACGGCGGTGTTTACACCTGCCTGGACCGGGCCGGCAGCATCTTCTCCACAGACAAAAGCGTGTGGATGCAGGGCCGCTGCGGCTGGACCTACGCATACCTGTGCAAGATTTACGGTGTTCGTGAGGACTGGCTGAAGTTCTCCAAGAGCTGCATTGATTTCCTGGAAGAGCACTGCGCCAACCACGATGCCGACGGCCGCCTGTACTTTACCGTGGAAGCCGACGGCACACCCCTGCGTCAGCGCCGCTACTGCTACTCCGAGGCTTTCTACTGCATTGCCAATGCTGAATACTACGGCATCACCGGTGAGCGCGAGCACCTGCTGCGTGCCCGCCGCGCTTATGACATGTACTGGAATCTGAACCACGGCATGAAAGACCCCACCGGTATGGGTCCCAAATCCACCCGCCCCGGCCGTGGTCTGGGTATCCCCATGATCATTCTGAATGTCACCGGTGTTATGAAGCGTGTTGACCCCGAGATGAAGCATGTTTACGATGAGCGTGCTAAGGAGTGCGTGGCAGATATTTTCAACTACCACGTCAAGCCCGAACTGGGCTGCACCCTGGAGTCCGTTGCTCCCGATGGCACTGCCCGTCTGGATGTGACCGAAGGCCGTATGGTCAACCCCGGCCATGACATTGAATGCGCCTGGTTCCTGATGGACTATGCCAACGACATCGGTGACAAGGAACTCCATGCAAAGGCAATTGAGGTCTTCGACATGGCCTTCAACGCAGGTTGGGACAAGGAATTCGGCGGCATTCTGTACTTTATGGACTGCCTGGGTAATCCTCCCGAAGCATACGAGCACGATATGAAGCTGTGGTGGCCCCACAACGAGGCACTGATCGCAGCTATGATGATCTATCGCGATACCAAGGACGAGAAGTACCTGGATATCTTCTATCAGGTCCTGGATTACTGCAAGACCTACTTTGCCGACGAGTACGGCGAGTGGTACGGCTACCTGCGCCGCGACGGCAAGCCCACCCAGCCTGCCTGCAAGGGCAGCACCTTCAAGGGTCCCTTCCACGTACCCCGCTGCCTGATCCTTGTGGATCAGATGATGACCCAGATCCTGGGCGAGTAATTTTCAAAGAAAGGCGGTCATGGAATCACCACTCAACCGAATATCATCGAGAAAATCCATGCCTCCTATTATCAACTTCCGGCAGCGGAGAAAAAAGTGGCAGACTATGTGCTGCTGCACCGGGATCAGATCCAGTTTATGTCCATCACCCGCTTCAGTAAATCCCCGGCTGCAAAGATAGCAGATGTGGTTCTGTGCTGTGGTTCCAACGAGGGACCTTATCAGTTTGGTTCCGTTCCCGCGAAAATTGCCCAGTTGGTAATCGTGGACTTCCTGTTCCAGGAATACTTCCACCGCAACCAGGAATCCTGCGAAAAAAATCGCTTGCAGATTGGTGCTGCACTGGCAGAAATGCACTTTTAATAAACCCCACAGCCATTCCTGCCGATTTCGCAGGTGCGGCTGTGGGTTTTTACCGGTTGCATCTCGTCTTCCCTGTGCTATAATTAAAGTAGAACTCTATATTTAGGAGGTTTACTTCCATGTTCTATAAAAACGCAAGAATTTTTTGTAATGACTTTTCCTTCCGTGAAGGCGCGTTTGAGGTAGTTGACGGGAAGTTCGGCCGCATTTTACCGGACGTCATCCCCGAAGATGCCATTGATCTGCAGGGTGCAACCGTCATTCCCGGACTGGTGGAAGTCCATAGCCACGGCAACTCTGGCGCTGACTTCTCCGATGGTGACTACGAAGGTCTGAAGGCTATGGCTAAGTTCTTTGCTCAGTGTGGCGCAACTTCCTTTGCCCCCGCTTCCATGACCTTGCCCTATGAGGTTCTCGCAAAAGCCTTTGCCACCGCAAAGCAGCTCCAGGAAGAAGCCCCGGAAGGCCATTCCAGGATCATGGGCATTCAGATGGAAGGCCCCTACTTCTCCTACGCCAAGCGAGGTGCCCAGAACCCCGACTACCTGATGGAGCCGGACTTTGAAGGTTTCAAGAAGCTCTATGATGACTGCGGTGGACTTGTTCGCATCGTGGATATCGCTCCCGAACTACCCGGCGCCGCGGACTTTGTCGCCAAAGCAAAGGAACTGTGCACAGTTTCCATCGCCCACACCGACTCCGACTACGACCATGCCAGAGTTGCTGTGGATGCCGGTGTGACCCACCTGACCCATCTGTACAACGCAATGCCCGCCATCCATCACCGCAATCCCGGTGTGATCCCCGCCTGCGTGGAGAATGAAAATGTCCAGGCGGAGATCATCTGCGATGGCTACCACATCCACCCCGCGTCTGTCCGCCTGGCCTTTGCCATGTTCAAAAATCGCATGGTGCTGGTTTCCGACTCCGGCCGCTGCGCCGGTCAGCCTGAGGGCTACCAATTTGACCTGGGCGGTCAGATGGCCGAGATCCGTGGCGGCGTGGCCAAGTTGGTTGGCAGCGAAACCATCGCCTGCTCCGCTTCCAACCTGTGGACCTGTCTTGCCAATGCCATTTCCTGGGGTGTTCCCGAGGAAGAGGTAGTCCGCGCTGCATCCTACAACCCCGCCAAGGCCCTGGGCGTCCACGACCGGATCGGCTCCATCGAGACCGGCAAGCTGGCAGACTTTGTCATCACCAACGCCGACTACTCCCAGAAGAGAGTCTTTATCGGCGG
>JAZOAD010000017.1:0-2347 GCA_045595225.1 Faecousia sp.
TGTCATGGTCAATGACGACAAGCCCCTGCTGCGCATCCGGGAAGACGGTGTTCTGGCCTGCGGGACACCCTGGAACGGCAAGCACGACCTGGGCACCAACTGCCAGGTGCCCCTGAAGGCCATCTGCATCCTGGAACGGGGTGTTCACAATGAGATCGTGCGCCTGACATCCAGAGAGGCGCTGCCCATGCTGCTCCAGCAGAGCTTTCAGCCGGAAAACGGGCCGGATCTGCGAAAAAAGCTGCAGCTGCTGGATCTGCTGACCCGGAATGTGGAATTTTACCGTCTGCGCTGCAACATGGACCCGGAGGCTGCGGAAGTGTCCTATAGGGCCATGCTGGGCGAATAAATGTAAGGAAAAAAGAGAGGTTCGGTCATGGCAAAGCTTTATTTCAAGTACGGCGCTATGGGCTCCAGCAAGACGGCCCAGGCGCTGATCACCAAGTACAACTATGAAGAAAACGACATGAAGGTGTGGCTCATCAAGCCCAGCGCCGACATTCGGGACGGCGTGGATGTGCTCAGAAGCCGTATCGGCCTGCAGGCCCAGGTCCAGGTGATCCTCCCCGGCGAGGATATTTATGAGGTGTTCCGCCTCACCCGCCTGGGAAAATGCGATGTGGTGATCGTGGACGAGTGCCAGTTCATGACCCCCGAGCAGATCGATCAGCTCCGTGCCATCGTCAACGATTTTGCTGTGCCGGTGCTGTGCTTCGGCCTGCGTACGGACTTTCAGACCAAGCTGTTCCCGGGCAGCCGCCGGCTGATGGAGCTGGCGGACGCCATCGAGGAGATCAAGACCATGTGCGACTGCGGCGCCAAGGCCACGGTCAATGCCCGTATCGACTGCGAGGGCCACATCGTGACAGAAGGCGCTCAGGTGCTGCTGGGCGGCAACGATGCCTATATTGCCATGTGCCACCGGTGCTACATCCGGGGCATCCGGGAGCATAAGAAGATCAAGCTCCACGGCCAAAACTGATAAAAATTCCCCCTCTTCTTCAAAAGAAGAGGGGGCCGCTTTTTAGATTAGAACTCGGAGATGATCTGCACGATCTCTTCGCCGATCCGGTCCTGTGCCTCGGTGGTCTGACCGCCGATATGGGGGGTCACAGATACCTTGGGATGGCTGCACAGCGCCAGATTCTGAGTGGGCTCCTGCACGAATACATCCAATGCCGCACCGGCGAGCTGGCCGTTGTCCAGTGCCTGCAGCAGGGCATCCTCGTCCACCACGCCGCCACGGGCAGTGTTGATGAGGAAGGCGGAGGGCTTCATGAGCGCCAGCTCTGCAGCGCCCAGCACGGGCTTCTTATCCGCAGGCATGGGGATGTGCAGGGATACATAGTCGGCCTTCTGCAGCAGCTCCTCCAGGGGCAGATACTGATACTGGGGCAGGGTGGCATCCGGGCCTCTGCGGCGGGTGTAGACCACCTGCATGCCCAGAGCGCTTGCCCGCTTTGCCAGCTCCTGGGCGATGCGGCCCATGCCGATCAGACCCAGGGTCTTGCCGCCGATCTCCGTACCGGAGTAATTTTTCTTATTCCACTGACCCTGGCGCATGGTCACATTGGAAATGCCCACGAAACGGGCCAGGGCGAACATGTGGGCCAACGCCAGCTCTGCCACGGAAGCGGAGCTTGCACAGGGGGTGTTGCGCACGGTGATGCCCTTGCTTTCGGCGTAAGCCACATCAATGTTGTCCACACCCACGCCGCCACGGATGATCAGCTTCAGCTTGCCCTGGGCAGCCTCGTCAATGTGGGGCGCACGGACCTTGGTCTTGGAGCGGACCACCACGCAATCAAATTCCTGCAGGGCCTTGCCCAGTGCATCGGGCTCAAAATACTGGCTGACCACCTCATGGCCCAGCTGCTCCAGCGCCTGGATGCCGGACTTGCTCATACCGTCGGTAACAAGAATACGCATAACGGACCCTCCTTTATTGATGCTCGGCTTCAAACTGACGCAGGAAGGCCACCAATGCTTCCACGCCCTCCTTGGGCATGGCGTTGTAGATGGAAGCACGCAGACCGCCCACGGACTTGTGACCCTTCAGATTGTCGTAGCCGGCAGCCTTGGTGGCGGCGACCACCTGGGCATCCAGCTCCGCAGAGCCGGTGACAAAGGGGACGTTCATCAGGCTGCGGATCTCCTTGCGCACCGTGCCATGGAACATCTTGGACTCGTCCAGGAAATCGTAGAGCACCTTGGCCTTTTCCACATTCTTCTGATGCATCACTTCCAGACCGCCCTGGTCCTTCAGATACTTAAATACCTTGCCGCAGCAGTAGATGGCCCAGCAGTTGGGGGTGTTGTACAGAGAATCGCTGTCGGCGTGGGTCTT
>JAZOAD010000018.1:0-2766 GCA_045595225.1 Faecousia sp.
GTGTTGTCGGTGTTGCCCTGCCGCTGCCAGCCATCGTAGCGGGTGCCGTCGTATTGAATGGTCAGCTTGTAATTCATACGCCACCTCGTAATACCCTGTTTTCTCCAGTATACCTTGAATCAGAAAAAAAGTAAACGGGACGCGGTAAAACCGCGTCCCATTTTGATATCAATGTGTTTACTTAGTTTCCTCGCCGCAGCCGCATCCACAGCCGCAGCCGGAACTGGAACAGCTGCCGCCATCGGGACAGCCAATGCACTTCTTTCCGCTCTTTTGGGCTTTGTAGATGTATCGGGCGGCCAGTGCGACGATTACAATGACGATTGCAGCAGCAATGACACTTTCCATAACGACAGCTCCTTTCCAAACTTAATTCTTCAGGGCGTATTCCTTCTGCAGCTCCTTGTTGGTCCTGCAAATCAGGGCAGCGAGGATGGCAACGAAGACGATCACGGCGATCAGGCCGCCCACAAAGCCGGCACCTACGGAACCGGTGGCGATCAGGGTGCCGATCTGGAACACCAGGAAGCCCACGGTGAAGCCGGTGCCCAACTGCAGGCCGATGCCTGCCCAAAGCCACTTGCCGCTCTTCATTTCGGAGTTCATGGCGCCGATGGCCGCAAAGCAGGGAGGAGTATACAGGTTGAACATCAGATAAGCCAGCGCAGCAGCCTTGGTGATGGCGAAGGCGGTGGCGATTTCATTACCGGTGCCCTCCAGCATGGCCAGCTCATCCAGATCGAACAGGCCGGAGATACCGAAGCAGACGGCCAGCGTGCCGACCACGTTTTCCTTGGCAATGAAGCCGGTGACAGCGGCGGCAGCCAGCTGCCAGGACAGAACGCCCACCACGGGGACGATCAGGTAAGCGATGGGGTTGGCGATGGTAGCCAGAATGGAGGTGGCCTCCATGCCCTCTTCCACCAACTGCAGCTTCCAGTTGAAGGACTGCATGATCTGAACCACGGTATTGCACACCAGAATAATGGTGCCGGCCTTCACGATGTAAGCCCAGCCGCGGGAACACATGGACAGGAAGGCGCGCTTAACGCTGGGGCCCTTATACTCGGGCAGCTCGATCAGGAAGAAGGACTTGCGGGCCTTGTGGCCGGCGATCTTGTTGACCAGCAGGGCCCCAAGGAAGATCAGAACGATGCCGCAGACATACATCAGCCAGCTGACCCAGCCGGAACCGCCGAAGAACGCACCGGCGAACAGGGCGATGACGGGAATTTTGGCGCCGCAGGGCATAAAGGGAGTGAGCATGGCGGTGGCGCGGCGCTCACGCTCGTTGCGGATGGTACGGGAGGCCATAACGCCGGGGATGGCGCAGCCGATGCCGATGACAAAGGGGATGACCGACTTGCCGGACAGACCCACCTTCTTGAAGATGGGGTCCAGAACGACGGAGACGCGGGCCATGTAGCCGCAGTCCTCCAGCAGAGCGATCAGGAAGTACATGACCATGACCAGAGGCAGGAAGCCCACAACGGCGCCTACGCCGCCGATGATACCGTCGGCCAGCAGGGCGGTCACAAAGGGATGGGCGTTTTCCAGCAGACCGGCAACCCAGCCCTGGAAGGCTTCGATCCAGCCCACCAGCAGATCGGCGATCCATGGACCCACCCATGCCTGGGAGATCTGGAACACCAGGAACATGACCACGGCGAAAATGGCGATACCGGCAACCGGATTGGTCAGCACAGCGTCGATCTTGTCGTTGACGTTCTTATCCTTGGTAAAGACCTTGCGTTCTTCCACCTGAGCCACAATCTGATTGACAAACTCAAAGCGCTTGCGGTCGGCTTCCACCACGGCAGCCTTGCTGGTCAGATCCACATCACCCTGAACGTAGGGAGCCTTCTGGCCCTTGCCCTGCAGGGAAACAGCAATGCGGACGACCTCATCCAGACCATTGTGGGTACCGGCAGTGGAGACCGTCTCCACCACGGGGCAGCCCAGCTTGTCGGACAGGGCGGCAGCGTCGATCTTGGTTTCCTTCTTGGCGTTGACGTCGCTCTTGTTCAGAGCTACCACCACGGGAATACCCAGCTCCAGCAGCTGGGTAGTGAAAAACAGAGAACGGCTCAGATTGGTGGCGTCCACGATGTTGATGATGGCATCAGGGTTCTCATTCTTCACGTAGCCGCTGGTGATGCTCTCCTCCGAAGTGAAGGGAGACATGGAGTAGGCACCGGGAAGGTCCACGGCGATCAGGCCGTCCACGCTTGGGCAATAAGCCTTCTTAATAGGGCTTTCCTTCTTTTCCACGGTAACACCGGCCCAGTTGCCCACGCGCTCGTTGCGTCCGGTCAGCGCGTTATACATGGTGGTCTTACCACTGTTGGGATTGCCCGTCAGAGCAATTCTCATGTTGACTCCTCCTTTGGTCTTTCCAATCCATCCTGCAATTCAAACAAATATACCCGCAAGATAGTTAGTTTCAGCTAACTTTTTTGCAAAAAACAAGCGGCGATCCGGCCGCTTGAAAGGGTCAAATCAAAATGGCTTGCGCCAGCTGGTTGTCGATGTTATACCGACCGTCCTTGATAGCCACGACACAATTGCGCTTTTTGTGAGAAACTACGGTAATGGGCTCGCCGGGGTAGCAGCCCAGAGAAAACAGGAATGCGTCCAGCTCTTCATCGTCGGTCTCGATCCGGCGAACAATGTACTCCACACCGTCCTGAGCATCCAACAGATTCATGGCCGCGTCCTTCCTTTCTTGGTAGTTAGTTTCTTCTAACCACGGATAACTATACCACC
>JAZOAD010000019.1:0-27552 GCA_045595225.1 Faecousia sp.
CCCTGAGCAGCCATCATGCCTTCGATATCTTCGGGAGAGGTCTCCAGACGAACCAGAACGACCTTCTCGCCACGGGCAGCCCACTCCTTAGCGTCTTCAGCGGTGAAGACGATCTTACCAGCAGCAGCGCCGGGGGAAGCGGGCAGAGCCTTACCGATGGGAGCAGCAGCCTTCAGAGCAGCGGCATCAAACTGGGGATGCAGCAGAGTGTCCAGGTTACGGGGCTCGATCATAGCGACAGCCTTCTTCTCGTCGATCATGCCTTCGTCCACCAGGTCGCAGGCGATCTTCAGAGCAGCGGGAGCGGTACGCTTACCGTTACGGGTCTGCAGCATGTAGAGTTTGCCGTTCTCAACGGTGAACTCCATGTCCTGCATATCACGGTAGTGGTCTTCCAGAATTGCACAGACCTTCTCGAACTGTGCGAATGCCTCGGGGAACTTGTTAGCCATCTCGGAGATGGGCATGGGAGTACGGACGCCGGCGACGACGTCTTCGCCCTGTGCATTGGTCAGGAACTCGCCCATCAGGCCCTTAGCGCCGGTAGCGGGGTCACGGGTGAATGCAACGCCGGTACCGCAGTCGTCACCCATGTTGCCGAAGGCCATGGACTGAACGTTAACAGCAGTGCCCCAGGAGTAGGGGATGTCGTTCTCGCGGCGGTAGACGTTTGCACGGGGGTTGTCCCAGCTGCGGAAAACAGCCTGAACAGCGCCCATCAGCTGCTCCTTGGGATCGGAGGGGAAATCTGCACCGATCTTGTTCTTGTACTCAGCCTTGAACTGGTTTGCCAGCTCCTTCAGGTCCTCAGCGGTCAGGTCAACGTCCTGAGTCACGCCCTTGGCTTCCTTCATCTCGTCGATCAGAGCCTCGAAGTACTTCTTGCCGACTTCCATAACCACGTCGGAGTACATCTGGATGAAACGGCGGTAGCAGTCGTAAGCCCAGCGGGGATTGCCGGACTTGGCAGCCATAACTTCAACGACCTGCTCGTTCAGACCCAGGTTCAGGATGGTGTCCATCATGCCGGGCATGGAGGCGCGGGCGCCGGAACGGACGGAGACCAGCAGAGGGTTCTCCAGGTCACCGAACTTCTTGCCGGTGATGGCTTCCAGCTTTTCAACATTGGCCATGATTTCGGCCTGGATGTCAGCGTTGATCTGACGGCCGTCTTCGTAGTACTGGGTGCAGGCTTCGGTGGAAATGGTGAAGCCCTGAGGAACGGGCAGGCCGATGTTGGTCATCTCAGCCAGGTTAGCGCCCTTGCCGCCCAGCAGCTCACGCATGCTGCCGTTGCCTTCGGTAAACAGGTAAACATACTTGTGCATAGGTATCATACCCCTTTCAATAATTATGGGCAGTTTATGCCCGAAATTGCATAGTTTCGCATAATGCCAATATAGTATAGCACGGTAAAATGGAAAAATCAAATCCTTTTTGCTTATTTTTGCCTGTTTTTTGGAAATTGTCCGATAAATCATCCTAAAACGGATTGACAGCAGCAAAACAACACCGGCTTGCCCCAATTGGCAAGCCGGTGTTCATTTACAGCGGCAGCAGCCGCACAACTGCTACGGTGGCATCGTCTTCTGTTTTGCCCAGCTCCAGAATTTGGGATGCCAAAGCGCCGGCCGGGTCTTTGTAATGCTCGCTTAGATGGCGGATGCTTTGTTCCCCATCTACGCCGTCGCTGAGCAGTACCAGCGCCTCGCCCCGGCGCAGAGTCAGCCGGTCCACCGTTTCCCGGTCACCGGTTACGGAAAACCCGGGCGGCGCGATGACGGCGCCGATGCGTTCCGCTCTGGCCGGGAAGACCAGCCAGGAAGGCACGGCGCCCCATTTGTACACCGTGGTTTTTCCGCTGTCCAGGCAGAATTCCGCCAGATCTACCGTTACCGCGCCGGCCTCTCCCCGCAGGGTGCAAAGGCTGTTGATGCTGCGAAGGGCGTAAGGAGCGGGGAAACCTGCCATCAGCAGCCGCCGTAGCATATCGGCGGCGATCCCGGCTTCCCGGGCAGCGCCTTCGCCTGTGCCCATGCCGTCGCAGATCAGCAGATAATAGCGGCACTCCGTTCCCGCGAACCACAGGCATTTGTCCCCGTTGGTCTTTTCCCGTCCTGAAGCGCAAACCGCTACTTCCGGGCGGAACCGGGGTTTCGGCCCACTGCCGCGCTGGGGCAGCCGATCTGCCAGCTCCTGCAGATATTCCGACAGAAAACGGTACTGCTGCAGCACCGCGCCCCGGTATTCCCGTCGTGTATCCCGCTCGGCTTGGATGGTGCGGAATCGTTCCTGGCTGTGGCGCAGCTCCGGCAGCAGCCGGGAGCGCTTTTTGCAGGAGATGGGCAGGTCATCTACCCCGGAGAGAGTGCGATGCAGCAATTCCGTCGGCAATTGCCTGGCGCTTTCCAATTCCTTGCAGGTCTTACGGCATGGACAGCCGCCGCAGGCCCGTTCCGCCGCCTTTTGGATCAGCACCTCTTCATCAATGCCATGGTCCTCCGTTTCCAGCAAGAGCCGCTCGGATTGCTTGATCACTTCCGACGCCATTTCCAGCCGCACCTGGGCAAACCCGGTTTCTCCCCGGCGATGGACAGCGCCCGCGTTGCGCTGAGGCAGCAGCACGCCTGCGGCACCGCCCAGAACCATGGGCAGCAGCGGCAGCAGGTCCCATTGCCCGCACAGAGCCATTACTGTTACATATACTGCCGCCGGTGCCGCGGCTACCCAACCCCGTCGGATGCCCGGCAGCAGCCGCAGAAGATAACTCAGGCACAGAACCGCGGTCATGGACACCGGCGTGATCTGAGCAAGATCCAGCGCCAATCCTGCCAGCGCCACCGCCGGAAATGGGGCCACCGGTACCATCAGCGCGCCGGCCAGAAAGCCAAGGCCCAGGAAGGGGAGCGGCGCGATCTGCGCCAATGCCAGCACGCAAAAACCGGCGATCACCCATTCCGTTGCCGGGTCCCGGCGATCTCTGGCCAGTATTACCAGCCAGGTGCAGCCAAAGGCCAGAACGATTCGCAGAAGATAGAGCAAAATGGGGGTGTCATCGCCTTTCCATTGCTGCAAAACCACCCCGCTGAAGGCCACGATCAGGGCGGCCAGCGCCGGCTGCAGCATGGGCATACTGCGGCCCAGCTTGGTTTGGGCTACCAATACACACACGGGTAAGCCTGCCGCCAGCCAAAGCAACGGCATCAACGCATGGCTGCCCCAGAAAAAACAGTAGCCAACGCTGCTGCCCAGGGCAAAGACCAGGCTCATCCAGCCGGGGATCCCGGCGCACAGCAGACCCAGGCACAGCGGCAGCAGCACATTTGCCAGGCTTGCGGCGCTGAGGCAGAATCCCGCAAGCAGCCAGGCGGCGGTTTGCAGGGCCGGTTTCATGCCTGGCTGGGCCAAAACGCGGCGTAATGCCCGCTGAAACCTTTGCATATAGCTTTGTAACAGAGTCATCATATGTATCAGCCTTTCTTTTGTGGTGTGCGATTTATGCCATAGTAACACAAAAAGACCGATTATTTCGTCGGAACGGGGCGGAAGGGAAAAGAAACTTGCATCCGGGCGGTTTTCGTTGTATAATAGGGGAAATTCCAGCCGGGAGGTCTACCATGGGAAGAGAATTTGAACTGAAATATGCGGCTCCGGCGGAACTTCACCGCGCCATTCTGGCTGCCTGGGGGCCTTTTCGCAAAATCACCATGGAAACCACCTATTTTGATACGCCGGACGGCGCCTTGGCTGCGGAAAAGATCACATTGCGGCTGCGCCGGGAAAATGAAACCCTGGTTTGCACGCTCAAAAAGCCGTTGCCCCAGGGTGGTCAAGCGGAATGGGAGTGCGAAGCCGAGAACCTGTCCACGGGATTGGAACGGCTGGCTGAATCCGGCGCGCCGAAACTGACGGCAGAGCGCCTGATTCCCGTTTGCGGCGCCCGATTTACCCGGATGGCAGCCATGCTTCCCACCGCCGACGGCACCGCGGAGCTGGCTCTGGATCAGGGCGTTCTGTTGGGCGGCGGCAGGGAAATGCCTTTGTGTGAGTTGGAAGTGGAGCTGAAAACCGGCTCCGATGAAGCCACCGTGGCATTGGCGGAAGAAATTGCCCGGCAATACGGCCTGCAGCCGGAGCCAAGAAGTAAATTCCGCCGGGCTTTTGGCCTGGCAAAGGGAGAATAATATGGCAAATATTGGTTCCATTATGGAAAAATACGATAAATTCGTTATTTTTGATACAGAAACCACCGGGCTGGATTACGCCCGGGATGAGATCATCGAGTTTTCCGCGGTGGTGCTGGAAAAGCAGGATGACGGAGTTGCTGTGACCCGGGAGTATGATCAGCTGGTGACGCTGACCCCCGGTAACACGGTGCCGCCCAAAATCACGGAGCTGACCGGCATTTCCACCCAGGATATTTTGCAGCGCGGCATTGCCAAGGAGCAGGTCTGCGGGGATATTGCCCAGATGATCCAGGGCAACACGCTGCTGCTGGCTTACAATGCCCATTTCGATTTGAGTTTCCTGTTTTACTTACTGCTGCGCAACGGCGATCCCACCATTTTGAAGGGGAAGGATAAGCTGGACCTGCTTACCGTCTATAAAGACCGCCGGGAGTACCCCCATCGGCTTCACAATGCCATTGATGCCTATGGCCTGGCCGGAAAGGTAGTCAATTCCCACCGGGCCATCGACGATGTGATCGCCACCGTGGCGGTGATGGAAGCCATGGCGGCGGAAAAAGATGATTTAGAATGTTATGTAAACCTATTCGGCTACAACCCCAAATACGGCGTAGAAGGCAAACCCATTGGCTCTGTGACCTATAAACCCCAATCCTATCGTATCGGCAGACCCCTTTATTACTAATTCAGGAGGCTTCTTATGATCAACCGGGCGGCACTTGCATTGGGCACGAAGCGCAACACCATTATGGAGCTGGCGGATTACGGCCGTCAGCGCGCGGCTGCTGTAGGCAAAGAGAATGTATTTGATTTCAGCATCGGCAACCCCTCTGTTCCCGCGCCGAAGGAAGTAAACCAGGCCATTTTGGACATCGTTCAGAATACGGATTCTCTTGCGGTACATAGCTATACCGCCACCATGGGCGATCATGGCACTCGCAGCGTAGTGGCCAGGGATATGACGGCCCGGTTCGGTATGGAGATCACGCCGGAAGAACTGTTTTTGTGCTGCGGCGCCGCGCCGGAATTGGCAGCCACCATTCGCGCCCTGGCAAGCCCCGGAGCGGAATTTTTGGTGATGGCGCCCTATTTCCCGGAATATAAGCCCTATGTGGAGCAGGCCGGCGCTGTTTTCCGGGTGGTGCCAGCGGATATTCCCGGTTTTCAAATCGATTTTGAGGCCCTGGAGTCGGCCATCAATTCCAATACCTCTGCCGTCATTATCAACAATCCCAATAATCCGGCCGGTACGGTGTACACCGCCCAAACCATCCGGCGTTTGGCGGCGCTGCTGACCCGGAAGGAAGCAGAATACGGCCACGCCATCTATATCATCTCCGATGAGCCTTATCGGGAATTGGTGTATGACGGCGCCCAGGTGCCTTTCATTCCCCAATTCTATGCCAATACGGTGGTGTGCTACTCCTACTCCAAGTCCCTGTCCCTGCCCGGTGAGCGTATTGGCTATATCTATGTGCCTGCCGCGGCCAAGGATGGCCGGGATCTGTATTTTGCCATTGTGGGCGCGGCAAGAGCTGCCGGGCATGTGTGCGCCCCGTCGCTATTGCAGCAGGTTTTGGCCCGGGTGGCCCATCTGCGTCCGGATCTGACGGCTTACACCGAAAACCGCCGAATTTTGGTGGATGCATTGACCGAATACGGTTATGAAATGGCCAAGCCGGAAGGCGCGTTCTACATATTTTTCAAAGCTCCCGGCGGTGACGACCGGGCCTTCTTTGAGAAAGCCAAGGAAAAGGACCTGCTTCTGATGCCCGGCTCCGATTTCGGCTGCCCCGGTTATTTGCGACTGTGCTACTGTGTCAGCAGGGAAACGGTTCTGGGCAGCCTGCCGCTGTTCCGGGAATTGAATAGGTAAAAAAACTCCGGTTTGGGACATACCCAAACCGAAGAATTTTTGTTCATCAGCTGATGGCGTTGAGGAAATACTTGTACCAGGCTTCGGAGTTGGCAGACGAGGTGTTGGTCATGAAGATGATGTCAGACAAATTCATGTCCTTGAATTCCTCATACATATCAATGGTGATATACCGCAGATCGATGACGATGATATTGCCGTAATGCTCCGTCAGGTAGGGCACAAAGGCGTTGCCGTAGGAGTCCTTGATCACCAGGCAGGTCAGATCCTGAGGGTTTTCCGGCACATTGATAACGGTGTAGCCGTTGTCGCCCATGAGGAATGCCAGATAGTTGCGATAGCTGGTGTCGATACAGTAGCTGCGCTTGATGGTACCCCACTGGGTGCCGTAAATGGTCATAGCGCAGCTCTTGGTGGGCAGATAAGCTTCCACTGTGTCGAAGAAGGACTTGACCCGGTCGTCGCCGGTGTAGTTTGCCATGGAGCCGATATATTTGGTATTCAGCTCCACCTTCTCGAAATCCTCAATGGGCACCGGCGTCAGGCCAATGGACTTGATGAATTCATAGTAGGCGTAGTAAGCGCCGCGGTGAGTCCAGTGGTGGTCGCTGCGATAGTACAGATATTCGTCGGCGTGGGCCAGCATCACATTCTTCAGATTGACGAAATTCACGCTGCCGGGCATGGTGGCTTCCATCTTGTCCAAAATGGCGCCCTGGTCGGAAATATTGGCCAGAACCTTGGGGTCTGTAATGGTGATGGTGGCTAAAGGCGCGGTCACTACGCTCACCCGGGTGTCGGGGAACAGGGCGGCGTACCGCTCATATACCGCCGCGAAGTAGGGGGCGTAGGTGGAGGAGAAATAGGACTGGGAATAGGCGGCGCCATTATAAATGAACATACCGCCGGGCAGGAATTCTGCCGCCTCGCCGCCCTGGCCAATGTTGGGGGCGGTGACCGTCACAGCGCAGGTGGCGCTGTGGGTTTTGCCTTCCGCGTCGGTAACGGTGGCGGTGATGGTGGCGCTGCCTTCGTCAATGCCGCTGGCGGTGATAACGCCGGAGCCCAGGTCGGTGACATACACCACACCGGGATTGCTGGAAGTCCAGCGCAGGTCGCTGTAGCCCTCGCCCACGGTGGCGGAAAGCTGCTGGGATGCGCCTACAGTCAGGGAAAGGCTGCCACTGGATAGAACCACCGGTGTCACGGGCGCTGTAGAAGGCTCGGTGGGCCCGGTGCTGTCAGAAGGACCGGTAGAGTCAGACGGCCCGGTGCTGTCAGAAGGGCCGGTAGAATCAGAAGGGCCGGTGTTTCCGCTGCTGTCGGTGCTGCCGGTAGTGCCGTCAGTAGAAGGCAGCGGCGGCAAGGTAGCGATCGTACCGCTTGTGGATTGGGACGGGGTGGTGGGATTGGGGTCCACGATGACGGAGAAATCATCGTTGGGGAAGAAGAAGGAAAGGCTCTTCAGCTTGTCCAGATCCTGGGAAAATGCCACGAAGGAATCCCGGGCATAGAAGGTATCGGAAAAATAGAGCATCAGGTCGGAGAAATAGCTGCCGTCCAGGATGTCCACGGCGTTCAGCTCCGGCATGGTGGCCAAGTTGCGGTTTTCGGTTACCGAAACGGTGGGCCGTTCGGTCTGGCAAATATTCAGAAGCGCCAGGGCGCACAGGAAAAATGCGACCAGAAACAGCATCAGCTTATCAAATGGATTGTGTTTCATGCTGCCTCCTTAGAAACGGAAATAAATGAAGGGATTGTAGCTGTCGCCTACCAGCCGCACGGTGCAGATGAACAGCAGCAGCAAAATCACCAAGGTCTTAATGAGCCGATCCACATTGTAGGCCCGCTGAATGCCCCAGGAGCGCTGCATTTCAGCGTGGAGCTTCTCAAAGAGAATATGGCTCAGCGGTGTGACGCAGATCAGCGACGCGATCAGCAGAACGCCGTTTTCATACAGCATACTGGTGGCGTACACGCTGGAGAAGCTGGCGGCGCCAATGCCCAGCATACGGCCCAGGTTGGCAAACAGATCGCTTTCGTGATAGAAAATGGCGTAGCCAAACAAAATGATCAGGGGAGAAGTGATGTGGCCCAAAACGGCGGACAGAGATTTGGGCAGCTTTTTCATGTACTTATCGGTGACAAACTGCTCCAAAATCAGCCAGAAGCCGTAGTACAAGCCCCACAGCACAAAGTTCCACGCGGCGCCGTGCCAAAGACCGGTGGAGAACCATACGATCACTAGAGCGATGATGGTGGGTACTGCCCGGGAGGCTGCCTTGTGGCCGCTCTTTTTCAGCTTTTTGGCCATGCCGGTCATGGCCTTGGAGCGAAGCACGGGATAGAACAGGTAATCCCGGAACCAGCTGCTGAGGGTCATGTGCCAGCGGCGCCAGAATTCGGAAATGCTGCGGCTGATGTAGGGATAATTGAAGTTCTCCGGGAAGGTGAAGCCAAACATGTGACCCAGGCCGATGGCCATATCGGAATAGCCGGAGAAGTCAAAATAGATCTGCAGGGCGTAGAACAAAATGCCCAGCCAGTTGCCCAGCACCGTAGTGCCGGCGGAGGCGAACATATTCTCGCTGGCCAGGCTGCAGGCGTTGGACAAAATGACCTTCTTGGCAAGGCCAATGGCAAAGCGCCAAATGCCGGTGTTGATCTCGCCGGCGGAAACATCCCGGTTTTCCAGGGCTTCTTCCACATCCACATACCGCACGATGGGGCCTGCCACCAGCTGGGGGAACAGGCAGATATACAGCAGCACCCGGCCGAATTTCATCTGGGGCTTGCAGTAACCGCGGTACACGTCGATCACATAGGTCATAGCCTGGAAGGTGTAGAAACTGATGCCCAAAGGCAGGCTGATCTTGGGTACGGGAATAGCAAGGCCGGTGACGGCGTTGACGGTTTCCACAGCGAAGCCGGCGTACTTAAAGATACCCAGCAATGCCAAATTGATGATAACACCGGTGACCAGCGCCGCGGTTTTGCCCTTGTCGGATCTGGCAGCGCCGATCAAAATGGCAAACAGGTAATTCAGCAGCGCCGAACCCAGCATCAGCAGGATATATACCGGCTCGCCCAGGGCGTAGAATACCAGCGAGAAGGCCAAAAGGACCGCTCTGCGCCAGCTGGCGTTTTTTGCCGCGTAGTAAAGGATCATCAGCAGCGGTAAAAACGCGTACAGGAATAAAAGGTGAGAAAATACCATATGAGAATATTACCTCTTGCGCCGTGCGGCTACGATGGCTGCCATTTCGCCCACATTCTTCATTTCTACAACTTCTTTCATGCTGAATTTCATGCGGAATTCGTCCTCCACGGCGGATACCAGGGTGATATGGGACAAAGAATCCCAATCTTCAATGTCAGCGGCGGTGGTGTTCTCGTTTACGGTGATGGAGTCATCATCGAAAACATCCTGAAATACTTCGTTCAGGCGGTCAAAAATTTCATTCATGGTTTATTCCTCCGTAATATGGGTTTTGTTGGGTGTAAATTCGGCCACATTGGCAATGAAATGGCCGTTTTCTGTCGGCGTGAAGCCCAGTTTTTCATAAATGTTTGCCACCATGGCATTCTTGGGGGTCTTCAGATATTCGCCGATGACGGTTTTGTAGCCCAAAATGGCGGCGGTGGAGAGCATCTTGTTGACGATGAACTCCTCCATGCCTCGCTTCAGCACCCGGCAGCTCATGAGCCAGGTGTTGACAAACAGGGTATCTGCCTGCTTTTCCATAATGACCGTGCTGATGAGGCCGTGGTCGCCAAACTTGTCCTTCAAGGTGAAATACAAGGTCACATACCGGTCATCATTGGCGATGGCGGCGATCTCCTGCTCGGTGTAGCGCACAGTCCGCAGATTGAACTGGTTGGAGCGTTGGGTCAGCTGGGCGATCCGGGGGAAATGGAAGCTGTCAAAGGGTTTCGCTTCCGCCAGCATTTCCAGGCTTTCCAGATAAGCGTCATAGTCGGCGCACTGGTTTTGCAGCAGATTGCGCTGGGCTTCCGCCTGGTACTGCTGGGTCCGCACCCGGTCCTCCTCCGAGTAGGAGGCGGTTTCAAACAGGTTGAGGCTACGCAGATAATCCACATATTCCTCCGGATTTTCCGGCAGCTCCGGCACAGTAATACCGGAAATCAGGCTGCGAACTACTTCCCGTTCAAAGGGATTGTCATCCAAAAATACGATGGAGTCCATGCCGATATTCAGCGTCTGTTGAATGTGGCGGATATTGCCTGCTTTGTCCTCCCAGTTGGCTACGAAAACGGAGATATCCTCCAGCCGCAGTACCATTTCCGGGTGCTTCTGGAAGGGCTCCCGGGCGGTATCATCATTGTTCTTGGAACAGACGCAGAGAATAATGCCTCTGTTTTTTAGCTCCTTCAGCCACATCTGGAAGGCGGAGAAGGCATGGCCCAGGCCCAATTCGCCGATTTGGATACCATCCAAACCGTCGTCGCCGATGACGCCGCCCCAAAGGGTATTGTCCAGATCCAGCACCACGCATTTTTTGAAGCTGCCGGAGGCGGCGAGCACGGTGTCCGTGATGTGCTTGGCAATATAGGGAAGGAAATCGGTGCGGAAAGGCATTTTGGCGATGCAGTACATTTTGCTGTCCCGGACTTCCGCTTCGCCCAGCCGGCTTTGCAGGCCGTCGATATCCACCAGGAATACATTCTTGTGGGCCGCGGCGCTTTCGCTCAGCAGGAAATTCAGCTTCCGCAGCTGGAAAGCAAAGCTATCCGGCGTTTTCGCGCCGAAATCGCCGAAGATCCGGTCATCCCAGGCGGGGAAATTAAACTGCAGGATCCGCGCTCCGCAGCCCGCGGCGATCCGTTGCCAGACCACCACCAGCCGATCCCGCATTACCTCAGCGAAATCCTTCCGGTTGCCTGCCGGGAAGCCGCAAAAGGCTTCATACAGCTTGTCGGTACAGTTGGCAAGGACACACCAGGCAGGGGAGAAGGCGTATACTTCCGAATGGGGGTCCATGGTCTGGGCATCGATCTGATTGTAGTCGGTGTCCAGCACCTCGAAGCGGATGCCGGCGTCATATCCCCAGCCCCGCAGAGCCATGGCGATGTGCTGCGTGGCGCAGTCGCCCAAAATGGCGATTTTGCAGCCGGGCAGGGCGGACATATCTTTTTTTGTGTTTTTCTTTAACGCCGTAAATGTGGGAATATTCATAGGAAAACCCTCCTTGGGGCATAAATGGGCATATTAACTCATGATACTCCATAATACTCTAAAAAAAGTACTATGTCAACCAAATTCGGAAGAATAAATTTCCCGCCGGAAGGGGCGGTTGCCACTAAAGTATATCCAATCCGCAAGTGGAAAATCCTGGTTTGCCCCAAAAATCGAAGCCTGCCGCGAAATGGTGTTGTTCTTAACAGCGAATTTGAAAATTCTTCAACTTCCGTCAAGAACCAGCATCAGACCCACTAACAACAGAAAAAGAGAAGATTCGTTTTGATCACGAGTCTTCTCTTCTTTTTTGTCGGTATAGTGATATGCTGACTAGGGTCAGCGTGATATTTTCGCTTTGCGAAAGTGATATTAAGCCCTATAGGCTTAGTGATATTCTATTCGCCCATAACTTGCGAAGCAAATATCACTCGGCGCAAGCCGAATATCACTGCGTAGCATTAGAACTCGCCCCCGGCGAATAAAACTGGCGTGATACTCCCGTAAGAGTATCACGCCAAACCGCGGCAGGCTGAAAAACTATGGATTATGCTGGGCGAAGTAAATATCAATGCCGTTGGCGATGCCCAATGCCAGCTTTTGTTGGTATTCGTCGGTGGCCATCAGCCGGTCTTCTGTTTCGTTGGTCATATAGCCCATTTCTACAATGGTCACCGGCACCTGGCACCAGTTGATGCCGCTCATGGTGTTGGTTTCCCATACATACTCCCTTTTAGCCCCTGTGGCTGCCACCATTTCGTCCAGCACTGCGTAAGAAAGAGCCCGGCTTTCGGGGTACAGATGGCTGTTGTAGGGATTGTTGCTGGCCTGGCACAGGGTCATAATGCCATTGTGGCTGGGGTCCTCAGAGCCGTTGGCGTGAATGCGGATGAACGCGTCCGCAAATAACGCGTTGGCGACATTTGCCCGCTGGGCATTGCTGATATCCACATCGTGGGTCGTGCGGACCATGACGACCTCATAGCCCCTGGCCTCCAGCTCGGCCTGCAGCTTCAACGCCACCAGAAGATTCAGCTCATACTCGGCCAGACCGGTGAAGCTGCCCTGAGTGCCGTAGGAAACCTTGTATTTCATAATATCGGAACCGGGGCCGTCCGGCTCCAGCTCCAGATTGCCGTAACGCTGATGCCCCGCGTCGATCACCACCAAATAGTGTCCCAATTCCCGCAGATGCTGGCTGGGTATGTAGTACAGTTGACTATCCATCAAAACCGTCGCCCACTCGGCAGTCGCCTCCACCATTTCCACCCGTGCGCCCCGTTCCAAGGAAAGGACCGGCGCGGTTTCCAGGTCTTGGACTGCATATAATCCGGTTTCCGTTACCGTCCGCATGGTCCTGGTTTCCGGCGCGGTGGACTCGCTGGGGTCCGTCTGGACGGAGGATGAGGAGGTGGAAGGAAGCGGCTGGGAACTGGAAGGCTCCGTGGTCGTGCCGGAAGGAGCGGTGGTGTTGATACCGCTGGTGCTGGAGGAAACATCCGGCTGATCCGTGCAGCCGGTCAGCAAAATAAGCGCGAAAATAATGGGAAGCGTCCGGCGAAGCAGTTTGCCCAAAATAGCTCCCTCCTTTTTCACAAGAATGCATTTATTGTAATTCCCAAAACCGGAAAAGTCAAGAAACAGTTGGAAAACAGGAATTACCCTTGCAAAAATTCTGTTTATTTGCTACAATTATTTCAAACCGAAGGAGGGGTATGTATGGCAAAGTTCTATTTCAAGTATGGCGCAATGGGTTCCAGCAAAACAGCCCAGGCGCTGATCACCAAATATAACTACGAAGAAAATGATCTGAATGTCTGGCTGATCAAACCCAGCGCGGACACCCGGGATGGCGTAGGCACCATCCGCAGCCGCATTGGTCTGGCGGCGGAATGCGAGGTCATTGCTCCGGAAGTGGATCTGTACGCCCGCTTTCTGGGCAGCAAAATCAGAAAGTGCCATGTGATCATCGCTGACGAGGCCCAATTTTTCACGGAAAAGCAGATCGACCAGCTCCGCACCATTGTGGATGAACACAATGTGCCGGTTATGTGCTTTGGCCTGCGCACCGATTTTCAAACCAAACTGTTCCCCGGTTCCCGGCGGTTGATGGAGGTGGCGGACACCATCCAGGAGATCAAAACCATTTGTGACTGCGGCGCGAAGGCTACTGTCAACGCCAGAATTTCCGACGGTTACATCGTGACTGAGGGCGCCCAGGTGGTACTGGGCGGCAATGATTGCTACATTGCTATGTGCCACAAATGTTATGTAAATGGAATTCGGGAGCATAAGCGCATCAAGCTCCACGGCCAGGGTTAAAAACAGCACTTGCATTTCAAAGTGAACGTGCTATAATAAAGAAAAACTACATTGGAGGAGGTGTAAAAACATGGATCTGCTCAAGAAGTTCTTCCCCTATTCCTTTGGCGTGAAGGATGTCACCAATCTGGTGGTCAAGATCATCGTCTACATTGTGGTGGGCGCCGTCGTCGGCGTGCTGATCGGCCTGCTGTCCAACATTCCTGTCCTGGGCGTGATTATCGGTCTGCTGGGTGGCCTGGTGGACCTGTATGTCCTCATCGGCATCGTCCTGGCTGTACTGGATTTCCTGAAGGTGCTGAAGTAATCAAACCTACATAAAAAAGCTGCCGCGATTGGCGAGATACTCTTAACGGAGTATCTCGCCAGTTTTATTCGCCATGCGGCGAGTTCTATTGCTTCGCAGTGGTATTCGGCTGCGCTGAGTGATATTCGCTGTGCGAGTTACAGGGCGAATAAAATATCACTTATGCGTTAGCAGAAATATCACTTTCACAAAGTGAAAATATCACTCCGACGAAGTCGGAATATCACTTGACGAGTCGTCCATTTCGGTGTTTAATATTATGAGGTAGGGTTTTCCCGATGCGTTTGTGCCACAAACGCGAAACGTGCGATAAATGTATTGGTGTTCAAATTGGAGGAAATATGGAAGAAATTCTAGAGCTTATACTTACAATTCTATTCAAGCCTTTCGAATCGAAATATGAAGATATTTTTGGCCGAATTAAAAACATACGCAGCAAAGGTTTGAGAATGTTTCTTGAAGTATTACTCATAGTAATTCCTATTGCACTTATCTTTGGATTGTGTTGTTTATGTAGTTATCTGTTTAGAGGATATTGGATATAAATGATTCCCAATAGTGATATATACAGAAAACTCCATCACGGGCGTTCGTCCATGATGGAGTTTCTTTATTCTTTTCGGTTTTTGTGATTTCTCCAATAAGAACATCACGCTTTCGCGGCAGCTTTTTGCGCAGTATGGGCTTGCGGATCAACAGCCGCAGCAAAGTCTTTGCAGCAAAAGGCACAGGCACATATTCAGGCAGGGATTGCCTCGCATGGTAAAGCCCCGGTAGTTTCCGGCCTGCTGGCGGTAGGCGGCGCCGCCGTTTTCGATGATCTCAAGGGCCCGCAGGTACTCCTGATTGTCCGGCTCCATGGAAACAGCCCGTTTGATGTGCTCCAGCGCCGTCACCTGGTTGCCTACGCCGTTGTTGGCCAGGGCGCTGAGGTAGTACCACCGGGCGTTACGCTCCGGGCAGCTTCCCAGTACATTCAGCGCCTCCCGGTAGCGGCCGTAGCGAATGTAGTTGTAGGCGGCGCGCTGATAGGAGTCCCCATCCGCCTCCTGGGCTCGCTGGTAGGATTGGCCGTAGCCGCCGTAATAGCTGCCGTAACCGCCATAGCTATTGTAGCCGCCGTAGCTGCCGCCCTGGGGCTGCGCCTTCTCCGGATTTTTGATCTGCTCGTAGGCGGCGTTGATCTCCTGCATTTTCTTCGCGGCCGCCGCGTCACCGGGATTTCGATCCGGATGGTATTGCTTTGCCAATCGGCGGTAAGCCTGTTTGACTTCCTCATCAGAGGCATTGGGGCTGAGGCCCAACACCTTATACGGATCCTGCATTCGCCCCGACCTCCTTTCGCTTTCGTCTGAAATTGGTCCACACGCCGCTGTAGAGAATGTTGTTCAAAATTTCCTTATCCTGCACCAGCGGCAATTTTTCAAAGTAATGGGTGCATCGGCCCATGGCCAGCACCAGATATTCGTCCCAGACAGCCCAATCTTCCTGACTGCCCATGGCAATGTAGGGGTTGTATTTTTTGGTTCGCTTGTCCTTGCGGTAGTCCACAGCGGCGTCCGCCAGGTAAATGAACCGGCCCAGCGCCATGCCCATTTCCCGCAGGTCGCTGGCCCACAGATCCTCCCGGTAGACCAGCAGCTCCGCCATCAGCGCGCCGAAGCAGCCGGCCGGCTCGTCCGGATTGGCGCAGCCGTTCTTTTCCAGCTGAGAAAGGTGGCTGACGCAATGGGCGATGGCGTTGCTCTGCCGGGGATAGCGCTGACGGATCTCCTCGCAGTATTTTTCCAGATAGTTGGCCATGGTCTTAGAGGGCAGGGAACGGTCGTCCTCCCAGTTGTCCCGGGCGTTGTAATAGGCCAGCACCACATTCATTTCCGCGGCGTAGCGGATCATTTCGCAATTTGCCCAGGGCCGTTTACGAATAGGGTGGAGCGCGCAGGCATTGCCGCCGCCCGTTTCCTCCGGCTCGTATAGGCTCATCAGCAGCAGCGCCAGAAAGGTCATGTCATAGCTCAGGCACAGCCGAGCCGGTTGACCGGCGGATTCCCGAATCTGCCGGCAGATGCCACAATAAACCGCCTGATAGCGGTTTTTTTGCTGCGGATCCAGCTCGGATAAATTGGCGGTAACAAAGCCGAACATAACATGACCTCCCATTTTTTTACCATTTTATCCCGGTTTTATGAACTGGACATAAACAAAATGGGAAAAATGCAAATTATTTTCCCGTTTCTTCTATGATCCGGTTCAGCGCGCTGCCGTAAAAAACGATACAGATACATCCGTACAGCCACAGCATGCCCAGCGCCAGGGCGTAAATAGAGCCGAAAATATTGGTGTAACCGGAAAAATGCTCCACATAAATGGAGAAAAGCCTGGAAAAGAGCAGCCAGCCCAAGGAAGCTGCCACCGCGCCGGGAAAACAGTCCCGCAAACGGCGGCGTTTGCCGCCCAGCAGGGCATACATGGCGGTGAACAGGGCTGTCTGCAGCAAAAGCAGCAGCAAAAATCGCAGGTCAATGATGCTCATGACCAGCATCAGCACCGGATCTGTGGTCATCCACAGGTAGTCCAAAATGGCGGTGCCAAATACATGGGCCACCAGGGTCAAAAGCAGCACCACCAAAAATAAAAAGGTGTAGATCACGCAGGTCAGCCGCTGCTGCCAGTAGCTCCGCTGGGGCGGCTGGCGGTACACAGCTTCCAATCCCCGCACCAGGCCCAGCATGCCCCGGCTGGCTGACCACAACGCGGTGGCCGCAGAAAGGGAAACTACAGCGCCGGAGCCATTTTGGTAGGATGCCTTCAGAATGCTGTGAACGGTGGGCCATAAGGCCTGCGGCAAAAATCCTTCCGCAAAGGCTTGCATATTCTCCAATCGCAGATCGGTGTATTTCAGTAGCCCCAGCAGAAGCAGCAGGGCAGGGAAGAGGGACAAAATCAAAAAGAAACTGGTGTAAGCGCTGTGCATGGGAATGCCCATGGGCCGTAAAAAGGCCAGCAGCCGTTTTCCTTTTTCTGTCCATGCCCTGATCAGCGCCATGATTCCACCACTCCCAGGCAACCTCTGAAAACGCTTTTCAAAACGAATTGGTGAAGCAAAAGATCCGTCCAAATCGCAAAAGGGGAGTTTTTAGAGGTGCTACTAATAAATGGCAAGTCCGCTGCGCCAAACGGCGCAGCGGACTTTGCACCTACGGAAATATTATTCCGCGGAAATCAGATAATAGTACACCGGCTGACCGCCGTTGATGAGATTTACATCCGCATCCGGGCAAATTTCAGAGAAGATGTCTGCGGCCACCTGGGCATGGCGGCTCTTCACATCCTGACCGTAGTAGATGGTGATATATTCTCTGCCGTCGTTGCGCAGCGTTTCCGCCAGAGACTTCAGCAGCACGCGAATGTCCTTGCTGGTGCCGAAGAGCTTGCTGCCGTAGAGGGCCAGATAGTCGCCTTCGTGGATATCATAGCCGTCGAAATCGGAATTCCGGGCGGCATAGGTGATCTGCATGGTGTCCACAGTAGCCAGCGCGTCGGTCAGAGCGGCGGTGTTGTCCTCTACGCTGCCTTCGGGATCGAAGCTGAGCATGGCGGTAACGCCCTGAGGCACGGTTTTGCTGGGGATGACTACCACATTCTTGGGGGTCAGATCAGCCACTTGCTCAGCGGCCATGATGATATTTTTGTTGTTGGGCAGCACGAAAACGGTTTCAGCGGGCACCTTGTTGACAGCCTCCAGAATATCCTGAGTGCTGGGGTTCATGGTCTGGCCGCCGGAAATGAGGCCGTCCACGCCCAGATTCATAAATACATCCTCAAGACCCTTGCCGGCGCAAACGGAAACCACGCCGATGGCCTTTTCGGGCGCTGCGATCTTGGGCGCCTTCTCCGCTTCGCTCATCACCTTTTCGGTGTGCTGCAGGCGCATATTTTCGATCTTGACGGTGACAAAGGAGCCGTAATCCATGGCCTCGTGCAGGGCCTTGCCGGGATCGTTGGTGTGAACATGGACCTTGATGATCTCTTCGTCATCCACCAGCACCAGACTGTCGCCCAGAGAATCCAGGAAATCCCGCAGCTGCTGGGGATCCTTGTCGTTTTCACGGGAAATGATGAACTCGGTGCAATAGGTAAAGGTAATGTCCTCGGTGTCGAAGTCGGAGAAATCAGCGCCTTCCTTCACCTCTGCCTGGTTCATACCTTCGGGCACCACCACATCGTTGCCCTGAGCGGCGGCCAGCATAGCCTCCAGCACATATACCCAGCCCTTGCCGCCCGCGTCTACCACGCCGGCTTTTTTCAGCACGGGATTCTGATTGGTGGTTTCCGCCAGGGCCAGCTTAGCTTCTTCGATGGCAGCTTCCAGAACAAACTCGAAATAGTTATTCTCCTGGGCAGCCTGAGTAGCCTTGGCGGCAGCCAGACGGGCCACGGTCAGGATGGTGCCTTCGGCGGGCTTCATAACCGCCTTGTAGGCAGCGTCCACGCCTTCCTGCAGGGCTTCTGCCAGCAGCACGCCGTTGCAGATTTCCGCACCCTTCATTCTTTTGCCGATGCCCTTGAACAGCAGGGACAAAATGACGCCGGAATTGCCTCTGGCGCCACGCAATGTGGCAAAGCTCACCGCGGAAGCGGCCTTTTCCAGGGTGGGGTCTTCCAGTTTCCGCAGATCATTGGCCGCGGCATTGATGGTCATGGACATATTGGTGCCGGTGTCGCCATCGGGCACGGGGAAAACGTTCAACTCATTCAGCTTTTGCTTGTTGATCTCGATAGACGCAGCCGCGCTGATCACCAGCCGGCGAAAATCAGCGCCATTGATTGTCTGTTTCACTTGTGCGTACCTCCAGCTTTCCTTCGATCAACCAATTACCATGGAGTCGATATACACATTGACGGCACGAACCTCGGTGCCGGTGCAGTTGGTCACCACATACTTCACTTCGGAAATGATGGAATCGCCTACGGCAGGCAGATTTACGCCTTCGTCCACCATGATGTGCAGATCGATGGAAATGGAATTATCCTCGTGGAAATACACCTGAACGCCCTTGCCGGCGGCTTCCTTGCGCAGCAGGTGGTAGAAACCGTCCTTCATGCTGCGGGCAGCCATGCCCTTGACGCCGAAGCAGTTGCTGGCGGCGGTGCCGGCGATGTCGGTGTATACACTGGGGCTGATATTCACGGAACCATTTTCATTCTTATGCTGAATCATAAACTGTATCCTCCAAATCAAATCATGCTGTCTTCCCAGCAGGCGGGTGCGGCAAGGCCCATCATTTTCACAACGGTGGGCGCCACATTGGCAAGGCCGTAAGCCCCGTCCTTGATCTCCCAAGCGCGGTCCTTGTCATAAATAATGAAAGGCACGGGGTTCAGGGAGTGAGCGGTGCGAACGGAGGTCTTACCCTTCTTGGTTTCGGTCATCTGGTCGGCATTGCCGTGGTCGGCGGTGATCAGTACGGTGTAGCCGTACTTGTCGGCGGCTTCGAGGATGGCTTTCAGACCGCTGTCCACGCATTCCATGGCGTATACCACCGCGTCCATCACGCCGGTGTGGCCCACCATGTCGCCGTTGGGGTAATTGCAGCGCAGGAACTGGAACTTGCCGGAAGCCATGTTTTCCACCATTTTCTCGGTGATCTCCTTGGACTTCATGGCGGGCGCCTGCTCAAAGGGAATCACATCGGAAGGAACTTCTTCGTAGACCTCCAAATTTTCGTCTACCTTGCCGCTGCGGTTGCCGTTCCAGAAATAGGTCACATGGCCGTACTTCTGGGTTTCGGACAGGGCATACTCATGAATGCCTGCCTGGCAGAGCACTTCCGTCAGGGTATTCTTAATGACGGGAGGCTGCACCAGATAGCGCTCGGGAATATTCAAATCGCCGTCGTACTGCAGCATGCCGGCAAATTTTACGCCGGTGTAGCCAGGACGGTCGAACTTGTCAAAATCCTTGCGGTCGAAGGCCAGGGAGATCTCCTGGGCCCGGTCGCCGCGGAAGTTAAAGAGGATTACGCTGTCGCCGTTTTCAATTTTTGCCACGGGCGCGCCGTTTCTGGCTACCACAAAGGCGGGCAGATCCTGGTCTATGCAGCCGGTTTCCGCCCGGTAAGCTTCAATGGCTTCTCTGGCGGAGGCAAACTGCCGACCGATTCCCTGCACATGGGTCCGCCAGCCCAGCTCTACCATACCCCAGTTGGCTTCGTACCGGTCCATAGTCACCTGCATTCTGCCGCCGCCGGAGGCGATGGCGAAATCGCAGCCGTCGGTGCTCAACTCACCCAGAACAGTTTCCAGCTGCTCCACATATTCCAGCGCGGAGGTGGCAGGCACATCGCGGCCGTCCAGCAGGATGTGGCAGTAGGCTTTCTTTACGCCTTCCGCCTTGGCCTGACGCAGCAGCGCGATCAGATGGGAAATATTGGAGTGAACGTAGCCGTCGGACAGCAGGCCGATGAAATGCATGGCGCTATTGCCGGCATTGGCCACCAGATCCTTCCAGGTTTCGGATGCATACAGCACGCCGTTTTCAATGCTTTCGCCAACCAGCTTGGCGCCCTGGGAGTAGACCTGGCCGCAGCCCAAGGCATTGTGGCCTACTTCGCTGTTGCCCATATCCTCGTCGCTGGGCAGACCGACGGCGGTGCCGTGAGCCTTCAGATAGGTGTGGGGGCAGGTGGCAAGCAAACTGTCCAGCGTGGGGGTCTTGGCAACCGTAACGGCATCGCCGCTGCCGGCGTCGCCCTTGCCGACACCGTCCATGATCACAAGTACAATCGGTTTCATATTGGATATTTACCTCCGGAAATAGACAAAGTCTATAAAATCGCATTATATTACAAATACTATTCTACATCATTTTTGTGAAAGATACAACTGGTTTTTTGAAAAATGTATGAATTGGAGAAAAAATGGCCCTTAAATTTGGCAGTTTTAGCACATTTTGGATAAAGATATTAAAAATATTTTAACCGCTTGTCGGTTTTTGTAATACAACCTTAAAATCCGGGCAAGGAAGCCCGATTCCCCCTCCATAAAAACGCCACAGACTCTGGGCAGAATCTGTGGCGTAGTATTGGTATGGGGATGCTTGGAGCGCAGATCAGTCATCCACCCGGCGGATGGTGGCGCCCAGGCTGGTGAGCTTTTCGATGATGTTCTCATAGCCACGCTCCACAAAATGGATGTTCTCCACTCTGGTGGTGCCTTCGGCGCACAGACCGGCAATCACCAGCGCCGCGCCGGCCCGCAGATCGCGAGCCACTACGGTGGTGCCCTTCAAACGGTCCCGGCCGATGACCTCAGCATTTTTGCCTTGGATATTGATCTTGGCGCCCATGCCTTCCAGTTCGGTGCAGTAGCCGAAGAACCGGGTCTCATACACACTCTCGGTGAGCCGGCTGACGCCCTCGGCCAGAGTCATGCACACGCAGATCTGGGCCTGCATATCCGTGGGGAAACCGGGGTAGGGCAGGGTCTTTACATTCACCGCCTGGAGTTTGCCGCTGCTGCGGATACGGATGGCATCGTCATAGGGAATGACTTCCGCGCCCATCTCCGCCAGCTTGGAGGTGATGCAGTCCATGTGCTTGGGGATCACGTTTTTTATCAGCACATTGCCGCCGGTGGCGGCTACGGCTGCCATATAGGTGCCGGCCTCGATCTGGTCGGGAATGATGGCGTAGGTGCCGCCCTGCAGGGATTGCACGCCGCGGATCTTCACCGTGTCAGTGCCCGCGCCGGAAATCTGCGCGCCCATGGTGTTGAGGAAGTTGGCCAGGTCAACGATGTGGGGCTCTTTGGCGGCATTTTCAATGATGGTCTGGCCTTCCAGCAGTACGCCGGCCATCATAATATTGGCGGTAGCGCCTACGGACGCCATATCCAGGCAAATGCGGCTGCCGGAAAGTCCGTTAACGCCGGGCTCCATAGCGACGAATTCCTCGTTTTCTTCCACATTGGCGCCCAGGGCTTTAAAGCCCTTGATGTGCTGGTCAATGGGGCGGGTGGCGAAGCTGCAGCCGCCGGGCAGCGCCACATGGCATTTGCCGAACCGGCCCAGCAGGGAACCCATCAGATAGTAACTGGCCCGCATTTTTTTCACCAGCGCCGCTTCCGGCTCGGTGCTGTGGATATGGGAGCAATCCAGCTCCACCACATTCGCTTCGGGCTGGGCTACAGTAGCGCCCAAGCCTTCCAAAATGGAAAGCAGAATACGGACATCAGAAATGTCCGGAACATTTTCAATTCGGCACTTGCCGGCTACCAGCAATGCTGCCGGCAGAATGGCGACAGCGGCATTTTTCGCGCCGCTGATGGTGACGCATCCGTTGAGTGGCGCGCCGCCCTGAATTTCATATCTTGCCAAGGAATACACGCTCCTTGCTGTTATTTCAATAAATTGGCGGGAAAATTATAGCACACAGAGGTAATTATGTAAAGTATTATTTGCGTTTTTTTAAGAATAATTATCTGCGAAGGCCCTTTGGGTAATGATTTTTCAGTTGATTTCCGTCGCCTTTGCCCCAGCCGATGCTGTAGCCGTCCACCTGCGCAAGACACCATCCCCGCTGGGCGCAGGGCAAAACATCGCCGTGAAGATAGGCCTTCATTTCCGCGGACTCCGCCGGGAGGGAAACGGTGTTTTTACAGCCATCCAGCCACAGAGCCAGGGCGTGGGCCGGCTCAAACCGGTCTTTTTTCACTTCGCCCAGCTGCAGGCCCGGCCGCAGCACCTTCAATCCCCGGATGTCCGGCATTTCCGCAGGCGCCCAGAAAAGAGTGGAGCCAAAGAAAATGGCTTTGCCTTTCGGCAATTGAATATCCAGCTCCTTGGCAAAAGCGGCCCATTCCCTGGGCAGTTTTTCGCCAATGCCACCATCGCCGTGGGCTTCTTCGTCGCCATGCTTTCGCAGAACCGCGGCAAAATGGCCTTCGCCCAGCAGCTTGTGAGGCCACAGCCGGAATTGGCCGGCGCCCACCTTTTCAAACCAGGGGGCGTCCACATCTTCCAACGCAAAATCCGGATTTCGCTGCAGGAAGGCGGCGATGGCCTGCTCATTTTCCTCCGGGGCGAAGGTGCAGGTGGAGTATACCAGGCGTCCGCCGGGACGCAGAAGCTTCGCGCCGGAATCCAAAATGTCCGCCTGCCGCCGGGCGCACATTTCCACGGTTTCCTGGCTCCAATCCGTCACGGCCGCCTCTTCCTTGCGGAACATACCCTCACCGGAGCAGGGGGCGTCGATCAGCACTCTATCGAAATAGCTCGGCAGTTTCTGGGCCAGCCGGTCCACAGTTTCGTTGGTCACCAAGGCATTCCCCACACCCATGCGTTCTATATTTTGCGAGAGAATTTTTGCACGCTTGGGACTCCACTCGTTGCAAAGCAAAAAGCCCTGCCCCATCATCCTGCCGGCGATTTGGGTGGATTTGCCGCCGGGCGCGGAACAAAGGTCGCAGACCCGCTCGCCGGGCTGGGGCTCCAGCAAAGCCACCGCCGACATGGCGCTGGCCTCTTGTAAATAGTATACGCCGGCCTCGTGATATGGGTGCAGGCCGGGCCGGGATGCCGGGTCATAGTAAAATCCGTTGGGCTCCCAGGCCACCGGCTGACCCACAAAGGGCAGGGAAGGGGCTTGTCCCTTCAGCGGGTTAAACCGCAGCGCCACCGCTCTGGGCCGCTCCAGGCTTTGCAGATAAGCCTCATATTCTCCTCCCAGCTGGGCCTGCATACGGGTTAAAAAAGCTTCAGGCAGCATTGTCTTGCCTCCTCGTCCTGTGTTTGCTCCCATTATAGCACATGGAAAGCGATTTTGCTACCATATTCCAGAAAAATGCGGCTTGTTGTGCTGCCCCACTGATAAACGAAGCTTCTTTGCCTCATCCAGGCATATGGATTTTTCTACAAAAGTATGGTAAGATAATTCTACATTATTTTCTCATTTCCTGTAACATTCCCACACAAGAATCCTACTTCTTTCATGAAAGGAGGTGGCCTGGATGGATGATCAGCAAATCATCGACCTGTTTTTTGATCGCTCGGAAATAGCCCTGGAGGCGGTGAAAGCCAAATATGGCAGCCGGGCGCAGCAGTTGGCCGGCAATCTGCTGCGCAGCAAAGAGGATGGGGAAGAATGCGTCAATGATGCCCTGCTTGTCCTGTGGGAACGGATCCCGCCGGAGCGGCCCCGGTTTTTGTGGGCTTATTTCAGCCGGATCTTGCGTAATATTTGCTGTTGTCGTCTGGACCATCTCTGTGCCGCCAAGCGGGACCGGGGCAAGGAACTGTGCCTGGAGGAACTGGAAAGCTGTTTTGTCAACCTTCGGGATCCCCAGCAGCTGGTAGAGGCCCAGGAAATCAGCCAGATCATCAATCTGTTTTTGGACGGTTTGGATGAAATTGGGCGTCGGATCTTTGTGCGGCGTTACTATTATTTTGACAGCTGCGCAGAAAATAGCTACGAGATCGAAGTGCTGGAATGAATATCGCGATCCTGCCGGGGCTGCGTTTCGCAGCCCCGGCGCGTTTGTGGAGTAAGAAAAATTGCTGTACAACGATGCAAAGACGCGCCGCGCCCATAGTCCCCTCTGACGAGGGAGGCTATGGGACGCTCGTCGCGCAAACAACAATTTATTTCACGAAGGCAAGAAATCCCGGCGGGGGAATTGACTTTTTTGCAATTTTGTGGAATAATATACAGGTTAATTCTAAGAAAGAAAAGGGGAATTCCTATGACCCAATCCAGAACTCATAACTGCGGCGAGCTGCGTCTTGCCAACGCAGGTCAAACTGTTACCATCGTCGGCTGGCTGGAAAATGTCCGCGAAGTCGGCGCCAATTTTGCCTTCTGCGTGCTGCGTGATTTCTACGGCACCACCCAGGTTGTCATCGAAAACGAAGAAATGATGCGCGTTATTAAGCCCATCAACAAGGAGTCTACCATCTCCGTTACCGGCGTTGTCCGTGAGCGTGAGAGCAAGAACACTAAGATCCCCACCGGTGAGATCGAGGTTGTGCCTTCCGAGATCAAGGTGCTGGGCAAGTGTGTCCACAACCAGCTGCCTTTTGAGATCAACAAGTCCCGGGACGCCGATGAGAATGTCCGTCTGAAGTATCGTTACCTGGACCTGCGTAACCCCGCTGTGAAGAAGAATATTATCCTGCGCTGCCAGGTGGTTGCCGCCATCCGCGCCGCCATGACCGAGAAGGGCTTCCTGGAGATCACCACTCCCATCCTGACCGCGTCTTCCCCCGAGGGCGCCCGTGACTATCTGGTGCCTGCCCGTAACCATCCCGGCAAGTTCTACGCTCTACCCCAGGCTCCCCAACAGTTCAAGCAGCTGTTGATGACCTCCGGTTTCGACAAGTATTTCCAGATCGCCCCCTGCTTCCGTGATGAGGACGCCCGTGCCAACCGTACTCCCGGCGAATTCTATCAGCTGGATATGGAAATGGCTTTCGCCTCCCAGGACGATGTGCTGACCACTCTGGAAGAAGTGCTGCAGCCCATCTATGTCAAGTACGGCCAGTATGACCGTGTGTCTTCCTATCCCTTCCGCCGCATCGGCTTCAATGAGGCTATGGAGCGCTACGGCTCCGACAAGCCCGACCTGCGTATCGACCTGGAGGTCAATGACATCACCGCGGAAGTGGCTGGCTGCGAGTTTGGCCCTTTCCAGAACGCTACCGTCAAGGCTGTGGCTGTGGATAATTTCACCGAAGGCCGCAAGTGGATCGATAAGCTGCTGGCTGATGTGGAAGTCCAGACCGGCAACAAGGTTTGCTGGGTGAAGGTGGACGAAAACGGCGAGCTGACCGGCGGCGTTTCCAAGTTCCTTGTCAATTATAAGGATGCCCTGACCGCTAAGCTGAATCTGAAGCCCGGCAGCTTCGTCTGCATGGCCGCCTCTCAGAAGAAGCTGGCCGCCCAGAAGACCGCCGGCGTGGTCCGCACCATGCTGGGCCGCCGTCTGCCCGGTCATTTCGACGAAAAGCAGTACGCTTTCTGCTGGATCGTGGACTTCCCCATGTACGAACTGGGCGAAGAGTCCGGCCAGCTGGAATTCTGCCACAACCCCTTCTCCATGCCTAAGGGCGGCCTGCAGACTCTGCTGGATGCCGAGGGCGACATCGAGAAGTGCCTGGCCATCAACGCCAGCCAGTATGACCTGGTCATCAACGGCTACGAGTGCGCTTCCGGCGCTGTGCGTAACCACGATCCCGAGATCATGATCAAGGCCTTCCAGATGGTTGGCCTGGGCGAAGAGAATGTGAAGGCCAAGTTCCCCGCCATGTACAATGCCTCCTCCTACGGCGCGCCTCCCCATGCAGGCGCGGCCCCCGGCATTGACCGTATGGTCATGCTGCTGTGCGGCGAGGAGAGCATCCGTGAGGTCATTACCTTCCCCATGAACAAGAATGCCCAGGACCTGATGATGGACGCGCCCACCACCGTGGACCAGATCCAGCTGGATACCGTGCATATCGCTATTTCCGACAAGTAAAAAACATGGCCGGGGCTGCTTGCAGCCCCGGCGCGATTATCTTAACAAAAAGAAAAATAGTGCTTGACAAATCGGAAAAGGCGTGCTAAAATACCGGGGTAATAAAGAAGGCTGTACATCCGCCTCACCGTAAGCAAACTGCAAAACGGTTAATATTCCCTTTTATTTTCCCCGATAGGGGAGGATTGCGGAATTGCGCGGATGCTATGGCATCCGCTTTTATTGTTTTTTGGAGGTGCTTACCATCGCTAAGTTAGAACATCAGCTCAATGAGGAGATCCGGGACAAGGAAATTCGCCTGATCGGTGCCGACGGCGCCCAGCTGGGTATCGTGTCCGCTGCCGAGGCCAACGCTATGGCAGAAGAGCAGGGCATGGATCTGGTCAAGATCTCTCCCAACGCCACACCCCCCGTGTGTAAGATTATGGACTATTCCAAATTCTGCTACGATCAGAAGAAGCGGGAAAAGGATGCCAGAAAGAACCAGAAGGTTGTGGAAATCAAGGAAATCCGCATGAGCCCCAGCATCGACACCAATGACCTGAATACCAAGGTCAAGTCCGCCCAGAAGTTCCTTTCTGACGGCAACCGGGTAAAGGTCAGCGTCCGCTTCCGCGGTCGTGAAATGGCACATACCAATCTGGGTGAAAAGCTGTTGATGGATTTCGCTGCTGCTTGCGCGGAATGCGCCACCATGGAAAAGAATCCCAAGCTGGAAGGCCGCTTTATGGCCATGTTCCTGACCCCCAAGAAATAAGAAAAACTACCAAAGAATCGGAAGGAGAACCTACTATGCCCAAGGTAAAAACCCATAGCGGTGCTAAGAAGAGATTCAACCTGACCAAGACCGGTAAGGTTAAGAGAGCCCACGCTTACAAGAGCCACATCCTCACCAAGAAGACCACCAAGCGTACCCGTCATCTTCGCACCACTGCTTACGCCGACCAGACCAATGTCGACGCAATCAAGAAGATGATTCCCTACAAGTAAGTCTGAAGGAGGATATTAGAAATGGCAAGAGTTAAAGGCGCGATGATGACGCGCAAGAGAAGAAATGCTACCCTGAAGCTGGCCAAGGGCTACTGGGGTTCCAAGTCCAAGCACTTTAAGATGGCCAAGCAGCAGGTCATGAAGTCCGGCAACTATGCTT
>JAZOAD010000020.1:0-8973 GCA_045595225.1 Faecousia sp.
AGACGATCTCGGCGGCACCGGTCATGCCGGAATGGAAGAAGGTGGAGTCGCCCATGATGCCGAAGACCTTCTTGTTTTCACCCTTGGCCTCCAGAGCCTTGGCCATACCCATGCCCACGCTGAAGCCGCCGCCCATGCAGACAACGGAGTCGACCGCGTTGAAGGGCTGGGCGCTGCCCAGGGTGTAGCAGCCGATATCGCCGGAGACGATGACGTTCTTCTGCTTGGAGATGGCGTAGAAGAAGCCACGGTGGGGGCAGCCGGCGCACAGTGCCGGAGGACGGGGAGCGGCCTTGACGGTCAGGTTCTTAAATTCGGGCTTCTTACCGAAGACACGTTCTTCAATGATCTGAGGATTCAGCTCATACATATTGCCGATGAGCTCCTTGCCGACGCAGTCAATGCCGGCGGCCTTGATCTCATTTTCCATATAGCCGTCCAGCTCTTCGATGATGTACAGCTTTTCCACCTTGGAAGCAAAATCCTTGATCAGCGCCATGGGCAGGGGGAAGGTGATGCCCAGCTTCAGGAAGGAAGTATCCTCAGGGAAGGCTTCCTTGGCATACTGGTAAGCGATGGAAGCGGTGATGACGCCAACCTTGCTGCCCTTCATCTCAACAGTATTCAGGGGGCTGGTGCAGGCGTACTCTTCCAGAGCCTTCAGGTTCTTTTCCAGCTTGGGGTGGTTCACAAGCGCGTTGGCGGGAGAAGCGACATTCTTCTTGATGTTCTTGGTGTATTCCTCGATGGGGTGCTCCACGCGCTCGCCCAGAGCAACCAGGCTCTTGGAGTGGGACACACGGGTGGTGGTACGCAGCATCACGGGGATGTCGAACTTTTCGGAGATCTCATAAGCGGCCTTGGTGAAATCCAGACACTCCTGAGAGTCAGCGGGCTCCACCATGGCGATCTTGGCAGCCCGGGCATAGTGACGGTTGTCCTGCTCGTTCTGGGAGGAGTGCATGGAGGGGTCATCAGCGGAAACGATCACAAAGCCCTTGCCCACGCCGTTGTAAGCAGCGGTAAAAATGGGGCCAGCGGCCACATTGACGCCAACATGCTTCATGGCGCACAGGCTGCGGACACCGGCGATGGATGCGCCATAGGCAACCTCAGCGGCTACCTTTTCATTGGGCGCCCATTCGCAGTAGAGGCTGTCCTTGTACAGGGGCAGATTTTCAAAAATCTCGGTACTGGGGGTGCCGGGGTAGGCAGAGCACACACGAACGCCTGCTTCATAAGCGCCACGGGCAATTGCCTCATTACCGGTCATCAAAAACTTTTCCAAAATAATTCCACCTTTCCTTTGTTGCAAGAATTAGGTTATTCCAATATTATGGCGTGTCCGCCGTTGCAGAATCATAGTTCGCCATTCTCCGTTATTGTATCATATATTTTTGGAAAAAGAAAGAGGTTATTTCATGGATTTTCTACAAAAATTCCGGGTTTTGTTCTTGTGTCAAGGACACTTCTCCACCCTTCTTCCGGACAGTAAAAAGCCTGCCGTTTCCGGCAGGCTTTGAGGCGGAGTATTACGCTACATACAAGGGTTTGATTTTTTTGCGATAAATCCGGACGAAGCAGATCAAGGTAACTGTCAGGCTCATCAGCTCCGCAACGGGGAATGCCCACCATACCAAGTTCACATTACCGGAAAGGCTCAGCAGGTACGCCGCCGGCAGCAGCACCACCAGCTGGCGGCACAGAGAGGTGATAGTGGAATAAATGCCGTTGCCCAAGGCCTGGAAGGATGCGCCCAGGGCGATGCATACCGCCGCGATGGGGAAATGGATGGCAATAATCCGCAGCGCCGTCTTACCCATAGCCATAAAGGACTCAGACAGATTGAAAATGCTCAGCAACGTGCCCGGGATCAATTCAAAGACCAACAATCCCAGGATCATGAAACACAGCGCGCCACATACTGCCAGCTTCAGCGTTTTGGTGATCCGCCGAGGATTCCGGGCGCCGTAGTTGAAGGCGACCACGGAAATGGTGGCGTTGTTCAAGCCGAACAGCGGCATAAAGAAGAAGCTCTGCAGCTTGTAATAAATGGAGAAAACAGCCGTAGCGGTCTTGCCCATGCCCACCGTCACCGCTTCAAAGCCCATCAGGATCTGGTTGAGGGAGAAGTTCATGACAGAGCTGACGGAGTTCATGATCATGGACGGCAGGCCAATGGCCATCACCGGCTTGATGATATCCGTTTTCGGCCGAATACGCTTCAGGCTCAGATGTACATCCGGATTGCACTTGAGGTTAAAGATCAAAGCCAGCGCGGCCGCCATCCACTGCCCCATCACCGTAGCGATGGCCGCGCCGGCAGCGCCCATGGCAGGAATACCCAGCCATTCCACGCCGAGAATAAACACGGGGTCAAAAACAATATTGATAACAGCGCCAACGCCCTGGGTGATCATGGTGTGGAAAGTGCGGCCCGTGGCCTGCAGCATCCGCTCAAACAGCACCTCAAAATAAATACCCATAGTGAACAGGCAGCAAATGCCGGTATAGTCAATGCCGGCTTTCAGAATTTCGGCGTCATCGGTCTGCACATTGTAGTAAAATTTGGTACCAAAGGCGCCAAACAGCATCACCGCCGCGGAAAATACCAGCGCAAGGAAAATGCCGTTGCCGGCCACCAAACTGGCCTTTTCCCGATTTCCCTCGCCCAGGGATTTGCTGAGCATGGAGTTTACGCCCACGCCAATACCGACGGCGCAGCCGATCTGCACATTCTGCACCGGGAACGCCAAGCCCAGAGCCGTCACCGCGTCCTGGCTGTAGGCGGAGATATACACGCTATCTACCACGTTATAAAATGCCTGCACCAGCATACTGAGGATCATGGGCACCGCCATATTCACCAGCAGCTTGCCCACAGGCATAACGCCCATCTTATTCCCCTGCAGCGGAGAGTGATTTGTTTCTTTCTTCATCTCTTTCCCCTTCTTTTGTCAAATATATCAATTTATGATACCACAGCATTCCGGTTTCTGCAATATGGGAAACAGGGATTTTTACAGCAATTAGTTGTTAACCTGATGTAAACTTTTTCCTGTTTCGCCTGTTTTCTCTTGCCTGCCGATTTCCCCGGTGATATAATGAAGAAAACTTCCCAATCGAGGCGATTTCCATGAAAAAAATGTTATTTATTATGAACCCCCGGGCCGGCACCCGCCGGGCCAACCGGTATCTGCCCGACATTCTTTCCATCTTCAATCAGGCAGGCTACACCGTCACCATCCACATGACCTCCGGCCCCGGCGATGGGGCAGCCGCTGTGGCGCGTCTGGCGCCCGGCATGGATATGGTAGCCTGCTGCGGCGGCGACGGCACGCTGAACGAAACCATCTCCGGTCTTATGGGCAGCGGCATAGATATTCCCATCGGCTATATTCCCGCCGGCTCCACCAACGATTTTGCCGCCAGCCTGGGTTTGTCCGGAAATGTGCTGGAGGCCGCCAGGATCATCGTGTCCGGCAAGCCCCACCGCTATGACATCGGCAAATTTGGCAACCGTTATTTTTCCTATGTGGCCTCCTTCGGCGCCTTCACCCGGGCCAGCTACGCCACGCCCCAAAGCGTCAAAAACGCCCTTGGGCATACCGCTTATCTGCTGGAAGGCATCCAGGAGCTGTCCCAGCTCCGGGCCTCCCATGTACGCCTGGAGCTGGACGACCGGGTGATCGAAGACGATTTCCTGTTCGGCGCCGTCAGTAACTCCACCAGCGTGGGCGGTATTCTAACGCTGAATACATCCCAGGTGGACCTGGGTGACGGCAGATTTGAACTTCTGCTGATCCGGGCGCCCCGGGATCTGGCGGAGATTTCCGATTGTCTTCGGGCGCTCCATACCCAAAAATACTGCTGCAATATGATCACCTTCCTCTCCACCACCCGCGTCCGGGTAGTGGCCGACCCGGATATGGCCTGGACGCTGGACGGCGAGCGGGCCGACGGCGGCGAATCCATTCCAATTGAAAATCTTCACCACGCCATACAGCTGATACAGAAAGGATAAAGCTTATGTACAACACCACCCTTTGCTATATCACCCGGGGAAATGATGTGCTCATGCTCCACCGGATCAAAAAAGAAAAGGATATGAATAAGGACAAGTGGATCGGCATCGGCGGTAAATTCGAGGGCGATGAAACCCCCGACGAATGCCTGCTGCGGGAAGCCAAAGAGGAAACCGGTCTAACGCTGACCTCCTGGCGCTGCCGGGGCGTGGTCACATTTCTGACCACCGGCCAGTGGGAGGGCGAATATATGTACCTGTTCACTGCAGACGGCTTTGAGGGTCAGTTGAAAGAATGTGACGAAGGCGAATTAAAATGGGTCAGCCGGGATTTTCTGGATCAGCTGCCCAAATGGGAAGGGGACAAAATTTTCCTGGATTTGTTATGGCAGGATGCCCCCTTCTTCCTGCTGAAGCTTCGTTACGATGGCGATCAGCTTATTGAAGCCGTTCTCAACGGCCAGCCAATAGAACGATAAACAATATTTTGTTTTTCCAAGAACACAGCCCTGCGGGAATAGGATGATGTTCTAATTGGAAAAACATAAATGGCTGATCTCGTAAGACAATTTTCTTCTGTAGCGTGGATTACGCTACACCGAAAGACAAATAGTTACCCCCGACAGATTTGAATCTGTCGGGGGTCGTATATTCTGATCGACAAGTCGAAATTTACCCTTCGGTTACTTCTTGGGAATTTCTTTCCCACAGTGAGGACACTGTATTATAGGAAATTGAAAACGTCCTAAATAGCGCAAACAATACGGGCATCGCCACCACTTTAAATGCAAAAGAAAGACTGCTCCGAACGACACCAAGTTAACTGGCAGTGCAATTTCAGCTGGGAGAATACGACCAACTAGCACTGCAATAAGAAGCCACAAAAGGAATCCAATGGTTATGATTTTCTGTTTTTTATATAAATTCATATTCTACGAGACCGCAGAAAATTCTGTGTAATCGACAATATGTGACAGTATGAATACTGGCGACGAAGTCAAGAATGTAACTAAACATTCACGACAAAGGAGTCAGTATTATGAACGCACCACAGGAACTTTTAAAGCAGTACGTCCAGAGCCAGAACTTTACCAGCACCGCCGATATCATGGCAGCCATGAAAGATATGTTCCGGGATGTCATTCAGCAGGTTATGGAAGTGGAGATGGATGAGGAACTGGGGCGTGAGCGCTGCCAGCGGGCCACAGACCCCGAAAATGTAACGCCCAATTATCGCAACGGCTATTCTCAGAAGACCGTCAAGACCCAGCTTGGTGAGATTGACATCAAGGTTCCCAGAGACCGTAAGGGCAACTATGAGCCCAAGATCATCAGCAAATATGACCGCAATGCAGAGGGGATGGAGGAGAAGATTCTGTCCCTGTACGCCTGCGGTATGAGCCAGCGAGATATCGCCGAGCAGATCAAGAACCTTTACGATGTAGAGATCTCCCCAGAACTGGTCAGTAAGAACAGCGAGAAGATCATGCCGGAGGTCAATGCTTGGCAGAACCGGCCTCTGGAAAGTATCTATCCTTTCATCTTCATGGATGCCATCCACTACAAAGTTAAGGAAGATCACCGTTATGTGACCAAGGCTGCTTATGTGGTTTTGGGCATCACCATGGATGGTAGAAAAGATATCCTCGGTGTCTGGATCGGCGAGCATGAGAGCAGCAAATTTTGGCTGAGCGTGTTGAATGACCTCAAAAGCCGGGGTATTTTGGATGTTTATCTGTTCTGTACTGACGGTCTGTGCGGTATGATGCAGGCAATCCAGGCTGTGTATCCCAAGAGCCGGTTGCAGCGCTGCATCGTTCACCAGATCCGCAGCTCCACTAAGTATGTCAGCTACAAAGACATCAAGAAACTGGTAGCTGACCTGAAAAAAATTTATACCGCCGTGACACTGCAGGAATCAGAGGAGAACCTCCGCGCATTTAGCGATGAATGGCGGAAGCAGTATCCTTCCTGTGTTAGGAGTTGGGAGGATAATTGGGAAGTTTTGAACACATTCTTTGAATACCCTCCCGAGATCCGGAAAATCATATACACGACGAATATCATCGAGGGTCTGAACCGGCAATTCCGGCAGATTACCAAAAACAAGCCCTCTTTCACCAATGACGATTCTTTACGGCGGATGCTGTACCTGGCATCCCAGCGGATCGTCAAGCATTGGCATGCCCGGTGCCAGAATTGGGATATGGTGCTCAGTCAGCTGGAGATCATGTTTGCCGACCGCAAGGCTGGCTGATCACCTTGAAATAGTATTTCCGGAAGGGTGTGTCGGGATTCACGCCGCCCACGGCGCGCATGCCGCCCCAACCTTCCGGGAGTAAAGTAACCAAGGGGAATAAGCCCCATCTTGCACATTGATAACGTGATATTCTTGATTTTGTCGAAAAACGCTTACACAAAATTTTCCGCCGGGCCTATTCTACACCTCATTTCTACTTAATGACATGAAAGTGGAATGTTTGTTCGGTAAATTCTTATTTAACGGTCTGCTTTTATCGCAAGTTTCGCATTTGTGCCACAAACAAATCGGGCAAGTCCGTACCCCTTATTGTTTTGCTTTGATTGTATTTATCGATGCAATTAACATTCGGCGTATCGCACCGCAATCATTTTGAGTTGACTTGTATGCCGTTTCTTCCATACAACCTGTTTCAAACAGTAGTTCCAACCAGTATTCGGTTTCAAAGCATTCCTTTTGCGCTATTTCAAGCTTTGATATGAAGTCCTTCGTACCTTGTGCATATTGTGCTTCATGAATATTTGCGCCAATAGAAGTGCCGGAACGTAATAATTGATTGATCAGGACAGTTTCTTTGTGTTCTGATTTCATATTACGGCAGAGAAAAACGATATTTTTGGCAAATTCCTTTGCTTTATCCCTCATAATGCTGTTTGACATAGTACCACATCATACAATATTAAACGCCAAAATCGTCAGTCTGTCAAGTGATATTCCGCCTTCGACGGAGTGATATTTTTGCTAACGCAGAAGTGATATTTTATTCGCCACAAAACTTGCGCAGCAAATATCACTCGGCGCAAGCCGAATATCACTGCGAAGTAATAGAACTCGCCACAGGCGAATAAACCTGGCGTGATACTCCCTTAAGAGTATCACGCCATTCCCGCAGGGCTGTCGCATTCAATTCAGGGCGCTTTGCAAAATTTCCTTCACCTTCTGGATCCTTCCGTCCGCAAAGGGACTCTCCATGCCGTAATCCAGAGCAAATTGCACGATGCCGGTTTCCATGGTGTAATAGGCTTCCTGCATGGTCGCCAGGCCGGAACCTGTCTCATTTCGTTCCATCTGATAAAGCTGCAACGCCACATCATTGCTGACCACATAGCTGATCACATACATGGGATTGGTAAAGAAATGGGTGATCTGCACATAGATACGGCTGTCCGTAAGCCATTGGCCAAAACCGTAGGCGTCGCTGACCTGCTGGAACAGCGCCCGCACATTTTCCGCCGTCAGTTCCTCGCCCTCCAAACCGTAGACCTGCTGCTCAAAGCTGGCGTAGGCCGCCTGCTCCACAAAAACAGCAAGGCTGTCCACCATCTTCAGCGTTTCCAGCTTCGCCGTATCCCTTACATACAGAAGGCTCAAATACTCCATACCCTGGGAGAATACCTCCGCCACGTCAATGCCGGCAGCGCTGCCGCCTGCGGCATAATCGCAGCAGAAATGGCCGAATTCATGGGCAAGCGTCAGCTTGTCCCGCTCCGTCATGGAAGGATTCATAAAAATGTAGGGGCTGTAGTATCCGCTGATAAACACTTCAAAAGAAGCGTCGAACTTATTTTCATTGTAATCAATATCGTAAAGCTTGTATTCGATCATATCCTCATAGGCCCACTGCACCGTGTCACCCATGGCGTAAGCCATTTCCCGCACATATTCCAGAGCCTGGGCGCCGGAAAGGATATCCGCTTCCACATCCACGCCATCTGTCAAAATCTGCTGATACAGCGGCACCAATTCTGCCCGGATGTCTGCCAGGTAGGAAGTGGCCTGCTGGCAGGTGTAATCCCGGCCATAGTAAAAATCATAGGCAAATTCCGGATAGCTCTCATAGCCCAAATACTCCGCCATTTCCTGTCGGATCGCCACCAGGTCCACAAACAGCTGCTCCATCTCGGCGCCATAGACAGTAAAAAACTCCTCGGAATAGGGATCCACTTCGGCAGCTTGCTCGCACAGCGCGTAGTATTCGCTCTCCAGTACCGCCTCTGCCGCCAGCATGCCGGTGAATACATCGTCATAAACGCTTTCGCCTTCATAATGGTCGAAAAAGTCCGCGCCGAAATAGTTGTCCCCTTCCAGCTCCTCCCGGAATTCTGTCTTCGCCAGCGCGCGGTAGAACCGGTCCAGCGCCGCCTGGGCCAAAGCCGCGTTTTCCGCGCAGAAGGCATATTCCTCCGTCCAGTAAGTATCCGTCAGATCCTTGCTGTAGTAGATATTGGCCAGCGCGTAGGCTGTGGAAAATTGATCCAGCGGCTCGTAGCACTCGTAAATCAGCGATACGATCTCATTCAAGCTATCCGCTTCCGCCACCTTGCCGCAGCATTCCTCCACTACTTTTTGCAAATTTTCTATATCCGGCCGGGAATAGACCATCTCGGCAAAGGGGGTCATATAGCCACCCAGCAGCATGCCCAGCATCTGCTGGAAATACCCCGCAAAATCCACGCCGCAGCCGGTCAGCGTGATACACAGCACCAGAATCAGCGCCGTCAAAATCAGCAACTTCTTTTTCATGTCGCATGCCTCCTTTTCCTACAGAATACCACATCACCGCCCAAAACGCAATAAAAAATAAGGAGATGCCTGACGGCATCTCCTGTATTTTTTGGTTTTTATTAACCCTCGTTGCGCATCTGAGCGAAGCACTCGCTGCAGAACACGGGACGGTCGGACTTGGGCT
>JAZOAD010000021.1:0-4989 GCA_045595225.1 Faecousia sp.
CAGGATACTGACAAGCTGCTTGCCGAGCTGGAGGAGCTGCGCCGGCTGAAGGCGGAGAAGGAACAACAGTCCGTGCAATAAACAATTTGTTATCCCCTCTCTGGAAGCCACGCCGGGGAGAGAATAGAAAACCGGGCGAAAGCCCAAAACAAGCGGGCGAAACCGCCCGGTAAAACCTTTCCCCGGAAGGGGATACGCCGAAAGGCGAGTATTTCAGAAAGGAGAAAATACATATGAGAAAAAATAGAATGATGCGTCTGGCATCCATTCTGCTGGTCTGCGTTCTGCTGTCGACTAGCGTGATTAGCGGCACTTTTGCTAAGTATACCACTGCTGGTAGCAAGGCTCTGGAAACCGCTCGTGTTGCCCATTGGGGTGTTACCATTGATGTTTCTGGTGACGATGCTTTTGCTAAGAACTATAAGGACCAAGCTACTGATGTAGCAGCCGATATGACAGTTGTATCCAGCACTGAAGATGAGGTTATTGCTCCCGGCACCAATGGCACACTGTTCACCATGGATGTCCAAGGCTCTCCCGAAGTTGACACTCAGGTTACTATTACTGCTAATCTGGAACTGGTTGGTTGGGTTGATGCCAATGGCGATTTCTATTGCCCCATTGTTTTCAATATTAATGGCACTCCCTATGCTTGGCTTGATTCCTATACTAGTCTGGATGAATTCGAAGCTGTTGTTGAGAACGCAATCGTGGCACAGACTGGTATCTATCAGGCCAATGCAGATCTGAACACTGTTCTCGATGACACCATTACTTGGAGCTGGGAATTCCGGACTGGCGCTACCGATGCAGAGAAGGAAGCAAATGACGTTAAAGATACCTTCCTGGGCGACCAGGCTGCTGCCGGTAATGCTTCTACCATCTCCCTGACCATGAGAATCACCATTGAGCAGGTCGACTAATCTCTATCTGAACAATTTTGTTACTTAATTGACAACCGCCCCACTCATATGGCGGGGTGGGGCGGTTGCAAAAAATCCTGCGCTGATCTGCGGGCATTGGAAAGTGCCCGGACATGAGCGCAAGACCCCCCTTTTCGGGCAATGTCATTCAGTTTAGATTGTCATTGCGAGGAGCGTAGCGACGTGGCAATCCGTAATACCCTTTGGGAAACGGATTCTCACGGCTGCTTCGCAGCCTCAGAATGACAGCGAATTCTATTCGCTGTGCGGTTACCTGCATATCCGTGCAAAAATCACAGAAGGAGAACGCCAATGCGACCTTTCATTTCTAAAAAAATATCGCAGTGGCTTCTGCCCGCTGTGCTGATCCTGTTTCTGCTGGAAGTCATCATGCTGCCCTTTGTGGTGGAGCTGACCTACGCCGGCCGCGGCGATGGCCCGGATCATATTTTGACGTATACTACCAATTTCCTGGTTTGGGACTCCGCCACCGGCATCGACGAGCATGGCGTGGCGCAGCTTGAGCTGTTTGACACGGTCTACGGCGACACCGTGGACGGCGGCGACAAGGTGGTGGCCCCCGGCACCGAGGGCTACAATATCGTTCGCCTGAAAAACGAGTGCGACAGAACCGTTACCTTTACCGCCGTTTTGTACCGCATCCGCACCAACGATGCCCTTCCGGTGGAAACCGATCTGGTGGGCGAATATACCGACACCGATCGCTATCAGCTTCCCACCCAGGTGGAGGAAGACCATGTGATCCGGGCGGTGACGGGAGAGCTGCCCGCCGATCAGATCCAGGATTTCGACATTTCCTGGATCTGGGAATATTCCTCCAGCGAGGAGCAGGACAGGATCGACACCATCCTGGGTAACGCAGAGGAATCGGATCGGGTGACCGTGGGGCTTTATATCATCGTAGAGGACCGGGGCGCGACGGTTGACCCCGAGCCGCCCACTACCGGTGATAACAGCCGCGTCGCTATGTATCTGACCCTAATGGGCATCAGCCTGTGCGTGCTGCTTCTGCTGCTGTGGGACCGCCGTAAGAGGGAACAGGCCAAATGAAAAAACCAACGGCGCAGCGGGTGCTGCGGATCGTAATTATCGTCTGCATCGCGGTGTTTCTCCTTTGCAACCTTTATCTTTTGAACGAAAAGACCCTGCGGGGAAACGCGCTGCCCATGCCCTTCGGCTTTGGCACGGCCATCGTGCTCAGCGGCAGCATGGAGCCGACGCTGCGCGTGGACGATCTGATCATCGTTGTGCAACACAATGATTATCAAGTGGGCGATGTGGTGGTGTACCAAAGCGAAAATTCCCTGGTGGTGCATCGAATTATTGCCATGGAGGGAAGCGCCGTGACCACCCAGGGCGACGCCAATAACGCCCCGGATTCCCCGGTGGAGCTGGCTCTGGTCAAGGGCAAGGTGGTGGGCCGGGTGGAAAATGCAGGCCGGGTCCTGCGGCTGCTGAAATCCCCGGTGGTAGCCTTTGGCTTGATGGCTTTGGCGATTTATCTGCTGGAAAGCAGCTTCCGCAAGGAAAAAGAGAAAGAAAATGACGAAATTTCCAAATTGGAAGCGGAAATTCAGCGCCTGAAGCAGGCGCGGGAAGAATAAAAAGAAAGGACGGCGCCAATATGAGATACCAAGGTAAATATTTCGCGCCGTCCCAGCGCAAGCCGGTGGCGGTCAGCGGCATTTTGACGCGTATCGCGGCGCTGCTGCTGTGCTTTGTGACCGCGTCTGCCTGCATGATGAGCGGCCTGCTGGCAAAATACTCCACCACCGGCTCCGGCAGCGACGAAGCCAGAGTGGCGAAGTTTGAGGTGGTCGCGACTGGTGTATCCCCTAACACAATTAGTGTCACTTGCACCAATTATGATGGAAATACCGGAAGCTGTACTTTTACTGTAACAAACAGTTCCGAGGTTACGGTCCAATATAAAATGTGGGTGAACTTTGAACCAAATGTGGATTACGTGGCAGTAAAATTGGATGATGGTGAAGCTTGGGAATTGAATGGAACGCTTGGCTATGTAGCGCCCACTTCTTGCACACTGACACCCGGCCAAAGTGTTAACCATACCATAACCTTTAATGTGAATTGGGACTTATTTACAAAAGAGGCTTCCAATTCATCTGCTTTCACTAAGGATATCAACTTTACCATCACGCTTTCCGTCGAGCAGGTAGACTAAGGAGGTGGCGGTATGATGCAATGGAGCAAGCGAAAGCTGCGGATTTTGATCGCCGTGCTGACTGTGGTTCTGCTAATGCTGTCCGGAACCGCCGGAGTCATGGCAAAGTACGCGACGCAGGAAACGGTCGGCGGACAGCTGACCATTACGGCGGATTTGGGTGAAATCAAAGTACAGGAGCATAAGGCGGAGCCTCAAGATGACGGCTCCTATAAATTGAATATGAGCTCGCTGGTTTCGTCCAATCCCTACAACCTGATCCCTGGCCTGGATGTCCCCAAGGATCCCCATGTTGTGATCGACAAGGACAATAATATGCCTGTCTATGTATTCATCAAGGTGGAAACGGATATCACTGCAGGCTCAGGTATTACCTATCAGTTGGCAGATTGCTGGAAACCGGTTGAGGGAACTACGAACATCTATGTATATTCAGAGGGAAATGTAGCAAAACCGGTAACTGGTGACGAAACCATCTATATTTTGAAAACGCCGGATGGCAGCAATCATGAGATCATGGTAAGCCAGGACCTCAGCATTTCCAACAATGTATCACTCAACTTCTATGCGGCCATGAGCCAGGTTACTGCCGGAATAGATGCGGACACCGTGGAGGCACTGTTTACTACCCCATAAAAATACAAAGGAGGGCGGAGGATGAAGCGCCTGTTTACAAATCAAACATCGTCTGCCAGACTGGGCAGCCATACCCACAGCAACAGAGCCATTTCTCTGCTGCTGAGCTTTGCGCTGCTTCTTTCCATGATGCCCCAGATGCTGCTGTTCCCGGTGTACTCCGTGGATGCAGAGCAGGAGAGTGAAACAACAGAGCAGACCGCATTTGTTGCAAACCATGGCGAGTATGGCTTTCTGATCGGCTGCACGGCGGAATTAAATTTTGAGGATTGGACATACCTTGTGGTTTCTGACGATCCGACAGTGGATATGCAGGATGGCCAGGAACTGGTTGCGGCCGATGTTCCCGGAGATTTGGTGCTGGTGATTGAAGATTGCCATTGGGACGAGGAAAGCTACGCCCTGTGGCTGAAGGTTGCGGCGGTGGATGGCTATGAACTGCCTGCAAAGCTGCAGGCATATCCCTGGGTGTTCCAGAACTATACAGATATTTATGAAGAGGAAGACTGGGAGAGTGTTTCCCCTGACGCGTTGCTGATCTCCGGGCCCGCATATTGCGAGCCGACGTACATTGTCTCTGATGATGGTGTCACGGTTTCGTCCGATAATCCGCTGTTTACTGATCTGATTGTGACCGAAACAGAGGAGCCTACGGCGTATTATATCAATCGGGCCATTTCCTATAACATAACCCCAAAAACGAACGAAGGTGACTACACCGGTCATGCTGATGTGACCATTCCGATTCCGGATGGCTGGGACAGCGACAAAGTGTTTGGATTCGTTATTGAAGACGATGGCACCATTACCGCCCTCCTCGGAACTGTTACGAAATTTGGAACCTTTCAGTTTACAGTACCGCATTTCTCTGAGGTTGGCCTGCTGGAAGCGACATCGGTGACAGCGGTATTGAACAAAACCATTGTTTTCGGTAAAATTCAATCGAATGACACCGAGTATGTTTTCCCCCTTCAGGGACAGAAAGGCGAAACAGGCCGTTTTGTATCCGATGACGGCGCGGTGCAGTATGTTATCAATCATTACACATCGACGAATGCAGAGGGCAATACCACTACGACCACCTATGTTTCTCTGACGGGTTTGGATGTAACACCCGGCACAGAAATTATTGTGGGTGATGTATCGATCGTTGTTATCGTAAAGGCATTGACGGCTACGGTTAACAAATTGCTGACCGGAGGCAACGTAGCAAATTCTGCGGAC
>JAZOAD010000022.1:0-20353 GCA_045595225.1 Faecousia sp.
GGCTTCCATCTGGTTGGCTGTGACGGCAAGCTGGATTACACCCAAAAGCCACAAGCCTGCTACAGCCTGTACGCGGATTATTTCTGGTATGAAATTGCCGACTGTATTTGTATCGGCGATAAAGAGGTGCATTATTTCTGCTTCCCCCAGGAAACGGGCGTGTCTGTTGCCAAGCTGCGTCTGGCCACGGAGGAAATGTATAAGCTGTATAAATCAAGACAACTGAATGCTACATAAGAAAAAAGGAGCCGTTGCAAAACGGCTCCTAATTTTTTATACATATTGCTGTGTCGCAACATCAATGACACCGCGGGTGGTCAGGCGCAATGTGGGGATCACTGGCAGAGCAATGAAGGACAGGGTCATAAACGGGTCGATGCCCCGGTTGACGCCGAGCGCATGGGCGGCGGCCTTGGCCTGCTCCAGCAGATCGTTGACTTCTGTCAGCTGTTTGCCGCTCATAATGCCGGCAATTTCCAGCGGCAATTCAGCTTCCACATTGCCGTCCCGGACGACAACGATGCCGCCCTTGTTTTCTGTGATGCGGTTGACGGCAAAGGCCATATCTTCGTCGTTGCAGCCGACGCAGATGATATTGTGGCTGTCGTGGGCCACAGAGGTGGCCACAGCGCCGGCCTTCATGCCGTAGCCGTGGAGATAGCCCAGGCCGATGTGACCTGTATTTTTGTGCCGCTCCACAACGGCAATTTTCAGAATATCCTGCTGGGTGTCCACGCCTTCGGCGTAGCCTAGGTCTTCTGTAATGATCTGGCCGTCCACCATGCCGATGACCGCCTTACGGCGCTTTTCGGCAAAATCCTTGGCGCTCAGGTGGGGCAGGTGGAAGGTGTTATGGGCTGCTTTTTCCAGATATTCGGGGATTTCCGGCAGGGGGAAATCCTCCACAACGCCCTCGTGATACACCCGGACGCCTTTTTTATACACAGTTTGCACATGGAAATCGGTCAGGTTGTCCAAAATGGCAAAGTCGGCCAGATAGCCCGGCGCAATGGCGCCCCGGTTATTCAGCAGGAAGTACCGGGCGGCGTGGAGGCAGGCCACCTGCACGGTTTGAATGGGGTCGGCGCCTAAACGGACGGCCTCCCGGCAGATGTAGTCGATGTGACCCTTTTCCAGCAGATCATTGGGGTGCTTGTCATCGGTGCAGAACATACACCGGTCAAACAGCTTGGGCGATTGGATCAGCGGCATCAGCGCTTCCAAATTCCGGGCGGCGGTGCCTTCCCGGATCATGATAAACTGGCCCCGCTTCAGCTTCGCCATGGCATCCTCCAGGTCGGAGCATTCGTGATCGGAATAAACACCGGCAGCGATATATGCATTCAGGTCATTGCCGGTGATGCCAGGGGCATGACCGTCGATCTTTTTGTGATGTGCCTGGGAGGCAACGATTTTCGACACAGTTGCGGAATCACCGGAGATCACACCGGGGAAGTTCATCATTTCCGCCAGGCCCTGTACCCGGGGATGCTCGAAGAAGCTGTCGATATCCCGGTAATCCAAATTGGCGCCGCTTTCGTCCAGCGGGGAGGCGGGAACGCAGGAGGGGATCATGAACCGCACATCCACAGGCAGATCCTCCGTGGCGGAGAGCATATAGTCGATGCCGTTGATGCCCATGACATTGGTGATCTCGTGGGGATCGGTGATGACTGTGGTGGTGCCGTGGGGCAGTACCGCCCGGGCAAATTCCGCCGGACTGACCAGACTGGATTCCAGATGGATATGGGCATCGAGAAAGCCGGGGCAGACCACAGAGCCGGTCATATCCACTTCAGTTTTGCCGCTGTAATTGCCCAGGCCAACGATGAGGCCTTCGCACACCGCGATATCGTCGGTGGCCAGTTCGCCGGAGAATACATCCACATAGGTGGCATTTTTCAGCACAAGATCCGCTTTTTCGCGGCCTGCGGCCACGTCGATGATCCGCTGCTTTTTAATCAGTTTGCGGCCGATTTTTCCGGACCAGGTTTCTTGATTCGCCATAAAGATCCCTCCTTTGGTTTTTCGGAAATTATACCATGGGAAAGGGGAAAAGTAAACAACTGATTTATGCACTTGCAAAAAACACGGGAATTTGTTATACTACAGTGTACTATGTGAAAGTATGCCTTGGAAGAGGGGAGGGCTATCCAAATGGAAGAGAGAATTACATCCCGGAAAAATGCCACGCTGCAGCAGGTCAGAAAGCTCCTTTCCTCCCGGAAGGAACGGGAAAAAACCGGGCTATTCGTTGCCGATGGCACAAAATTGCTGGCGGAGGCAGTGCGCTTCTGGCCGGGGCTGGAAACGGTGATCGTTTCGGACGGCGTAGAGGTTGACCTGCCGGCTCATGTCCGTGTTCTCCGGGTGCCCGGCGATGTGATGGAATCGGTTTCTCCCATGGACACGCCCCAGGGCGCCGTGTTTGTGTGCCGATTGCCACAGCAGACGGGTTTTGCGGCAAAGGCGCCCATGCTGCTGCTGGATGGCATCCAGGACCCCGGTAATCTAGGCACCATTTTGCGGACCGCTGACGCGCTGAGGGTGCCGGTGGCTCTGCTGGAGGGCTGCGCGGATCCTTACAGCCACAAGGTGGTTCGGGCGTCCATGGGCGCGGTGTTCCGCACGCCGGTGGTGCAGACCACCTGGGAAACCGCAAAGACAGCCCTTTCGGCTGCCGGTATCCCCGTGGCGGTGACTGCTCTTTCGGAAAAAGCCTCTGATATTCGCCGGGCCCAGATCTCCCAAATGGCTGTGGTCATCGGCAGCGAGGGCCAGGGCGTCCGCGATGAAATTCTGAAAAATGCCGATGCCGAACTGATCATCCCCATGGCGGATCATTGCGAATCTCTGAATGCCGGCATCGCCGCGGCTATAGTTATGTGGCAGATGCAGCAGGTGTAATCCAAACATAGAAAGAAGGAATGAAAATGCTGATTCACTGGATATGGTTTTCCACCCGGCCCAGTCTTTCCGACCGGGGCAGAGCGGAAATTTTACAGCATTTTCAGGATGCGGAGGATGTATATTTTGCCGCCCAGGATGCCTTTTCCTGCGTGGAAGGGCTGAGCGCCGAAGCGGTACAATCTCTGCAGGATAAAAATTTGACCCAGGCGGAGGAAATTTTAGGCCAGTGCGCCAAGAAAAATATCCACATTCTGACCTGGCGGGACGCGGCTTATCCTGCCCGGCTGAAGGCCATTTCCGATCCGCCGGTGATCCTTTACTACAAGGGCCGTCTGCCGGAATTTGACAGTCTGCCGCTGATCGCGGTGGTTGGCACCCGGGATGCTTCTGCTTACGGTTTGACTATAGCAAAGTGCATGGGCAGCCAGATCGCTGCCTGTGGCGGCATTGTGGTGTCCGGCATGGCTTACGGCATCGACGGCATGGCCATGCGTGGCGCTTTGACGGCGGATATGCCGGTGGTGGGCGTGCTGGGCTGTGGCGCGGATATTGTCTATCCGCTGTCCAACCGGGCGCTGTTTGCGGATGTGGAGAAACAGGGCTGCCTGATCACAGAGTTTCCTCCCGGAACGCCGCCGGCAAAATGGAATTTCCCCCGGCGTAACCGGCTTATCAGCGGCTTAAGCTGCGGTGTGCTGGTGGTTGGGGCGCCGGGGAAAAGCGGCGCGCTGTTTACCGCCCGGCAGGCCGCGGATCAGGGAAGAGATGTGTTTGTGGTACCCGGCAATATTGATGTGGCTACCTGCAAGGGCAGCAACGCTCTGCTGCGGGATGGCGGCATTTTGGTCAGCTCCGGCTGGGATGTGGTCAGCGAATATGAAGCCCTGTTCCCGGGTAAAATACAAAATCGGGCCCTGTCCAGCCGCCAGGTCGCTTACCCTGACGAGGTGGAGCAGGCCCAAAGTGAAAAAGAGAAACCTTTGCCGAAGGTGGCTGAAAAGCCACGGCTTTTGAAAAAATCCGGTGTTGGCAGGAAAAAAGTGATTGACAATGCTCCCGCCGCACCTTATATTGACGCTGAAGAAAAATGTCCGCCCCTTTCTGAGGGGGAGGAGAGCATCGTCCGGCTGTTGCGGCAGGATGTGACGCTGGTGGATGAAATTATCGCCCAAACCCAGGCGCCTGCCGGCAAAGTTCTGGCGGACCTGACCCTGCTGGAAGTCAAGGGCGTGATCGCCCGGCTGCCCGGCAAACGGGTGGCGCTAAAAAAGGGAAAGTAAATTTTGAGAACGGAGAAATGACATGGCAAACAAACCCTATCTTGTCATTGTGGAGTCGCCGTCGAAGGCGAAGACCATTAGTAAATATTTGGGCCCCGATTACGCCGTTAAGGCCAGCATGGGCCATTTGCGGGATCTTCCCAAGAGTACCATGGGTGTGGACCTGGGGAATTTTGACCCGGAGTATATCCCGGTGCCCGGTAAGGAAAAACTGATCGACGAATTGCGGCAGGATGCCAAGTCCGCAAAAATGGTCTATCTGGCAACGGACCCTGACCGGGAAGGCGAAGCCATCTCCTGGCATCTGAAGGAGCTGCTCCAGCTGCCGGACGAAAAGACCTGCCGCGTGGCCTTCAATGCCATCACACAGAAGGTAGTCACCGAGGCCATCGCCCAGCCCAGAGCCATCGACCAGGATCTGGTGGATGCCCAGCAGGCCCGCCGTGTGCTGGACCGGGTGGTGGGCTATCAGCTGTCGCCTTTGCTGTGGAAAAAGGTCCGTCGGGGTCTTTCTGCCGGCCGTGTCCAGAGCGTGGCCACCCGGCTTGTGGTGGATCGGGAAAATGAGATCCGCGCCTTTGTTCCCAGGGAATACTGGTCGCTGGATGCTACGCTGAATCGGATCGGCAAGCCCGGCAAGTTCGTAGCCCACTACTATGGCAACGAAAAGAAGATCGAGCTGGAAAATGAGGCCCAGGTGGACGCGGTGATCCGGGAGGTGACCGGCAAGGAATTCACCGTCATCAATGTGAAAAAGGGCGAAAAGACGCGCTCCGCCGCCGCGCCGTTTACAACCTCCACCTTGCAGCAGGAGGCTTCTCAGAAGCTGAATATGACCCCCAAGCGCACCATGGCCATTGCCCAGCAGTTGTATGAGGGCGTGGATGTGGCTGGCCAGGGCACGTTGGGCCTTATCACCTATATGCGTACCGACTCTCTGCGTATCGCGCCGGAGGCGCTGGCAGAGGCCGCGGAATTTATCAAGAGCCGTTACGGCGCAGCCTACTATTACGGCAAACCCCATGTATTTAAAACCAAGGGCGGCGCGCAGGATGCCCACGAAGCCATTCGCCCCACCCATGTGGCGCTGGATCCCGAGTCCGTCCGCGGCAGCTTGACCGCGGAGCAATTCCGGCTTTATAAGCTGATCTGGAGCCGTTTCCTGGCTTCCCAAATGGCCAATGCCCTGTATGATACGGTGTCCATTGATACGGAGTGCGCCGGCCATATATTCCGTTCCAGCCATCAGAATCTGCGCTTTGCCGGCTTTATTGCCGTTTACGAAGCCACCAAAGAGGAAGATGAGGAGGGCAGCGGCTCCGCACTGCCGGATCTGCAGGTGGGAGAGAAAACCACCGCGTCGGAACTGAAGAAGGAGCAGCATTTCACTCAGCCGCCTGCCCGGTATACCGAGGCTACCCTGGTCAAGGCCATGGAAGAAAAGGGCGTGGGCAGACCCTCCACCTATGCCTCCATTGTTTCCACCATCCAGGACCGGGAGTATGTGGTCAAGCAGGAGAAACGGCTGGCACCTACGCCTTTGGGCGAAGTGGTGACGGGACTGATGATGGAGCGGTTCCAGGACATTATTGATGTGGAATTTACCGCCAATATGGAAAATCGCCTGGACGATGTGGAAGCCGGCAAGCAGCCCTGGAAGGCGCTGATGGCGGACTTCTACCAGGGCTTCCATCAGGAAATGCTGGATGCCGAAGCCGCCCTGGAGGGCGTGCGGCTGAAGGTGCCGGATGAGGTGACGGAGGAGATCTGCGAAATCTGCGGCAGAAACATGGTGGTCAAAATCGGCCGCTTTGGCAAATTCCTGGCCTGTCCCGGTTTCCCGGAATGTACCAATACCAAGCCCATCGTGGAGCGGATGCCCGGCCGCTGCCCCAAGTGCGGAAGCGGCATTCTAAAGCGGAAATCCAAAAATAATTATACCTATTACGGCTGCGAAACCGGCGCGAAATGCGGCTTTATGACCTGGGATGTGCCCACAGCGGAGGACTGCCCCGTGTGCGGCAATACCATGTTCAAACGCGCCGGCAAGGGACGCAACAAGCCCTTCTGCACCAACGAAAGCTGTACGAATTTCCTGCCGGAGGACAAGCGCGGCTATTATAAGAAAAAAACTGCCGAGGAAGCGGAAGAAAAGCCCGCAAAGAAGCCGGCGGCTAAGAAAACTACCCGGAAAAAGAAAGGAGAAAGCTGATGGAAAAGGTAAAAGTAATCGGCGCGGGCCTGGCAGGCTCGGAGGCCGCTTGGCAGCTGGCCCAGCGGGGCATCCAGGTGGAGCTTTACGAAATGAAGCCCCATAAAAAATCCCCGGCACACCACAGCGATACCTTTGCCGAATTGGTCTGCTCCAACTCCCTTCGGGGTGACCGGCTGGAAAACGCGGTTGGTCTTTTGAAAGAAGAGCTGCGCCGCCTGGATAGCATTATTATTCAGTGCGCCGATGCTACCCGCGTAGAGGCCGGCGGCTGTCTGGCGGTGGACCGCTACGGTTTTTCTCAGATGGTTACAGATAAGATTCGCAACCATCCCAATATCACCGTGATCACGCAGGAAGTTACCGAGGTTCCGGAAGGCCCCGTGATCATTGCCTCCGGTCCGTTGACTTCCGATGCCCTCAGCGATGCCATCGGCCGCTATTTCGGCGCCGATTATCTCCACTTTTTCGATGCCGCCGCGCCGCTGGTGACGGTAGAGTCCATCGACATGGAGGAGGCTTGGTGGCAGAGCCGCTATGACCGGGGCACGGCAGACTATATCAACTGCGCCATGAATAAGGAACAGTATGAAGCCTTTATGAAGGAACTGCTGGCCGCGGAAACGGCGGAAGTCCATGGCTTCGAGAATAACAATGTGTTTGAAGGCTGTATGCCTGTAGAGGTCATGGCCTCCCGTGGCTTTGAAACCCTGCGTTACGGCCCTCTGAAGCCTGTGGGTCTGACCGATCCAAAAACCGGCCGGGAGCCCTACGCTGTGGTGCAGCTGCGGCAGGACAACGCGGAAAAGACGATCTTCAATTTGGTCGGTTTCCAGACCCATCTGAAGTTTGGTGAGCAAAAGAGAGTGTTCTCCATGATCCCGGCTCTGCGGAATGCTGAGTTCGTCCGTTACGGCGTGATGCACCGTAATACCTTCATCCGCAGCCCTGGTCTGCTGGACCGGTACTATGCGGACCTGCGGAATCCCTTGGTGGCCTTTGCCGGGCAAATGACCGGCGTGGAGGGCTATGTGGAGTCCACCGCCTCCGGCTATCTCGCTGCCGTTGCCATGGCTGCCAAAATCCGGGGCAAGGAAATCCCGGATTTCCCCAAGACCACGGCCATCGGCGCGTTGGGTCTGTACATCAGCGACACTACTGTGGAAAATTTCCAGCCCATGAATATCAATTTCAGCATTATTTCTCCTCTGGAACAGAGAATTCGTAAGAAAGCAGAAAAGAATCTGGCCATTGCCAACCGGGCTTTGGCTGTGATCGACGAATTGAAAGAAAGAGGCGCTGTATGAAAATTCTGATCGACGCAATGGGCGGCGACAATGCCCCGAAAGCCCCGGTTCTTGGCGCGATTGAAGCGGTCAAGCTGTGGGATGTAACCGTTGTTTTGGTTGGCCGTGAGGATGAGATTCGCGCTGCAGCCAGGGAAGCCGGTTATGAAACCTTGCCGGAGAGAATCGAGATCGTCCATGCCCCCGATGTGGTGGATATGCATGATGATCCTGCCAATGTGTGCCGCAAGAAGAAGGAATCTTCCATGGTGGTAGGCTTGCGCATGCTCAGCGAAGGGCAGGCGGATGCTTTTGTTTCCGCCGGTTCCACCGGCGCGCTGCTTTCCGGCGCGACCCTGATCGTCAAGCGGGTCAAGGGCATCCGCCGGGCCGCCATGGGCCCCACGCTGCCCAATAAGGCCGGCAGCAAGACCATCCTGCTGGACTGCGGCGCCAATGCCGAGTGTACCCCTGAATTTTTGCTGCAGTTTGGTATCGTAGGCAGCCTGTATGCCCAAAAGTCCCTGCAAATTGAGAATCCCCGTGTGGGCCTTTTGAATATCGGCACCGAGGACAGCAAGGGTACCCCTCTGCAGAAGGAAGCCTACGCCCTTTTGACCGATGCCCACAACAAGGGCCTTGTGAACTTCATCGGCAACATCGAAGCCCGGGATACGCTGCTGGGCGAAGTGGATGTGGTGGTCTGTGATGGCTTCAGCGGCAATGTGCTGCTGAAATCCATTGAAGGTACCGCCTATTTCATGGGCAGCCTGATGAAGCATAAGATCTTTAAGCGCAATATTCTCTCCATGATCGGCTACCTATTCTGCAAGAAGGGTGTAGACGAAGTGACCAAGATGATGGACTACCGGGAAATCGGCGGCACCCAGTTCCTGGGCGTCAAGAAGCCGGTGATCAAGGCCCACGGTTCTTCCGATGCGTTGGCATTCCGCAATGCGGTGATGCAGGCGATGGAGGCTGCCGAGGCAGATTTCTCTGTGGAACTGGAAACAGCGCTCAAGCAGGTGGCGGAGGAAAAGTGCGATGATTAAGGATCTGGAAGTGGCCATCGGCTACCAATTCAAAAATATTACCCTGCTGCAAAATGCCCTGTCCCATTCCTCTTATGCCAACGAGCGATGGCATGACAGCCTGAAAAGTAATGAACGGCTGGAATTTTTGGGCGACTCCATTTTGGGCATGGTGACGGCGGAATATCTGTATCGCAATTTTCCGGACCGGCTGGAAGGCGACCTGACCCGGATGCGGGCGGATATGGTCTGCGAGCGGGCCCTGGCTGTGGTGGCGGAACGGATCGGATTGGGAGAGCATCTGCTGCTGGGTCATGGCGAAGAAACCGGCGGCGGTCGCAGTCGGGATTCCATCCTGGCTGACGCGGTGGAAAGCGTGATTGCCGCCTGTTTTCTGGATGGGGGCATGGAGGCTGCCCGCCAGTTTATCAATACCTTCGTGCTGACGGATGTGCCGGTGAAAAAACTGCGTAACACCGACTACAAAACCGCTCTGCAGGAGCTGGTGCAGCAAAAGAAAAACCAAAATCTTTCCTATCGTCTGGTGGATGAAAGCGGCCCGGATCATGATAAGCTCTTTGTGGTGGAGGTTTCCCTCAATGGCAAAGTGGTCGGCTCCGGCGAAGGCAAAAGTAAAAAACGGGCAGAGCAGGAAGCGGCAGGCGCCGCCATCCGGGCTTTGTTCCCCAATGAGATCTAAATATGAAAGCCGGAAGGGAATACCCTTCCGGTTTTGCTTTTTGAAAAATCGGGGGGGTAGACAAATGAACGCCGGTGGTGTATGATATTACAGATATTTACAGGAGGAACTGCATATGAAGAAGATATCGGCAATCTTTTTTGCTTTGCTGCTGATGGTTACGGCTTTGTCGCTGCTGCCGGTTTCTGCCCAGGCAGAAACATTTTCCGGTACCTGCGGTGAGAATCTGACCTGGACGCTGGACGATAATGGCACATTGACCATTTCCGGCACCGGCCCTATGGATAATTTTTTCTATGGCACGATGCCCTGGTTTGCGCAAATCAACAGCATCAAGGCGGTGGTGATTGAAGAGGGTGTTACCAGCATCGGTGACAGCGCCTTTCAATATTGCGAAAATTTGACCAGTGCGCGCATAGGCAGTAATGTGACCGATATAGGTACAGCCGCCTTTGAAATGTGTGGCCGCTTGGTGGAGGTTTCTCTGCCCGAAGGTCTGCAGCGCATAGGCGACTATGCGTTTGACTTTTGCGTTGCGCTGCCTTCCATCACGATTCCCAATAGTGTGACAGAGCTGGGCGAGGCTGCGTTTCAAGCCTGCGAAAGTATGACAGAAATCACCTTGGGCGCCGGTTTGACAGAAATATCAGATTCTGTCTTTTACCATTGTGGTGCGTTGGAAAAGATTTGGGTGGATGCCGGCAGCGGAAGCTTCAGCAGTGACAGCAGCGGCGTGGTATTCAACAAGGATAAGACCGTTCTTGTCCTGGCGCCCAACGCCATTTCCGGCGAATACGCGGTGCCCTATGGGGTGACCACCGTTGGCCGCTACGCGTTCGACTCCTGCGCGGAGCTGACCAAGGTGACGCTGCCGGATAGTGTGCGGAATATAGAGGAACGGGCATTCGGCTATTGCGAGAGCATGACCGAGATCAATTTTGGAAACGGTCTTGCTACCATTGGTTTTGGCGCATTTGAGGGCTGCACAGCGCTGTTAGAGCTGGATCTACCCAATAGCTTGATAGAGATTGGCCATAGCGCCTTTCGGAGTTGTTGGAGCCTTACGGAGGTGGAGATCCCTGATCGTGTAACTTTTGTGGGTGAGAATGCCTTCGATTTCTGTACTGGTTTGGTCAGCGTAACTCTTTCCGAAAGCATGACTGTGATCAGTGAGGAGATGTTCATAAACTGTGCAAACTTACAGAATATATATATTCCCCGGGGTGTGACGGAAATTGGCTACAGCGCCTTCCGCTATTGCAATAGCCTGAAAGATATCACCATTCCCCAAAGTGTGACTGCCATTGGAGATGGCGCGTTCGCAGGCTGCAGCAGCTTGGCCTCTGTTACGCTTCCGGATGGCCTTGCTGCCATCGGCGGCTCGGTGTTTGAAAATTGCGCCAGCCTGACAAGCGTAGTGATCCCCGATCGTGTTACCTCCGTGGGGGCGTACGCGTTTCGTGGGTGTGAAAATCTGCTTGTCGTGACGCTGCCTACCGGATTGCAAAGCATTCAAAACAATGCGTTTCACTTCTGTCCCAATTTGTGGCATGTATTGTACAAGGGGACGGAAGAAATGTGGAGCGCTGTTTCCGTTGGGTATGATAATGAATGTTTGACCGCTGCAGCATTTCATTTTAGCTATGACGGCACCGGCGATCCGGATATGGAAAACATGCGTTGCTTGAGATGCTGTGAATTGGGTAACCATCATATTGAGGGAGAGAAAGTGAAGCCTACCTGCACCACCGATGGCATTGAAACCGGTATCTGTACCTATTGCGAAAAGATGGTGGAGAAGGTACTTCCGGCTACCGGCCACGATTATCAGTGGAACACGACGCAGCTTCCTACCTGCGCGGAGATCGGTTTTTCCCTATACCGTTGTTATAAATGTGGCGATACTTATCAAGCTGATGAGGAGCCTGCGCTGGGTCATAGTTATGAAAGCGCGGTTACGCCCCCTGACTGCACGGAGCCCGGATTCATAACCTATTCCTGCCAAGTGTGCCAGGATACCTACCGCGATGTTACCGAGGAGGCATTGGGTCACAGCATGGAAGGTGTTGTGACCGCGCCGACCTGCACGGAAGACGGCTATACAGAAAATACCTGCACGGTCTGCGGCTATAAAGAAAAAACAGAGGAAACGCCTGCTTCCGGCCATGACTTTTGCGATTGGAGCGTTACCAGGGAACCGACGCGCAAAGCCCCGGGCGAGGAGACCCGCGCGTGCGTCGTTTGCGACGAAACCGAAATTCGTGAGATCCCTAAGATGGAAGGGTTGCATCCGGCGGTCATTGTAGTGATCGTGGCGGGGTGCGCGGCAGCAGCGGCCGTTGCGGTGGCGCTGATCCGGAAAAAGAAGTAAAGAATGTGAAAACCGGAAGGGAAGACCCTTCCGGTTTTTGCGGTTTTGTAACGGTGAATAATGGATGTTTCAAAAGATAATCCGGTTTTTGAATAAAATTCTTGCATTTTTTTCTATTTCACAGTATAATAAACTGATTTAATTTTTACATTTTACGAATGAGGTTTACGCTGTGTATCTGAAAAGTTTGGAAGTACAGGGCTTTAAGTCCTTTCCGGATAAGACCCTGATCCGCTTTGGCGACGATATCACCGCCATTGTAGGTCCCAACGGCTCCGGCAAATCGAATATTTCCGATGCTATCCTCTGGGTCATGGGCGAACAGAGCAGCAAGACGCTCCGCGGCGCCAAAATGGAGGACGTGATCTTCGGCGGCACCCAGAAGCGATCCGCTGTGGGCTTCGCGGAGGCCACGCTAACGCTGGATAATTCTGACCGCGCGCTGCCTTACGATGCCGACGAGGTGATGGTCACCCGCCGGTATTACCGCTCCGGTGACTCGGAATACTATATCAACAAACAATCCGCCCGCCTGCGTGACATCAATGAGATGTTCATGGATACCGGCCTGGGTAAGGAAGGCTACTCCAATATCGGCCAGGGCAGAATCGATGAGATATTGTCCCTGAAGAGCGCTGACCGCCGGGAGATTTTTGAGGAAGCTGCCGGCATCTCCAAGTTTCGCCACCGGAAGGAAGAAACCGAGAGGAAGCTGGAAAAGACAGAAGATAACCTGCTGCGAATCGGCGACAAGGTTTCCGAGCTGGAGCTGCAGCTGGAGCCTTTGCGGGTACAATCCGAGAAGGCAAAGAAGTATCTGGAACTGAAAGAAGAGCTGCAGGGTGTGGAGGTGGCCGTTTGGCTGGATACCCTGGAGAAACTGTCTGCCGCCGCCCAAAAGGCAGAGGAGGACTATGCCTCCGCGTCCTTTGTGCTGCAGCAGGCTCATGACGATCTGGACAAGCTTTACGCCCATGCGGAAACCATGGGCGAGACGCTCCGCGCTCGGGATGGAGAGCTGGAAACGGTACGGCTGAAGGTGAATATGCTGGATGCCACCCATCAGCAGCTGGATGGCCAAATGGCGGTGTTGCGTGGCAATGTGGAAAACAACTGCGCCAACATTCGCCGCATTGAGGAGGAATTGCAGGGCCAGGCTGACCGCAGCGGCGGCGTTGCCCAGCAGATTCAGCAGACCCAGCAGAGAATCCATGAGATCGAAGGCTTGCTGGGCGAGAAGCGGAAGTTGCTGGAAGACCTGCAGCAGCAGCTGACGGTAATGACCGCCAATGCCCAGGGTAGAAACAAGCAGTTTTTGGAACTGCGATCCAAGGAGACCACGCTGGCGGCGGATATTGCCGGTCGGGAAGCCGATGTCAGCGGCCTGCGGGAAAGCATGGAGCAGACCAAGCTACGGGCGGAGGAACTGGACCGCGACCTGGCCTCCGGCGACCTTCGCCGGCAGCAGGCCCAGGAGCAGCTGAATGAAACAACCCGACAGCTCCGCCGGGCCCAGGAAGAGGTAACCGCTTCCAACAATACCATCGCAGGCTATACCCTGCGTCAAAATACCCGCCTTCAGCGCCGGGATGAGCTGGCTGAAAAAATGCAGCAGCTGGTGGGCAAGCTCAATTCCGTGTCTGCCAAAGCCAAGGTATTCCGGGCAATGGAGCGGGATTTTGAAAGCTATCAAAAATCCGTCAAGCTGGTGATGCAGGAAGTCCAGCGTGGTACACTGCGCAATATCCACGGGCCGGTATCCCGCTTGATCCGTACCGATGATAACTATACTGTGGCCATTGAGATCGCTCTTGGCGGCGCTATGCAGCAGATCGTTGTGGATTCGGAAGCGGATGGCAAGGCTGCCATCGGCTATTTGAAGCGCTCCGGCGGTGGCCGCGCCACCTTCCTGCCGCTGTCCACCATCCAGGGCAAGCGTCTGCAGGAGAGTGGCCTGGAAAACTGCCATGGTTATCTGGGCCTGGCTTCTGATCTGGTCAGAAGTGAGGCCATTTACCGGGGCATTGTAGAAAATCTGCTGGGCCGTACGGTCATTGTTCGGGATATTGATGCCGCCATCCACATGGCGAACAAGTATCATAACCGCTTTAAAATCGTCACTTTGGACGGACAGGTCATGAACCCCGGCGGTTCCATGACCGGCGGCAGCGTCAACAAGGAAGCGGGCATCTTGTCTCGCGCCAATGAGTTGGAAAAGCTGACGCAGCAGGAAAAGGAATTGGAAAATCAGCGCCTTATCACCGAAGCTGAGCTGCAGGAAGCCCAGCGCGCCTCGGACCAGGTTCAGTTCCAGCTGGAAACTGCCCGTGAGCAGCTGCGTGAGGCGGAAGACCAGGTGCTGCGGCTGCAGGGCCAGGAAAAACAGCATGAGATATTGCTGTCTGCCATTGTGGATGCCATTTCCGCCGCCCAGCGGGAACGGGACGCGCTGCGCCAGCGCGACACCGCGGATCGGGAACGGTTTGCCGCGCAGCAGGCGAAGATACAGGTGTTTTCTCAGCATTTGGCTCAGACCCGGTTGGAAATCGCCCAGCTGGAAGGCCTTCAGAGCGAGGCCACCGAAGCTGCCGCAGCCATTACCGACGCCATGACCGCCCGGAAAACGGAAGAGGCTGCCCTGGAGGCAGAGCGCTCCACCGCTTTGGCCCATATCGCGGATCTGAAGGATCTGCAGGGCGCCATGGAAGGCGACCGGGAAAAGAAACTTGCCCTGATCGAATTGACAGAGGATGATAACCGCCGCCTGGAGCGAGAGATCGCTCAGCTGCAACAGCGTCAGAAAGAAAATGACGACGAAGCGCGGGAAATGCGGGGCCAGATGCAGAAGATCCATACTGCCCGTATGGAAGCGGAGGCTGCCAAGACCCGCTCCGAACGGGAGGCCCAGGAGAAGAGCAAGGATATCAACACCATGGAGCGGGCCTGCGCTTCCCTGGAAAATAAGAGAAATGTAACTGCTTTGGAAGAAAAGCAGATCATTGACAAGCTGTGGGATTCCTACGGCCTGACCCCCGGTACTGCCGGTGATAAGCGGGGTCAGATCGATTCCGTCACTGCCGGCAACCGCCGTATCGCGGAGCTGAGGCGGAAAATTGCCGCCTTGGGTACGCCAAATCTGGGCGCCATCGAAGAATACGCCCGTATCAATGAGCGCTACACCTATCTGTCTGAGCAGCGGGACGATGTGCTGAACTCCAAGCGAGAGCTGGAGAGCATTATCCGCAATATCCAGCAGGAAATGACCACCATTTTTGTGGCGGAATTTGCCAAGATCGACCATTACTTCGGCGAAGTGTTCACCGAAATGTTCGGCGGCGGCAAGGGCCAGCTGGTGCTGGAGGATCCGGAAAACCCCTTGACCTGTGGCATTGAAATTCGCGTACAGCCCCCCGGAAAACAGCTGAAAACCATTACGCTGCTTTCCGGCGGCGAGAAGGCATTCGTGGCAACGGCGCCTTACTTCGCCATTTTGAAGGTAAGACCCACGCCTTTCTGCCTGCTGGACGAGATCGACGCGGCACTGGATGACCGGAATGTGGAGCGATTTGCCAAGTATTTGCGCAATTTGAGTCAGAAGACGCAGTTTATTGTCATTACCCACCGTCGCGGCACCATGGAAGCTTCCGATGTGCTTTACGGTGTGACCATGCAGGAGCAGGGCGTTTCCAAGCTGCTGCGGCTGGACCTGAACCAGATGGAAGAGTATCTGGGCATTGTGGAATAATTAAATTATAAATTACAAATTACAAGTTACAAATGACAAATGATTGTATACGCCTATGGCAGGACAATTTATAATTTGTAATTATGAATTTGTAGTTGCGACTGAAAGGAGCTTTATATGGGCTTTTTTGATAAAATTAAGGCTGGCCTCAGCAAGACCCGGGAAGCGCTGTCCAATACGCTGGGCAATGTGTTCTCCGGCTTCAGCCAGATCGATGATGATTTTTATGATGAGCTGGAGGAAAGCCTGATCCTGGCGGATATGGGCGTGGAAACCGCTACCAAAGCCACCGAGCGGCTTCGCAAGGTGATCCGGGAACAGCATCTGAAGACCCCGGAGGAGGCCAAAGCGGCCCTGAAGGAAATTCTGGTGGATATGCTGAATGTGGGCAATGTGGAACTGGATCTGTCCAGCACCCCTGCTGTGGTGCTGGTGATCGGTGTCAATGGCGTGGGCAAGACCACTACCATCGGCAAGATCGCTACCCAGCTGGTGAACCAGGGCAAGAAAGTGCTGCTGGTTGCAGGCGATACCTTCCGTGCCGCCGCTGCCGATCAGCTGGAAATTTGGGCCGGCCGTTCCGGCGCGGATATTGTGCGCCAGCATGAGGGCGCCGACCCTGCCTCCGTTGTGTTTGACGGTATCCAGGCCGCCAAAGCGAGAAAAAGCGATGTGATCATCATTGACACCGCCGGTCGGCTGCACAATAAGCAGAACCTGATGAACGAACTGAATAAGATCAGCCGCATTGTGAACCGGGAACTGCCGGAGAGCGCCAAGGAAGTGTTGCTGGTACTGGATGGTACTACCGGTCAGAACGGCCTGATCCAGGCCAAGACCTTTAAGGAAATCGCCGGCGTTACCGCCATTGCGCTGACGAAACTGGATGGTACCGCCAAGGGCGGCATTGTAGTGGCTGTGGCCGACAGCCTGCAAATCCCTGTAAAATTTGTGGGTGTGGGCGAGCAGGCCGATGACTTGATGCCCTTTATTGCTAAGGATTTTGTGGAGGCGCTGCTGTAACATGAAGGTTGTTTTGGCAAGCAAGAATGCCCACAAGCTGGTGGAAATCCGCCAGATCACTGACAAATTCGGCTTTGAGCTGATTTTGCAGTCGGAACTGGGCGTAGACATCGATGTGGAAGAAACCGGCACTACCTTTGAAGAGAATTCCTACATCAAGGCGGAAGCGGTGATGAAGGCCACTGGTCTGCCCGCCATTGCTGATGACAGCGGCATCGCTGTGGATGCCTTACATGGCGAGCCCGGCATCTATTCTGCCCGGTACGGCTTTGACGACAGCCTGGACGATTGGGGTCGGCTGCAGCTACTGCTGAAAAATACGGAGCATGTGCCGGATGGCCAGCGGCAGGCGAAATTCGTTTGCGTCATTACCTTTATCACCCCGGATGGAGCGTCCGTTCAGGCCCGTGGTGAAATTCATGGTGAACTGACCAGAGCGCCCTATGGCGAAAACGGCTTTGGTTATGATCCCATTTTCTACTATCCCCCCATGGGGAAAACCACCGCGGAAATGACCGCGGAGGAAAAAAACCAGGTTTCCCACCGGGCAAACGCGCTCAATTTGTTTTATCAGAAACTGAAGGAGGCAAATTATGCTGACAAGTAAGCGGCGGGCAGAATACCGCGCCCAGGCTAATACCCTGGAAACCACCCTGATGGTGGGCAAGGACGGCGTGACGGAAGCCGTGGTGGCAGAAGCGGACAAGCTTCTGACCGCAAGAGAACTCATTAAGGGCAAGGTGCTGGAATCTGCCCTGATGTCCGCAAGAGAGGTGTCCGACGCTATTTGCGAGGCCACCGGCGCCGACGGCGTAAGCTGCGTAGGCAATAAATTCGTGATTTACCGCTTCTCCGAGAAGTGCCAGGAGGAGCGCAACGCCACTGGCCGTGCCAAGCGGAAGGAAACGCCTAAATCCAAGTCCAATCCCGTCCGCAAGGGTGCCAAGGCCCGCCGTGACGCTGCCAAGAAGGTTCGTGAGCAGCGCAATGAATATTTCCGCCAGAAGGCAATTGAAAACGCCATCGAGCGCAGCCGGGAAAAGCAGCTGCGTGGCGAAGAGTAAATAAGTATTGTCCATTTTCAATTTTCAACTTTTATTTTGAAAACCGGGAGGGCAAGTATGGAAAGAATCGGCATTTTCGGCGGTAGTTTTGATCCACCTCATATTGGACATATTCAGGCGGCGCGGCAGGCTATGGAGGCTTTGAACCTGGACCGTCTGTTGATGATTCCTGCCCGTAACGCGCCCCATAAGAAGGGGAGCGTGGTGGCTGCGGAGCATCGTCTGGCCATGCTGCGTCTTGCCGCGCAGGGCGTGGGGAATGCTGAGGTTTCGGATCTGGAACTTCGGCGGGAGGGCGCCAGCTACACCGTCGACACGGTGACGCAGGTGCGCGCTATGTACCCGAATGCGGAAATTTTCCTGCTGATGGGCAGCGATATGTTCCTTTCTTTCCATAACTGGAAGTGCCCGGAAAACATTCTTTCCCAGGCCAGCCTGGCGGTGTTTTACCGGGGCGACAAGGGAGAAAAGGCCAAGGTTGAGGAAAAAAAGTGTCAGATGGAGGCTGAGGGTCACCGGGTACACCTGGTCAAAAATACTGTTTTGGAAATTTCTTCCACCCAACTGCGGCGGATGCTGGCTTTCCATTGCGCCGATGAATTCCTGCCCAGCGGAGTAGGGGATTACATCCGGGAGCAGGGGCTGTACAATGTGAACGCCGATTGGAAAAACCTCCCGATGGACCGGTTGGAGCAGGTGGTCATCAGCCTCTTGAAGCCAAACCGGGTGGCCCATGTGTTGGGCTGCCGGGATACGGCCCGGCGGCTGGCGAAGATCTGGGGCGTGGACGAAACCGATGCGGCCCGCGCCGGTATGCTCCATGATATTACCAAAGCCCTGGACGGCCCGCTGCAATTGACTTTGTGCCGGGAATATGGTAAAATACTTTCCGATTTTTCCAGACGCTACCCCAAAACCCTCCACGCGCTCACCGGTTCTATGGTGGCGGAGCGGATCTTTGGCGAAAATGAAGCGGTGGTGGCGGCCATTGAGTCCCACACTACCGGCAAAGCTGCCATGAATATGCTGGAAAAAATCATTTATGTGGCAGATTATATGGAGCCCAACCGGGACTTCCCCGGGGTGGAGCAGCTGCGGTATCTGGCGGATACGGATATGGATGCGGCATTGAAGCTGGGTCTGGAAACCACGCTGGCCCATTTGACCCGGTTGGGGGATGAAGTCAGCCCGGAATCCAGAGAAGCGCTGGAATATTTAAATCGAAAATAATCCGAAAGGAAGAAATATTATGTTAACTGCAAAAGAAGTTGCCCTGCAAGTAACCAAGGCTCTGGACGAAAAGAAGGGTTTGGATATCAAACTGCTGAAGATTGATCAGGTGTCCACGCTGGCTGACTATTTTCTGATCTGCACCGGCACCTCCAACACCCATGTCAAGACTCTCTGCGACTACGCCGAGTATACCCTGGAGCAGCTGGGCGAGCCCATGCTGGGCCGTGAGGGTCACCGTGGCAACAGTTGGGAGCTGCTGGACTTTGGTTCTATCGTCGTTCATGTGTTTACGGACGAGGCAAGAGCCTTCTACAATCTGGAGCGGCTGTGGGCTGATGCTGAAGTTGTGGATCTGAGCAATATCCTGCTGCCTAACTAATTACAAATTCACAATTACAAATTATAAATTGTGAGTGACAGTTCATTTGTAATTTATAATTCTATTTGAGGTGAGAAAAATGCCTAACTACGAATACTCCGCCATTGAGAAGAAATGGCAAGCATACTGGGAAGAGAATAAGACCTTCCACACCGATGTGTGGGATTTCTCTAAGCCCAAGTACTATGTTCTGGATATGTTCCCTTATCCCTCCGGCGTCGGCCTCCATGCTGGCCACCCCGAGGGTTATACTGCCACCGATATTATGTCCCGCATGAAGCGTATGCAGGGCTATAATGTGTTGCATCCCATGGGCTATGACTCCTTCGGCCTGCCCGCAGAGCAGTACGCCGTGGATACCGGTAACCATCCCAACGGCTTTACCCAGAAAAATATCGCCACCTTCTCCAAGCAGCTGAAGGAGCTGGGCTTTGACTATGACTGGAGCAAGCTGACCGCTACTTCCGACCCTGAGTTCTATAAGTGGACCCAGTGGATATTCAAGAAGCTGTGGGAGGCGGGCTACGCCAAGCGGATCGAAATGCCTGTTAACTGGTGCGAAGCACTGGGCACTGTACTTGCTAATGACGAAGTGATCGACGGTAAGTCTGAGCGCGGTGGTTACCCAGTAGTCAAGAAGATGATGATGCAGTGGGTCATTGACCAGCCTGCTTTTGCTGAGAAATTGCTGGAAGGTTTGGATGAGATCGACTGGCCAGAATCCACTAAGGAAATCCAGCGAAACTGGATCGGTAAGTCCACTGGTGTTGAGGTGGATTTCAAGTTGGTCGGTGGCGGTGAATTCTCGATCTACACCACCTGTATCGAGACAATCTACGGCATTACCTTCATGGTTTTGGCTCCTGACGGAAAAATCGTACAGGGTTTGATGGATCGCGTTGAGAACAAAGATGAGGTTAAAGCATATATCGCCGAAACTCTCAAAAAAAGCGATATGGACAGAACCGAGCTTAATAAAACCAAGACAGGTTGTCCGCTTAAAGGCGTTTATGCGATAAACCCTGTCAATGGCAAAGAAGTTCCTGTATTTATCGGTGATTTTGTTCTTGCAAATTACGGAACAGGAGCAGTTATGGCTGTTCCGAGTCATGATCAACG
>JAZOAD010000023.1:0-8567 GCA_045595225.1 Faecousia sp.
TTAAGGTTACTCTTATTATATTGCAAATCGGCAGGATTTCAACTGCCTGGGTCAATTGTTTACGGAATATTTATTTTTTGCGAAAATCGGGAATGAAGGAAGCACCGATAGACTCTGCCTCCTGGGTAAAGCCCTGCAGATCATTCAGGTACATCCAGCTGAGCACCGCTTCGTATTCCTGCTGCGTGATGGGCCGGTCAAAGGGGGCAACCATGCCCGGCATGGGGGTGTACTGGCGCATGAGGCTCACCAGTACCTGGCCCGGCGCAAAGGTCTCGCCGATCCAGTCCAGCACCTTCAGGGAATTCTCCACATGTCCAGGCAGGATCAGATGGCGGATGATCACGCCTTTTTTCAGTCTTTCCCCTTCCCATTGGGGCGGCCCCACCTGGGAAACCATCTCCCGGATAGCCGCCGTTGCCACCGGAAAATAGTCCGCCGCGGCGGAAAGGGAGGCGGCAAGGGCAGGGTCGGCATATTTCAGGTCCGGCAGATAAATATCCACCTTTCCGGCCAGGGCCCGAAGGGTTTCCACCCGCTCGTAGCCGCCGCAGTTATACACCACCGGCACCGGCAATTTTTCTTCCAGCGCAGGCAGGACGGTGGGAAGGAAGTGGGTGGGGGTCACCAGGTCGATATTTTCCGCGCCCTGGACGATTAGATCCTCCATCATGGCCCGAAGCCCGGCAGAATCCACCGCTTTTCCCGTGGGGCCGCCGGAAATGGCGGCGTTCTGGCAGTATTTGCAGCCCAGGGTGCAGCCGCCGAAGAAAATGGCGCCGCTGCCGCCCTGTCCTGCCAGGGCCGGCTCTTCCCATTTGTGGAGCATGGTTTTGGCCACCAGGGCAGTAGCGGGGCAGCGACAGTAACCAAATGCCCCGGCGGTCCGGTCCGCGCCGCACATTCTCGGACATAATTGGCATTTTTTGTAGTCCATAGCTCATTCTCTTTTCAAGTTTTCATTTATACTTCAAACAGCAGATCGCCGTAGGTAGGCATGGGCCAAAGGTCCTTGCTGACCAGCATTTCCAGCCCATCCACCGCTTCCCGAAGCCGCAGCATCCGCGGCACCGCCTGCCTGTAAAAAACATTTGCCACAGCCCTTTGGTCCGTAATTTGGTCCGCTTTCGCCAAGATTTCCGCCAGCGCCTGGCGGGATTGGGAAATATTCTCCAAAATCGCCCCGGTTTTTTCCAAAAGATCGGTCAGCGTCGGCGGCGCGTCCAGCAAGTCCCTGGTTTCCGCCAATTCCCGGAGAAAACGGATGGCCACCGGGATAAAATGCTTGGAAGCCATATGGAGCATGGTATTGGCCTCGATGCGCAGGCGCTTGGCGTAGGTTTCGTACAGGATCTCTGCCCGGCTCTCCAGCTCCGCCCGGCTGTAGACCCCAAGGCTTTCAAACAGCGCAACGCTCTTTTCCGCCGTCAGCGCTTCCACCGCGTCCACCATCCCCGGCAAAATGGGCAAGCCCCGGCGGGCGGCCTCCTCCTGCCATTGGCGGCTGTAGCCGTCGCCCCGAAAGCGGATGCGCCGGTGCCGGGTCAGCAGATCCCGGATATATTCGTCGCAGCAGGCAGGAAAATCCCGGGCATTTTCCAAAGCGTCCGCCGCTTCGCGGAAGGATTGGGCTACAATACTATTTAATATAGTATTGGCCTGGGCCACAGAGTCCGACGCGCCCACCATCCGAAACTCAAATTTATTGCCCGTAAAGGCAAAGGGCGAGGTGCGGTTTCGGTCTGAATCGTCGAAATTCAGCGGCTTCATGGGTTCGCCCGCCAAAATAGCCTCCACCAGCGCCTCCAGCCGGTCTCCCAGATAGACGGAAATGATGGCCGGCGGCGCTTCCTGGCCGCCCAGGCGCAGGTCATTACCGGGACACCCGGCGGACAGCCGCAAAAGATCGGCGTGCCGATCCACCGCCTGCAAAATACAGGCCAAAATCAGCTGAAACCGCAGATTTCCCCTGGGATCCGGGCCGGGGTCCAAAAGATTTTCCCCATTTTCGCTGCCAATGGACCAATTATTGTGCTTGCCGGAGCCATTGACCCCGGCAAAAGGCTTCTCATGGAGCAGGCACACCAGGCCGTGGCGGCTGGCCAGCTGCTTCATGGTTTCCATCACCAGTTGATTTTGATCCACCGCCATGTTGGCCCGGGTGTACACGCAGGCCAGCTCATGCTGGGCAGGGGCTACTTCGTTGTGCTGGGTCACCGCCGGAACGCCCAAGCGCCACAGCCGGCGGTTCAATTCCGCCATGAATGCCCCCTGTCGGGCCCGGATGGTGCCAAAATACTGGTCATCCAGCTCCTGGCCCTTGGGCGCCGGAGCGCCGAACAGGGTGCGGCCGCAGTAGATCAGATCCCGGCGCTGCAAATACTTGGCCCGATCCACCAAAAAATACTCCTGCTCCACCCCCACAAAGGGAATGATTTGCCCCAGATCCTGGCCAAACAGCGCCAAAAGCCGCCGGGCCTGGGTGTCCAGCGCCTGCATAGACCGCAAAAGCGGCGTTTTGGTATCCAGCGCCTGGCCGGTGTGGGAGAGAAACAGGGTGGGAATGCACAAAATCGTTCCGGCGGGCTCCTCCTTGAGAAATGCCGGCGAGGCCCGGTCCCAGGCCGTACAGCCCCGGGCATAGGCTGTGCCCCGAAGGCCGCCGGTGGGAAAGCTGGAGGCATCCGACTCGCCCATCAGCAGCTGCTTTCCGGTGAGGCGGTAAATGGCCTCACCGTCCCGGAGGCCGGATAGAAAACTGTCGTGCTTTTCCGCCGTATTGCCGGTCAGCGGCTGAAACCAATGGCAGTAGTGGGTGGCGCCGCGCGCCATGGCCCATTGCTTCATGGCGTCAGCCACCGCGTCAGCGATCTCCATGGACAGCGGCTGTCCCGGCTCCAGCACCCGGCGGATGCTGTCCTGGGGCAGATACCGCTGCATTACCTTTTGTGAAAACACATTGGTACCGAATGGATCACCCGTCAACGGAAACCACTCCTTATGACAATTTGTAATTGTATATATATTATAATGTATAGGATTGCAAATTTTCGTTTATCGGGCTGTTGCGGCCGCAGGCCGCCCTACCTTCTCCCGGGGAGAAGATGCCGAGGGAAGCTAGGGCGCTGCCGCGCCAGCGCAACCATCAAACTCCCCGATAAACTTACATTTAGCGCAGAAAGGACGCACCGGGTGCGTCCTTTCTCTCTTACAGCTTTGCCAGGGCCACAGCGGTTCGCGCCGCCACCTTGGCATTATTAAATACCAGCTGAATATTGGAGGCCAGGGAATCGCCGCCGGTCAGCTCTGCCACCCGGGCCAGCAGGAAGGGCGTGGTTTCCTTGCCCTTGATGCCCTTTTCCTCGCACTCGCCAATGGCCTGGTCGATGGCCTTGTCGATGACTTCCTTAGGCATAGCGAATTCCTCAGGAATGGGATTTGCTACCAGCATACCGCTCTTCATGCCCATTTCCCGGCCTGCCTGGAAGGCAGCGGCCAGTTCCTCGGGGGTATCGATGCGATAATCCACGCCGAAGCCGGACTGACGGGTGTAGAAGGCAGGCAGTTCCTCGGTGCCGAAGCCGATGACCGGCACGCCCTTGGTTTCCAGATATTCCAAAGTCAGGCCCAGGTCCAGAATGGACTTTGCGCCGGCGCAGACAACCATAACGGGGGTCTGGCCCAGCTCTTCCAGGTCAGCGGAGATATCCATGGTGGTTTCCGCGCCACGATGCACGCCGCCGATGCCGCCGGTGGCAAAAATGGGAATACCAGCCATGTGCGCAATGATCATGGTGGTGGTAACGGTGGTGGCGCCGTCCTCGCCCCGGGCGCAGAGCACAGCCAGGTCACGGCGGGAAGCCTTATGGATGGCCAGGCCCTTCTTGCCGAAATACTCGATCTCCTCCGTAGACAGACCGGCCTTCAGCCGACCGCCAATGATAGCGATGGTGGCAGGCACAGCGCCGTTATCACGGATGATCTTTTCTACCGCCAGGGCGGTTTCCACATTCTGGGGATAGGGCATGCCATGGGAAATAATGGTGGACTCCAGCGCCACAACGGGCTTGCCCTCTGCCAGGGCGGCGGCTACTTCGGGATGAATGTCAAGATACTTGTTCAGCTGCATAATCGTCACTTTCCTTTATGTAAAATTTTATTTCATTCTCTGTTTGATTTCTTCCGCCGACATCAGCAGATTGATGGTTTCCGCGGACTCCATGGCGATGGAGCCGGCGGCAAGACCGGCCAGGGCCGTCTGACGCAGATCGCTGCCCTCCATATAGGCCCACACCAGGGCTGCCATAAAAGCATCGCCGCAGCCGGTGGTATTGACCATTTTGCCGGGGATATTGGGGATCCAAAGCCTTTCCTTGCCCATGGCGGCAAATACGCCGTCGGCGCCCAGGCTGATAAACAGCCGATGAACGCCCATTTCCAGCAGCCTTTCCGCCGCTTTCACCAAATCCTCTTTGGTTTCTATCTTGACGCCGGACAGCAGCTCCGCCTCCAGGCGATTGGGCTTCAAGGTGTGAATTTTGGAAAGAATTGGCCGCAATTTTTCCGCCTTCACGGTGGAAACCGGGTCCACAAACAGGGGCGCGGCGCAGTTTTCCGCCAGATATTGCAGGGATTCCGCCGGAATATTGGTATCCGCCACCACTACCTGAGCGTTTTGCAATTGGGAAAGATTGGCCGCCAAATAGGCAGGCGTGATTTTTTCGCAAATCGCCATATCCGACACCGCCAGAGCCATTTCTCCGTCCGGATCGGTCAGATACAAATAAGTGGAAGTGGCCATGTCAGAAAGCCGCAGGGCGCCGCTCAGGTCAATGCCCGCCTCGGAGCAGGAAGCCTCCACCCGCTGCCCGTTCAAATCGGTGCCGCAGGCGGTCAGCAGCCGCACATTCAGCCCCATAAGGGCCATGTTGTGGGCGATATTCCGGCCCACGCCGCCGACGCTGATGCGAACCTCCCCCGGATTGGAATCCGAATTCACCAGCGGCGCGAAGGACCGGCCGCCAATATCCACATTGACGCCGCCCACCACCGTCACAAAGCTGTTACTTCGCAGCACATAGCCCCGTCCGGCGATGGTGCCTTTTTGGATCAGATTGGAAATATGGACCGCCACGCTGGAGCGGGTAATGCCCAGCGTTTCCGCGATCTCCTGCTGGGAGATCATGGGATTTTTCTCGATCAGCTGCAGGATCTGCCGTTCCCTTTGGGTCATGGGTCTCCCCCCTTGTTGATAAGCTTTTGTTTAATTTTATAAGCTATTGTTTATATAGTCAATAGGAAATTTCCGGTTTTTTCAGAAAAATCAGCGATTTTGTGGCAAACCTAAGGCGCCCGTGACCAAAATGCCCAAATTTTTCCGGTACATATCGTCGAATTGGGAAAGGGGCAGAGGATTTTCTCCCAACCCAGCCTCCACCGTATAGCCCGGACGGCGGAAATTTTGGATGAACCAATCCTTGTACCCGGCCCAAGCCGATTCATAGGGGGTATCTTCCAGGGCATAGCCGCTGAGGCGGGCGAATTCTTCTCCCAATTCCCGGGCGCCGGGCACGAAAAGATCCCGGAATTTCCAGTAGATCACCTCTCCCTGGGTATGCCAGGCGATGACCAGCGCCGGGTCAATGACTTCCGTATAACCGGCCAATGCCCGGCTTTCCAGCTGATTCAGCGGCGCGCGGCCCACAAAATCTCTAGGGCCCGGTCTGGTATACCCCTGGGAAAATTTGATCTCTCTTGCCTGCAGCCACCCTGCCGGGTACTGCAAATTCAAATCCACCCCCAGCAAATTGGCTTTCCAGCCAGCCGGGAAGGGAATAGAGGGGTAATTTTCGCTCAATTGACGGGCAATTTCGTATTCCACCGAGCCGGGAACGATGGCGCCCACCACCAGGTCCACCCCGTCCGGGTTCACCATGGGTACCATGTAAATGGTGGCGGCCGCCGCGATGGTTTTCGCCGGCACGCCAAAAACACTGCCTTCCCGGGAAATGGCCTCCGCCAGTTCCTCGGCGAAGCGCAGCAAAATGTAGCTGGTGATCCACTCATTGGCATGGTGGGACGCGGTGTAGAGCACTTTCCGGGGGCCGTTTCCCAGCGCCAACGCGCGAACAGGGCGGCCAAAGGCGGAATTTGTCAAAACTTCCGTGCGAATAAAGGGATATTTTTCCGCCAAGCCCAGGATCATGGCGTCATTTTTAGCGGCGGTGATGGGGGTGTCTGTCGTAACGATCATAAAATCGCCTCCGACTATTCTATGCGCCTGCTCCACCTTTGGTGCGGTAAATTGCTGTTTACGGCATTAGCGGCGCAGCCGCCTTGCCTCCCTCGTTTTGAGGGAGGTGTCAGCCCAAAGGGCTGACGGAGGGAGTTTTGTGCCGACATTCAGAAGCTCCCCCAGTCAAAAATCGACCCCGAGGCGCCGATTTTTGCCAGCCCCCTCAAAACGAGGGGGCCAAGGGCGCGGCGAATCATCGCAGTGTAAACAACAATTTCTCTCACTTATTCTGCTCCAGCCAGATCAGCAGCACGGCGATGTCCGCTGGGGACACGCCGGAGATCCGTCCGGCCTGGCCAATGGACATAGGCCGCACCGCGCTGAGCTTCTCCTGGGCTTCAAGCCGCAGACCGCTGATGGCGCCGTAATCCATGTCCGCAGGCAGCAGCCTGGATTCTTCCTTCTTAAACTCCTCCACCTGTTTCCATTGCCGGGCCAAATAACCGGCGTACTTGATCTGGATTTCCACCTCGGTGGTCACACTTTCCGGCAAAGAAGGCCGGTCCGGATCAAAGGGCGCAATATCCCCATAGGAAACATTGGGCCGCCGCAACAGATCCGCCAATCTTGCGGAATTTTGCACCGGAGCGGAATCCCGGGCAGCCAGCATTTCGTTCAAGGCTTCCGAAGCCGGAACGCCACAGCCCTCCAAACGGGTCATTTCCCGGCGTACGGCTTCATATTTTTCCTCCACCGCTTCCAATCTTTCCCGCGGAACCAAGCCGACCGCGGCGCCGATGTGGCACAGGCGCTGATCCGCGTTGTCCTGCCGGTGCAGCAGCCGGTACTCCGAGCGGCTTGTCATGATGCGGTAGGGCTCTTCCGTTCCCTTGGTCACCAGGTCATCGATGAGAGTACCAATATAACTGGTATCCCGTGTCAAAATCAAGGGTTCCTTGCCCTGCAGCCGCAAAGCGGCGTTGATACCGGCGATCAAGCCCTGGGCGGCGGCCTCCTCATAGCCGGAAGTGCCGTTAAACTGGCCCGCGCCGTAGAGATTTTTGACGGTTTTCGTTTCCATGGTGGGCAGCAGCGCGGTGGGATCCACGCATTCATACTCAATAGCGTAGCCCGGCCGCATCATTTCCGCCTTTTCCAGGCCCGGCACGGTGCGCATCATGGCAAGCTGCACATCCTCCGGCAAGCTGGAGGAGAAGCCCTGGATGTACATTTCCTCCGTATCCAGGCCGCAGGGCTCAATAAAGAGCTGATGCCGCTGTTTATCGGCGAAACGAACGATTTTCGTTTCAATGCTGGGGCAGTAACGGGGGCCTACGCCGGAAATAGTGCCGTCATACATGGGGCTGCGGTGCAAATTCTCCCGGATGATGGCATGGGTCTTTTCATTGGTATAGGTCAGGTAGCACACGGCGGAATTTTCAATTTTTTCCTCTGTGCGGAAGGAAAAGGGCTCCGGGCTCTCATCGCCGGGCTGCAGCTCCATTTGGGAAAAATCAATACTGCGGCGGTTGACTCTTGGCGGCGTGCCGGTCTTGAACCGGCGCAGGGGAAGCCCCAAAGCCCGCAGATGATCCGCCAGGCCCTTACTCGGATGCATACCGTCCGGGCCGGATTCGATGACGGCTTCTCCTGTAATGATCGTGCTGTCCAGATAGGTGCCGGTGGCGATGATCACCGCTTTTGCCCCGTAAATCGCCCCTAGTTGGGTCTTCACGCCGGTGACGCAGCCGTTTTCCACGGAAATTTCCACGATTTGCGCCTGTTTCAGCTCCAGATTTTCCTGCATTTCCAGGGTGTGCTTCATCACCGCCTGGTAGTGGCGGCGATCTGCCTGGGCCCGCAGAGAATGAACCGCCGGGCCCTTGCCCCGGTTCAGCATCCGATACTGGATGCAGGCCTTGTCCGCGGCCACGCCCATTTCGCCGCCCAAAGCATCGATCTCCCGGACCAAATGGCCCTTACCGGTGCCGCCGATGGCGGGATTGCAGGGCATATTGCCCACCGCGTCCAGATTGATGGTAAAAAGGATGGTGTGACAGCCAAGTCTTGCGGCAGCCAGAGCAGCCTCTATGCCGGCATGCCCCGCGCCAATGACGGCAACATCACAGTTTCCCGCGTGATAAGTCATAATCGTTCCTCCTTGGAACGGTAAATTGTTGTTTAGCGCCGGAGGCGCGAACCTTCCCCTTGGGGGGAAGGTGGCAAAAATCTTTGATTTTTGACGGATGAGGGGACAAAATGTACCGCTATTCATATAACCTCACCCACCGCAAGCGGTCCCCCCTCCCCAAAGGGGAGGGTTATAAACAAC
>JAZOAD010000024.1:0-8696 GCA_045595225.1 Faecousia sp.
TGGAGCTTTCCGATGTGCTGCCCGCGGATTTGTACAAATAATTTATCCGGGAGCGCCGCGACTGCGGCGCTCTTTTGCTTATAGATATTGCTTCAAATACTGACCCGTGATACTGGCTTCATTTGCCGCCACCGCTTCCGGGGTGCCGGTAGCTACCACATAGCCGCCGCCGTCACCACCCTCAGGGCCAAGGTCAATGATATGGTCGGCTGTTTTGATCACATCCAGATTATGCTCGATCACCAGCACCGTATTGCCAGCATCCACCAGCTGCTGCAGCACTTCGATCAGCTTATGCACATCCGCGGCGTGAAGGCCGGTGGTGGGCTCGTCCAACACATAAATGGTGCGGCCTGTGGAAACCCGGGCCAGCTCCGTAGCCAGTTTCACACGCTGGGCTTCGCCGCCGGAGAGCGTGGTGCTGGATTGGCCCAGCTTTACATAGCCCAGGCCAACTTCCACCAGGGTTTGCACTTTTCTGTGGATTTTCGGCAAATTTTCAAAGAAACCCATGGCTTCTTCCGCTGTCATATCCAATACCTGGGAAATGTTTTTGCCTTTATACTGCACTTCCAGGGTTTCCCGGTTATACCGGGCGCCACGGCAGACGCTGCAGGGCACATACACATCCGCCAAAAAATGCATCTCGATCTTCACCAGGCCATCGCCCGCGCAGGCTTCGCAGCGGCCACCCTTGACATTGAAGGAGAAACGGCCCGGGCCGTAACCTCGCATTTTGGCATCGGCTGTGGAGGCAAACAAATCACGAATATCGTTAAACAGGCCGGTGTATGTGGCAGGATTGGAGCGGGGGGTGCGGCCGATGGGACTTTGATCAATGTCAATGACCTTATCCAAATACTGCACGCCCTCAATGCAGCGGCAGGCGCCCGGACGGGTACGGGCATGATTCAGCTTGGCCAGCAGGGTCTTATTCAGCACCTCGCCCACAAGGCTGGATTTGCCGGAACCGCTGACGCCGGTGACGCAGGTGAGAGTGCCCAAAGGAATATTCACATCCACCTGCTTCAAATTATTTTCTGCCGCGCCACGGATGGAAAGCATTTCCCCATTGCCGGCTCTGCGGCGGCCGGGAACAGGAATTTTCTTTACGCCGGACAAATACTGGCCGGTAACAGATTCTTCGCAGCGGAGAATATCCTCCAGACTGCCGGCAGCAACGATCTGACCGCCATGGCTGCCGGCGCCGGGGCCCACATCCACAATGAAGTCCGCCGCCCGCATGGTATCCTCGTCATGCTCCACAACGATCAAGGTATTGCCCAGATCCCGCAAATGTTTCAAAGTAGCCAGCAATTTGTCATTATCCCGCTGGTGCAGGCCGATAGACGGCTCGTCCAAAATATACAGCACCCCCATCAGCGAAGAGCCGATTTGGGTAGCCAATCGAATACGCTGGCTCTCGCCGCCGGACAGCGTACCCGCGGCCCGGGAAAGTGTCAGATAGCTAAGCCCCACATCCTCCAAAAATTGAAGGCGGGAACGAATTTCCCGTAAAATTTGCTCTGCGATCAGGGCCATATTGCCCTCCAGATGCAGTTCATTCACAAAAGAAAGGGCCTGGCGGATGCTCATACGGCAAAAATCCATAATGCCGATGCCGCCGACGGTCACCGCCCGGGCAATTTCCGAAAGCCGGTCGCCGCCGCAATGGGGACAGGGCGCCGAGGACATGCACTCCTCCAGCTCCTTACGTGCAGCGTCGGATTGCGTCTCCCGATAGCGCCGGGAAATATTATTCAAAATTCCCTCAAAGGGCTGCTCCAGCACGCCCATGCCGTTTCCCCGGTTATAGGTCATCCGCAGCTTTTCGCCCTTGGTGCCATAGAGAATAATGTCCATGGCCTCCTTAGACAAGGTGCGGACAGGGGCCGTCAGGGAGAAATGATATTTCTGCGCCAGCGCCTCAAAATACATTCGAAAAATGCTGTCTGTGCGGGCGCTCTGCCAGCCGCTGGCCTGGATCGCGCCGTCAAAGATAGACTTCTCTTTGTCCGGGATCACCAGATCCGCATCCGCCACCAGCTGGAAACCCAGGCCGGTACAGCCGGGGCAGGCGCCGCTGGGATTATTGAACGAGAACATCCGCGGTTCCAATTCCGTCAGGCTAATGCCGCAATCCTCGCAAGCGTAATTCTGCGAGAAACTCAGTTCCGTCTTGCTGTCCGGCAGCTGGATGGTTACCAAGCCACCGGAATGGGCGCAAGCGGTTTCAATGGAGTCCGTCAGTCGTCGCCGCAGACCCTCTTTCAGCACCAGGCGGTCCACCACCAGATCAATGTCGTGCTTTTTATTCTTTTCCGGGGAAATTTCCTCCGTCAGATCGTATAAAATACCATCCACCCGGACACGGGCAAAGCCCTGCTTCCGGGCATCCTCAAAAACCTTTTGATGCTCGCCCTTTTTGCCTCGAATCACCGGCGACAGCACGATAAAACGGGTGCCTTCGCCCAATGCCTCCACCCGATCCACGATTTGGTCAATGGTCTGGCGGCTGATCTCCCTGCCGCACTTGGGACAATGGGGAATGCCCACCCGGGCCCACAAAAGGCGCAGATAATCATAAATTTCCGTAACGGTACCCACGGTGGAGCGGGGATTTTTGGAGGTAGTCTTTTGGTCGATGGAAATGGCTGGAGAGAGACCGTCAATGGAATCCACATCCGGCTTATCCATTTGACCTAAAAATTGACGGGCATAGCTGCTAAGGCTTTCCACATAGCGACGCTGACCCTCGGCAAAAATCGTGTCAAACGCCAGGCTGGATTTGCCCGAACCGGACAGACCGGTAAACACCACCAGTTTATCTCTGGGGATAATCAGGTCCACATTTTTTAAATTGTTTTCTCTCGCGCCGCGGATAATGATCTGATCGTTCATAAACATTTCCTCATAGATAGTCAAAAAATCCGTTTTTTGCTTTCTGTTGCCCAATATTATACCACTTTTCCCACCACTATACAAGAGGAAATTCAAACAAAATTTCGTTTCACAGCTGCAAAGGTCATCGCAGGAAAATAAAGGTTTTTTCCTTGAATTTTTCTTCTGGGGTGTTGCTTTTTTATGGCAAAGTGTTATAATGAGAATGCGGTAATTCGGCACCAGCCGAACAAAAATAGAAAAATGAGTGAGGTATGTAACGATGCACGCTTATGACAACATCAAGATCTTCTGCGGCAACTCCAATCGCGAATTCGCACAGACCGTTTGCAACGAGCTGTGGTTGCCCATGGGCAAGGCCACTGTCAAGACCTTTGCTGACGGCGAAGCTTCCGTTTCTCTGGAAGAAACCGTCCGTGGCGCTGACGTTTTCCTGATCCAGTCCACCTGCAAGCCCGTTAACGACAATTTGATGGAGCTGTTGGTTATGATCGACGCATGCCGCCGCGCATCCGCCGGTCGCGTCACCGCTGTCATCCCCTACTTCGGCTATGCCCGTCAGGATCGCAAGGCCAAGAGCCGCGACCCCATCTCCGCAAAGCTGGTGGCCAATATGATCACCGCCGCCGGCGCGCAGCGCGTCCTGACCATGGATCTGCACGCTGCCCAGATCCAGGGTTTCTTCGATTTGCCTCTGGACCATCTGCTGGGCGCGCCCTCTTTTGTTGACTATTACCTGAAGAAGTTCCCCGAAGACCAGTTCAATCATGACGAGTTCGTTGTGGTTTCTCCCGACGTTGGCTCCGTGGCCCGCGCCCGTAACTTCGCCCAGAAGGTACACATGGGTCTGGCCATCGTGGATAAGCGCCGCCAGAAGGCCAACGAGTGCGAAGTCATGAATGTCATCGGCGATGTGGAAGGCAAGACCTGCATTCTTTACGATGACATGGTGGATACCGCCGGTTCCCTGTGCAACGCTGCCAAAGCTCTGGTGGATGTAGGCGGCGCCAAGGAAGTTTACGCTTGCGCTACTCATGGCGTTCTCTCCGGCCCTGCTTATGACCGGATCGAGGCCAGCGTCATTAAGGAAATGCTGTTCCTGAACACCATTCCCCAGGTGGGTAACACGCCCAGCGGCAAGATCAAGTTCCTGGATGTGGCCCCCATCTTCGCCCGCGCCATTGAACATATCCACGGCGGCACCTCCATTGCTGACCTGTTCTAAATGATGTTTGGAAAAAAGCAGGAAAGCTGGCTGATCGTAGGATTGGGCAATCCCGGCCGGGAATATGAAAAAAGCCGTCACAACGCCGGTTTCCGCGCGCTGGATATTTTGGCTGGCAAGCTGGGTTGTAAAGTGGACAAATTAAAGTTCCAGGGCCTCTACTGCCAGACAAATTACAATGGCATGAAGCTATATCTGCTGAAGCCACAGACCTATATGAATCTTTCCGGTCGCAGCGTGCTGCAGCTTTCCGCCTTTTTCCATGTGCCACCCCAGCGGATCATCGTTATGTTTGACGATATTTCACTGGAACCGGGTCGGCTTCGCGTCCGGGCGGACGGCAGCGCCGGTGGGCATAACGGCATCAAGTCCATTATCCAGGAAGTTGGCAGTCAGGATTTTCCCCGGGTAAAGATCGGTGTAGGCGCCAAGCCCCATCCGGATTACGATCTGGCCGATTGGGTACTCAGCAGTTTCACCGCCCAGGAAGAAAAGGCTCTGGCACCCGCGCTGGAGCGGGCCGGCGACGCTGCTCTTGCCATTATTGATCGCGGTGTACCGGAAGCGGCTAACCGCTTTAACGGCAGCAAATAAAAAGTCAAATAACCACGGAGAGGGGGTATTTTCCCCCTTTCCGCGTTGTTACGTTCTGTTAAATTGTTGGTAATATAAATTGTTGTTTACACTGCGATGATTCGCCGCACCCTTGGCCCCCTCGTTTTGTGGGGGCTGGGAAAAATCCGCGCGTCGGAGCCGATTTTTGTCTGGGGGAGTGTCTGAATGTCGGTACAAAACTCCCTCCGTCAGCCCTTTGGGCTGACACCTCCCTCAAAACGAGGGAGGCAAGGCAGCTGCGCCGCTAATGCCGTAAACAACAATTTATCTTACCAACCGTCTTAGGAGGGATCTCATGGACCAGCTTATATCCTTACTGAAAACCATGCCGGAATACACCGCGCTTTTGGAAAGCATTTCCCGGGAGCGCAGCGCCGCTGTTACCGGTATCGGCCAGATCAACCGCAGCCATTTGATCGCCGGATTGCGTCGCCACACTTCCCGGCCTCTGGTAGTCATTTGTCAGGATGATATTGCGGCAAAACGTATGCAGACGGAACTGCGATCCTTCCTGGGAGAAACTGCTCCCGTTTTACCCAGCCGGGAACTGACGCTGTATGACAGCGCCGTTGTCAGCCGCGCCTGGGAGCAAAAGCGGCTGCGGCAATTATACGATCTTTCCATCGGTCGCGTCGGAATGCAGATCTTCACCTGGGAGTCGCTGAGCCTGCGGACCATGCCCAAAAATACGCTCCACAGCGCCAGCTTTTCTTTGGAAGTCGGAACGGAATACGCGCTGGATGATTTGCTCTCCCGGCTGACCCACGCCGGTTACAGCCGCACCGCCATGGTGGAAGGCCCCGGCCAGTTTGCCGTTCGCGGTGGCATTTTAGATATTTTCTCCCCTGCCGCCGACCGACCTGTCCGTGTGGAATTTTTTGGTGACGAGTTGGATACCATGGGCTATTTTGAGCCGGATACCCAGCGTCGAACCGAAAATCTGGAAAGTCTAGTTGTATTACCTGTGGGCGAAACCCAACCCCGGCTTCACTCAGAGGGATTATCGGGACTTTGTGCTGATCTAAACAATTTGATCGCCCGTCAACGACGCAGAAAAAACCCCAACGAAGACTTGATCCGCACTCTGGAAAAAGATCTGAAAAAATACGAAAACGGCCTCTCCAATTCGGCCTCCGACCGATATATGGCCCTGGTTTATCCGGAAATGGCCACGGCTATGGACTATATTCCCGCCCATGCGCTGGTGATCCTTTGCGACCAGGGCAATCTGCACCGAGCCGCCCGGAACCGCAGCGACGAAATGGGTCTGCAGTTGGACAGTCTGCTGCAAGGGGGCATGGTGGCCGGCGAATTATGTGACTATGTGTGCCAATGGGAGGATTTCTGTCAGCAACTGGAAGGCCGGACCCTGGTGTATATGGATGCTTTCGGCGGCAGCTCTTATCCGGAGGAAAACCGCCCCAAAGCTTTGCTTCCCATGACCGCCAAACAGCTCCCCAGCTATGGCGGCAACCTGGACACCGCGGCATCCGACTTGGCCCATTATCAAAAAATGGAGTTCCGGACCCTGGTGCTCTGCGGCACCAGACGCCGGGCAGAGCTGCTGCAGGAAACTCTGCGGGAAAAGAATCTGTCCGGTTTTCTGTGCATTCCTTTGACCAAACTGCCCGGAGAAGGGCAGATCCTGCTGGCAGAGGGTACGCTGCCCTTTGGCATGGAGTATCCGGCCTGCAAGCTGGCGGTGCTGACCGAAGGCCAGCTGATCGCCAAAACCGAGCCCAGAAAAAAAGCGAAAAAATCCGCCACCAATCGGCAGAAGCTCAATTCCTTTACCGACTTGTCCCCAGGCGATCTGGTGGTCCATGAAAATTATGGCATAGGCCGATTTATCGCCATGGAACAGATCAAGGTAGATGGTGCGGTCAAAGACTATGTCAAAATCGCTTACCAGGGCACCGACACATTATTTGTACCTGCCACGCAACTGGATATGGTCAGCAAATATATCGGTGGCGGCGGCGAAGATACCAATGTAAAACTCAGCAAGATCGGCTCCGATGCCTGGCAAAAGACCAAAACCAAGGCTCGGAAGGCCGCTAAGGATATGGCTGGCGAGCTGATCAAGCTCTACGCCGCCCGGAAACGTCAGGAAGGCTTTGCCTTTGCCGCCGACTCTCCCTGGCAGCAGGAATTTGAAGATAATTTCCCCTACCCCGAAACCGACGATCAGCTGCGCTGTATCGCAGAGATCAAGGGCGACATGGAATCCCCCACGCCCATGGATCGGCTGCTTTGCGGCGACGTAGGCTTTGGTAAAACTGAAGTGGCGCTGCGTGCGGTGATGAAGGCCGTCATGGACAGCAAGCAGGTGGCGATTTTAGTGCCAACCACGGTGCTGGCGCAGCAGCATTACCAGACCGCCGTAAGCCGATTCCGGGGTTTCCCTGTGAACATCGATGTGCTCAGCCGCTTCCGCACGGCAGCAGAACAGACAAGAACCCTGCAAAATTTGCGGTCCGGCACTGTGGATCTGGTGATCGGCACCCATAAGCTGCTGCAAAAGAGCGTGCAATTCAAGGATCTGGGGCTGCTGATCGTGGACGAGGAGCAGCGCTTTGGCGTCAGCCACAAGGAGCGTTTGAAGGAGATCTCACAGGGCGTAGATGTACTGACCCTGTCCGCGACACCCATCCCCCGGACGCTGAATATGGCGCTCTCCGGCATTCGGGATATGTCCACCATTGAGGAACCGCCGTCAGACCGCTACCCGGTACAGACCTTTGTTATCGAGCATAACAACGCCATTATTGACGATGCCATCCGCCGGGAGGTAGAGCGCGGCGGTCAGGTCTACTACCTGCACAACCGCGTGGAAACCATCGACCAATGCGCCGGCGCCCTGAAGCGGCGCATTCCGGGGCTGAATGTGGCGGTGGCCCACGGCAAAATGGGCGAAGAAGCGCTGGGCGATGTGATGCAGGCCATGGCCGACGGCGAAATTCAGGTGCTGGTTTGCACTACCATCATCGAGACCGGCCTGGATATTCCCAACGCAAACACGCTGATCATTGAAAACGCGGACCGTTTCGGTCTTTCTCAGCTCCATCAGCTCCGGGGCCGCGTGGGGCGTTCCACCCGCCATGCCTACGCGTATTTTACCTTCAAGCCTGACAAAGCCCTGACGGAAATCGCCGAAAAGCGACTCTCCGCCATCCGGGATTTCGCGGAATTCGGCTCCGGCTTCAAGATCGCCATGCGTGACCTGGAGATCCGGGGCGCAGGCAACTTGCTTGGCGCGGAACAATCGGGCCACATGATGAGCGTGGGCTACGATATGTATCTGAAGCTGCTGGATGAGGCTGTACTGGAGGAACGGGGTGAAAAACCGAAGGAACCGGAATGCACCGCCGACCTGAATGTGACCGCCAATGTTTCTCAGGACTATGTGGCCCGGGGCGAGGAACGGATGGACCTGTACCGCCGTATGGCCGCCATCCGGAATCAGGAGGATGCCGACGATTTGCTGGATGAGATCATCGACCGTTACGGCGAACCGCCCAAGGGTGTGCTGAATTTGATTGACATCGCCCTGCTGCGCGCGGAAGCCAGACGCTGCGGCGTGCAGGATATTCGGCAGAAGGCATCGGAAATCCTGATCACATTGTCGAATCTGAATTTTGAGGCGATTACGGCCATTTGCGCGGATCCCGACTATAAAAACCGGCTGTATTTTGTGGCCACAGCCAAATTGCCCACCCTTCGGCTGAAGCTTCACAGCGGAGCGGACAGTCTGAAACAGGCCAAAGTATTCATCGAACGGCTGAAAAAATACTGTCAAATGTGAAGAAAGTATCAATTTTTCCTTTGATTTCCTGTTCTGGAATGTAAAAACATTGCAATCTGGGAAAAATGTGATACAATAGAGAAAAATCCCCAAAGATAGGAGGAATGAACCCGTGGAAGAACGCGAACACGACCGAAGATCCCGCTCCAC
>JAZOAD010000025.1:0-3949 GCA_045595225.1 Faecousia sp.
TATAAAAGTTTTCCCCAAAAATCCCCTATCCTTGTGGAAATGTTTTGCAGCTGGTATCATGACAATGCACCTGCTGTGGGGCATTCAGAAAGGAGCGCATGTATTATGCCAAGCAGCAAAAAAAGCGCCGCAGGCTGCGGCACCATCCGAAAGAAAACCGTAACCAAAAACGGAAAGGACTACACCTACTGGGAAGCCAGATATACCGCCGGCTACGATCCCGGAACAGGTAAGCAGATTCAGAAATCTATCACAGGAAAAACACACGGCGAAGTGGCTAAGAAGCCGAAAGAGGCAACAGCTGCCTTGGATGCCGGTACCTACATTGCACCCAACAAAACTACAGTGGCACAATGGATGGATACCTGGCAAGCCGAATATTTAGGCGCAGTGAAGTCATCTACCATCAGTTCCTACGAAGCCACCATAAAGAATCACATCAAGCCCTGTCTGGGTTCCATCAAACTGGAATCCCTCACTACCCAGGACATTCAGGAGTTCTACAATGCCCGTCAGAAGGGCGATGAAACCAGAAAGCCCCTTGCTCCCAAAACCATCAAGAACATCCACGGAGTCCTGCACAAGGCTCTTCAGCAGGCAATGCTCAACGGTCTGATTCGAAACAATCCCGCTGATCCCTGTGTGCTGCCAAGAAGACCCAAACAGAAAGTCAAGCCGCTGAACGAAGAGCAGATCACGAAACTGATCAAGGCGCTGAAAGGTCACAAATACGAAAACCTGATTCTCACCACCCTATTCACCGGACTCCGGGAAGGTGAGGTCTGTGGTCTGCAATGGGACTGTGTGAATCTGGAAACAGGAACTATTCTGGTGGACAAGCAGCTTCAGAGTTTGCGGAAGTCTGTGAGAGGTAACCGGGACAAGTACGCACTGGTTCCCACCAAGAACGGCAAGGAGCGGTATCTGACCATTGCACCTTTTGTGGTGGAGCTTCTGAAAAAAGAGAAAGCGAAACAGGATGCCAACCGGGAATATTACGAGGATCTCTACGAAGAGTCCGGTCTGGTATTCACGGATGAGTCCGGCCACCGGATCACACCCCAAGCAGCTTACCGGGCCTTCAAACTGGTGGTGACCGAACTGGGCATGTCTAACGTCCGCTTCCACGATCTTCGCCACTCTTACGCAGTTGCTTCCCTCCGATCCGGTGATGATGTGAAGACTGTCCAGGAAAATCTAGGCCATGCGACTGCTGCATTTACCCTGGATACTTACGGTCATGTAACCGAACAAATGAAGACCGAAGGCGCCAACAGAATGGAAGCCTTTATCCAGTCTGTAAGCGCGTAAGGGAAAACCGAAGGGAAAACAAAAAACCGCCTTTGAATATTTGGAAGAATCCAAACTTCAAAAGCGGTGAATGGAAAAAGAAACCCCAGGATTCCGGAGAATCCTGGGTGAATCTAATGGCAGAGGATGAGGGATTCGAACCCCCGCAAACGGAGTCAGAGTCCGGTGTGCTACCGTTACACAAATCCTCTATGTCTTGCGGACAACATGGATATTATACGCCTTTTTCCAAAAATGTCAAGCACTTTTTTATATTTTCTCAAAAAAATTTTTACCGAGCAAGACTAGCTTGCCCGGTATGTTACGAATTATTCCACAGGCTTCAAAACGGCGAAGCTCTGGCTGTCCATCGTCAGCGTCTGCTCTCCCAGTTCCGCGTTGCCAAAGTTATACAAACAGCGGTACTTGCCATCCAGCTTCAATTCAGCGCTTTCCTTGCCGGGGTTCACTGCCAGCAGGTAGCTTCCGCGCTTATAGGCAAAGAGCCGGTCATTCTTTTCATTGTGATACACCTGGAAGGGGCTGTAATTGCCCAGATCCTCGTGATTCTGCCGCAAATAGATCAATCCGCGAATGAAATGAAGCATGGAATCCAGGTCCTTTTCCTGATCCTCCACCGTTGCGCCATTGGGATTGGGATCCACAGGCAGATACAGATCCTCTGCCCTGCCCTCGGAGAAGCCCAGGTTCTTGCCGTTGTCCCACTGCATAGGCGTACGGGAGCCGGTACGATGGTAACCGCCCTCCTTGGTGGGCAGCCAGCGGTAAGCCATGCCGATCTCGTCGCCATAGTACAAGAAGGGCGCGCCGGGCATAGTGAAGATAAAGGCAAAGGCCAGGCGGCGCTCCGTATCAGTCAGATTAAAAGAGCAGCGCTTGGTATCATGGTTGCCGGTGATCAGGCAGCGCATGCCCAGATCCTTGGCCTTTTCATAGGCAGGCAGGTAGTCATCCAAGAAACCCTGCATAGTAGCATCGGACTCCAGCTTGAAATAGCTGTTGTCGGAGAGAATATTGCCCTTCTTATCCAGCTTATAGAAGCGCATGATCCGGTTGTAGCCGTTGCCGCCCCAATCCAGCATAAAGTCCATATCAAAGCCACAGCCCAAAGCCTGCTCCGGGTTGTTCCACTCGGAAACCAGGGCGGCCTCTGGGAATTCCTCATGAATAGCGCCGGCGATATCCTTCCAGACCGTCATGGTGGCGGATTTGGTACCGTGGTCATTCTTGACCAAGCTGTCAGCCATATCCACACGGAAGCCGTCGCAGCCCTTATTCAGCCAATAGCGCATAATATCCTTCATGGCTTCACGGGTGGCCATAGGGCCGGGAGCATCGATGGGCTGCTGCCAATCGCAGTGGATATCCCGGTAACCAAAGTTCAATGCCGGCTGGCACTTGAAAAAGTTGATGATGTATGTAGCGTCCCGGTCATGCTCGCCGCCGATGAAGGGCATACCGTCGCCACCGGCGAAAGCATTGTCGGTCCAGATATAGCGGTCGGAATACTCGTTTTCTTCCGCCTTGGCACTCTCAATAAACCAGGGATGGGTTTCGCTGGTGTGACCGGGAACCAGGTCCAGCAAAATACGGATTCCCAGCTTGTGTGCCTCGTCAAACAGCCGCACCAGGTCTTCCTCCGTGCCGTAGCGGGCAGCCACCTTCTTATGGTCCCGGACATCGTAGCCGGCATCCTTGAAAGGAGAATCGTAGCAGGGGTTCATCCAAATCGCGTTGCAGCCCAGGCTCTTGATATAGGGCAGCTTTTCGATGATGCCATTGAAATCACCGATGCCGTCGCCGTTGGTATCCTTAAAGGACTGGGGATAAATCTCATAGAATACCGCGTTTTTCAGCCAACTTGCGCTCATAATGTTTCCTCCTGTTCCCAAGGGAAGGGTTTTCCCTTCAGTACTTGGTTTTTGATATATTGGAATGTGTTGGTTTCGCCCTCGTCTCGGAGCATGGTCAGGATATGTTCCAGCTCCCGCTGGGTCTGAGGATGCATTCGGATCCGATCCACACCCTTTTGCAGGTAGATCAGGGCCGATTCGTCTGTGTATTTTTCGCCCTGATAGACCTTGCAGGCGGCAATTCTGTCCATCACCATTTCCACCAGGAACTTCCGGGGCATGGGTACCGGAGCATATTGGCCGATTGCCACATCCAGATCCGTCCAGTACTCCCAGTGATGCCGGTTGCGGCCCTTGTGGTGCATCCAGGCCAGGGAGTAGCCCTTTTCCACACGCTCGGCGGAGTTGGGGCTGCGGATTCCCTGGTAGTATTTTGCGCCCACACGAAATTCGGTTGGCGTATATTTCGATAAATCATGGGTCAAGCCCTGCCAGAAAAGGCCCACCTTAAAGCACCCTTGCCGGACCAGCCAGCGGTGGTGGGTAATGGTTTTAAAATGTTGCCACGCCTTCACGCATACGCCCCCTTTTACCTTATTTATTATAGCACAGGAAAATAAAAAAGCAAGAGTGTGGTTAAGGAGGATAAATTGTTGTTTACGGCATTAGCGGTGCAGCCGCCTTGCCTCCCTCGTTTTGAGGGAGGTGTCAGCCCAAAGGGCTGACGGAGGGAGTTTTGTACCGACATTCAGAAACTCCCCCAGTCAAAAATCGGCTCCGAAGCG
>JAZOAD010000026.1:0-2691 GCA_045595225.1 Faecousia sp.
GGATTTTTTATATAGAATGAAATAGTTTCTCCCATGTTCGTTTGCTGATCCTCACCCGCTCTCTTTCCCAGTTTTTCAGCGTGCCTAAGGGCACACCCAGTTCTCTGGCAAATTGCTGCTGGGTGAGATTCCGCTGTATTCTAATACGTCGGATTTGCGCCCCCTGGCCACTCCATAAGAAGCGGTTATAGTTGTCGAGCAAAGCTTCGATTGATACCTCAAACACTGCAGAAAGACGTTCCAGAACCTCCTGGGGGTAAAAATCGCGGATCCTGTCTTCCATATGCACATAGGTGCTTCGATCCACTCCGATCGCCGCTGCCACATCCCGTTGGCGCAAGCCCTTGCGATACCGATACCACCGAAGCTTGTCCGCAGTATGATCGATCTGATCCGGATTCGTATACCGCAGATTGAATTTCTCCGCCTCTACCAGTGTGTGGGGTTGCACGATACGAAACCTTGCGCAATGCAATGGTGCATACACTGTTTCCGCATTTTGGTTTCGTACCATCAGAACCCCATTGCCTCCCATGCTGCTAATCGGATGCCAGGTTTCACCAAAAGGTGCCTGTTCCGCCACTTTTGTATCTGGTAGAGCCGTTGTGATAGGGTAGCATTTTCCACGCAGCGGGCGGCGTAGGTGGCCAGCCGGGCGCCCTTTGTGGGCGCAAATGTGGATATGGCCTTAATGAGGCCGATGGTCCCAATGGAGATTAGGTCCTCCTGGTCCGCCGTGGCGGCATAGTATTTTTTTGAGGGTTGATGCCTGTTAAAGTGGCTTGAGGCGCGTAAACCGCCTCGAATTTCTGCCCTAATTTGAGATAAATGTCCAAATGGATCTCCTCTTTGGTGCTTTCCTTCTTGACGATGATCTTATCCAGGATCGTCGCCACCAAAGCAGAGTTGATCTCCCCTTCAAAACTCAGCTGCGCATCCAGCTCCTTGCGGATGGCGTCAATGTCCAGATCCTGGGAGCCCACCTTCGCCTGCTCCTGCCGGACAGCCGCCAACTGGGATTCCTGATTTTTCAGCTGCACATTGAGGGCATCGTTGCGCTCCTTGAATTCCTCGATGGTGATGGCTCCGGCGATGTGCAGATCCAACAGCCGATCCTTCTTTTGCTTGGTGGCTGCAATTTCCCCTTCCACATGAGTTAGCAGCCTCCCATAATCCACCTCTTTGGGCACATTGGTGATCACCGAAACCAAGGAATCAATGATGGCATCCTTGTCCTTCACCATCTGGGTGAAAATCTCGGCCATGATCTGATCCAACTCGCTACTGCGGATCTGAGGCGCGGAGCAGGCTGCTTTCCCCTGCTGCCGGTAGACCTTACAGAGCCAAACCTCCTTACTTCCCTTGGCAGATGTCAGCACCTGCCGGTGGAAGGTGGTTCCATGCTCCTCACAGATGATTTTTGTGCTGTAGGGGTAGCGGTTGTGATAGGATGCGCCGCTGCTGTGTGTCATCATTTCGTTTCTCCTCTCTTTGTAAAGGGCGTTGGCCCGATCCCATAGCTCCTCGCTGACGATGGCCGGGATATCGGGATCCGGGTACATGACCCATTCACTTTCATCTAAGAAAGCCTTTTTCTTGGTGCGGTAGTCGATGTTTTGGGTTTTATTGCCGCAGTACCAACCCTTGTATTTGGGGTTCTCCAGCATATGCCGAATGGTCAGCACATTGAAGGCGTTGCCCTCCCGGCTGGTGTAGCCCATTTTCAAAAGCTCCTGGGAAATCTTCCGTGTGCCGTAGCGGTGGTTGGCGTACAAATCAAAAATGATCTGCACAATCTTGGCTTCTTCCTCGTTGATGGTCAGCACGCAATCTTTTTTGTCATAGCCGTATAGCTTATCGTTGCCCAGCACATGGCCATTTTTGATGGCCTGTCGGAAGCCGAATTTCAAGCGCTCGGAAAGCTTTCGCACCTCATCCTGGGCAACGCCCGCCATAATGACCAGGCGAAATTCGCTGTCGGTATCCAGGGTATTGATATTGTCATTTTGGAAGAACACACCCACATTGTGTTCCAGCAGTTCCTGGGTGTACTTGATGCTGTCCAGGGTGGAGCGGGAAAAACGGGAGATCTCTTTGGTAATGATGAAATCAAACAGCCCTGCCTTGGCATCCCGGATCATGCGGTTAAAATCGTCCCGCTTGCGGGGGGAAGTGCCGGAGATCCCCTCGTCAATGTACCCCGGCACAAAGGTCCAGTTGGGCTTGCTTTTGATCAGCTCCGTGTAATACTGCACCTGGTTTTCCAGGGAGTTCAGCTGCTCATCCTGGTCCGTGGAAACACGGGCATAAAAGGTTACCCGGAGGGGAAGGTCGAAGATCGACCTTCCCATTCGCATTTCACCGCGAATTCTGCGTATGTCCATTGGCATCCTCCTTTCGTTTTTCCTCAGCATAACAGAAGAATTCTGGTTCGTCCAATGTGCCAAGGACCTTTTCTTTTGCCTTATCGTGAATATCCTGTGTGATCAAATTCTTGTCCATTAGCGACCGTAACAACACGCACATAATACTTTTTTCCATTTCCTTCATCCGCAATCACCTCGTTCAAATCTATGTTTTCTCGCCCCTCATCTTGCCAAATCCCGCTGCCGCTTGCGCTGATACTCGTCCAGCAGCTTCAAAATGACCGCCTGCATTTGCGCCGGGGTATAGTTCTTGGGAAAGAATTTC
>JAZOAD010000027.1:0-3625 GCA_045595225.1 Faecousia sp.
CGCAGATATCCAGTGCGTAGATCAGCGACTCGCTAAAAGCCGCCTTCGGCGGTTGCTCGCTTGCACGGGCCTGCGGGCGCAGCCTCCACGCGGCTTCGCCTTGGTCGGGATGACATCGTTGCTGAGCATTTGCAACAGAGCGATAAACGAAAATTTGAACATCTCATACTGGCATCATTTGGGTTAGGAGAGGTTATGAACATAGAATCGGTCAATATTGAAAAAGAATCGGTACGCAAGCTGCTTTCCACCGCCGGCGGTGACGCGGCGCTGCTGTACATATATTTGCGCAGCGGAAATTCTCCTGCCGCGGCCGGAGAGGAATTGGGGCTGAATGCCACCCGGCTTTCTTGCGCGCTTGCCACATTGCGGCAGCTGGAGCTGTGGCAGGATGCGCCCCGGAGCCAGTTTGTCGCCGGTGAGCGACCCCAATATACAGAGGCGGATGTGCTGCGGACCATGGACACGGACCCCTCCTTCCGCTGCCTGTACGGAGAGATCCAGCGGCGGTTGGGCCGGGCGCTGACCACCGAGGAGCTGAAGATCGTCCTGGGCTTTGTCAATTATTTGGGCTTGCCTGCCGATGTGGTCTGCGTGCTGGTCAGTTTTTGCCAGGATCGGGCCCGCCAAAAGGGGAGCATTCGCAATCCCAGTCTCCGGGCCATTGAAAAAGAGGCCTATTTCTGGGCGGAGCATGGCATCGACACTTTGGAGGCCGCCGCCGGCTATATCCATCGCCAAAATGTGCGAAACAGCCGTTTGGGCGCCTTGCAGCAGTTGCTGCAGATCCGGGGCAGAAGTTTGACCCCCGGCGAGGAAAAATACGCCACCCAATGGCTGGAAATGGGCTTTGAGGACAAGATTTTGGCGATGGCCTATGAAAAAACCTGCCTCAATACCGGCGGCCTCAATTGGGCCTATATGCATAAAATCCTGCTCCGCTGGAAGGAAGCGGGTTTCCGCACGGTGGAAGATGTGAAAAATGGCGATCGCAAGCCCGGAACCACCCCAAAAGCGGGCAACAGAAACTTAGACAGTGATGAACAGGCAGCCATCGCCCGATTGCTGCAGGAGGGATAAATTATGGCTTACAGCGAGGAAGTATTGCGCCGGGCAAGGGCCAGACTTGCTATGGCTAAGGAAGACAGAGAATCGGAGAACCGGGAGCATTTGCAGGAAGCTTACGCCAAGCTCCCCCGTTTGCAGGAGATCGACCGGCTGCTGCGGCTGACTATGGCCAAAGCGGCCCAGGCGGCGTTTGCCCAGGGCGAGGACCCGGCGGAGCTTTTGGAACAGGCCCGGCGGGAAAATATGCTGCTGCAGCAGGAGCGTGCCGAATTGGTGGCGCTGCATTTTGAGGAAGGCTATCTGGATGACAGCCCCATCTGCGAAAACTGCAACGGCAACGGTTATGTGGGCAGCCGGATGTGTGAATGCCTGCGGGAGCTGTGCCGCCAGGAGCAGAAAAAAGAGCTGACTTTTTTGAATGTGGGCCGGGAAAGCTTTGACCAGTTTCGGCTGGATTACTATCCGGAACGGGACAATATCCGGGCCGTTATGGAGAAAACCTTCCAGGCTTGCCGCCGGTATGCCATTGGCTTCTCCGAAAAATCCCCCAACTTGCTGTTCTCCGGCGATACGGGTCTGGGCAAGACCTTCCTGTCCGCCTGCATCGCCCGCGCTGTGGCGGATAATGGCTACAGCGTTATGTATGAATCCGCCGGCCACCTGTTTGCCCGGCTGGAACGGGCAAAATTCCAGGGCGACGAGGAGGCCCGGCGGGAAAGCGACAAGTATTTGGCCTGCGACCTGCTGATCGTGGATGATCTGGGTACGGAAATGCCGGGCCAGTTTACCACTTCTGCCCTTTATAGCCTGATCAATGATCGTCTTCTCTCTGGAAAGCCCACCATTATTTCCACCAATCTGACCTCCGATGAGTTTGCCCAGCGGTATAACCGCCAGATCGCCTCCCGGCTGCGGGGCAGCTATATTCGGATGCCGTTTGTGGGTGACGATATTCGGGTGATCAAGAATCGATGAAAACGGCCATTATTTTTGATTTGGACGGCACGCTGCTGGACACTTTGGGAGATATTCATGCCGCCGTGAACCATGTGTTGCGGCAATTTGGCTACCCGGAGCGTACCATAGAGGAAGTTTGCCGCTTTGTGGGCAATGGCGCTGCCCGGCTGATCCATTTGGCTGTGCCGGAGGGCGTCGATGAAGCCCCGGTTTTTGCTGCGTTTCAGCAGTATTACGCCGCCCATTGTGATATTTTGACCAAGCCCTATGCCGGTATCCCCGAGGCGCTGGCGTTTTTGGGACAGCGTTACCCTTTGGCGGTGGTGTCCAATAAGCCGGACGGAGCGGTGAAGGAGCTGGCGGCCATTTATTTCCCCACCTTGTTTGCTCGAGGAGAGGACCGGGATTGTCCCCGAAAGCCGGCACCGGATATGGTGTATAAGGCCATGGCGGCGCTGGGTGTGGAGCGCTGTATTTATGTAGGTGACAGCGATGTGGATATCCTGACGGCGAAAAACGCAGGCATGCCCTGCCTGTCGGTCACCTGGGGTTTCCGGGGCGTGGATGAATTGCGCGCTGCAGGGGCAGAATATTTCTGCCATACGCCCGCCGTCCTTCCCGATGCCATCGCGGAGATTTTGCAGAAACAGTTTCTTTGACCATTATTTTTGAAAAGGAAAACAAATATGCCCAATGAATTTTACGCCCTGTTGGGGCGCATGCGATATATTACCCGCTGGGGTCTGATGCGTAACAGCTTTTCCGAGAATATCCAGGAGCACTCGCATCAGGTGGCGGTGCTGGCCCATGCCCTGGCCCTGATCCGCCGGGATATTCTGGGGCTGGAATCCCCGGATCCGGACCGCTGCGCTGTGGCGGCATTGTACCATGACGCCTCCGAAACCCTTACCGGCGATATGCCGACTCCCATTAAGTACTATAATTCTACCATTAAGGATGCCTACAAGCAGGTGGAGCACATTGCCAACAGCCAACTGCTGGATATGCTGCCGCAGCAATTGCGCAGGAGCTATGCGCCGTTGCTGCTGGAGGAGGATGAGGCGGTTTCTGCCATTGTCAAGGCTGCCGATAAGCTCTCAGCTTATATCAAATGCGTGGAGGAGCTGAAGGCCGGCAATACCGAGTTTGAGACCGCTGCCCGCCAGACCAAGGAAGCGCTGCGAGCTATGGATAGCCCGGAGCTGAGCTGGTTTATGCAGGAATGTCTGCCGGCTTTTGCCCATAACCTGGATGATCTGGGACTGTGAGGATAACATAAATGCCCGGATCTCCGGGCATTTGGTTTTTTGAAATCAATCATCAGCGTTTATACGCCGGATTTAGACAAAACCTTGCAGGAAATACCCCCTTGACAAACACGGTCCCGCGTGTTATACTATCTAGGCAATGGGGCGCGCCCCTCTATATCGCGGAGTAGAGCAGTTGGAAGCTCGTCGGGCTCATAACCCGGAGGTCGTAGGTTCGAGTCCTGCCTCCGCAACCATAAAAACACCGGATTTCACGCGAAATCCGGTGTTTTTCTAACTTTTTGCCACCTTTTGATAGGGTGGCATTTTGCATTTGGGGACAATTGGGGGAC
>JAZOAD010000028.1:0-7816 GCA_045595225.1 Faecousia sp.
ACCGCAGCGGATTGCTTCTTCCTTGATAGCATCCTGGGCCTGCTTCTTGGTGCCGACGAACAGGATGTTGCCACCGTTGGCGGAAACTTCACGAACGAAGTTGTAAGCCTCTTCCAGCTTCTTAACGGTCTTCTGCAGGTCGATGATGTAGATACCGTTACGCTCGGTGTAGATGTAGGTAGCCATTTTGGGGTTCCAGCGGCGGGTCTGGTGACCGAAGTGTACGCCGGCCTCCAGCAGTTGCTTCATAGATACGACAGCCATTTTTATTTTCTCCTTTTGTTTGTTCCTCCACCCCGATCATCTCGGTACGCCCGCCTGAATAACAGGCACTGGAGCGTCCGATCACCGGGTGTGTGGTGTAATAAAATGTCATGGGCGCAAACCCATGCCGATACATTATAACGAATCGGTTTGCATTTTGCAAGTATTATTTTCAAAAAATTGCGAATTTATTCCACTTTTTTCAATTTTATGGAGCAGCAGCCACGGACAAAGGCCGGTTTTGTGCAATTTGAACCGAAATGGTTGCTTGAAGGCGCCACGGAGCGCTGATTGTGGAATATCTTTTGCTGAGAAATGGAATAAAATAGGTCAGTGGATTGTGCCCTATCATTCCCACAGTCCTTTCATGGGAATGATAGGGTAGTCGGTAAGCAACAAGTCATCTCTCATCAGACACATAGAATATCCGAGGGCAAAAGCGGCTAGAATGATTCTGTATCCCCCACCAATGTGCCCGGCTCCTCCCGGAAAGCGGAGCGGACCTCCACCAGAATGTGATGCTCCTTGGCCAGCTCCACACACCGGTCATGGAGCACCTGGGCGCCCTGGGCGCACAGCGCCAGCATGGAATCATAGTCAATGGCCGCGAATTTCACCGCGTCGCCATAGCGCCGGGGGTCCCGGTCATAAACGCCGTCCACATCGGTAAAAATAATACATCTGTCCGCCTTCAGCATAGACGCCAGGGCCACCGCCGTGGTATCTGACCCGCCCCGGCCCAAAGTGGTCACATTTTCGCTGTCGTCTATGCCCTGAAAGCCCGCCACCACCACGATCTTCCCGGCGTTCAGCTCCCGGCGGATTCGGTCGGACCGAAGGCGCTGGATTCGGGCATTGCCGTACACCCGGTCGGTCTGCAGCCCCGCCTGCCAGCCGGACAGGCTAATGGCCCTAAACCCCATGCTTTCTACCGCCATAGCCACCAGCGCCGCGGATATATTTTCCCCGGCGGACACACAGGCATCCGATTCTCTTGCGGAAGGACGGTCTGTGACGGAGCGGATCTTTTCCAGCAAACGGTCCGTCAGATCTCCCTGGGCAGATACCACCGCCACCACCTGATGCCCTGCCCTGGCCGCGTCCACCAGCTTTTGCGCCGCGTTCCGGATCCGAAGAGCATTGGCTACGGATGTGCCGCCAAATTTCTCCACAATCAGCATAAAAAACACCTCCGGGCCATTCTATGGCGCCGAAGGCAGAAATGTGACGAAAAAAGAGCCGCCAAACGGCGGCTCTCGGGCATATTGTTATCAACCGGCAGCCAAAATCTCGGCCTTCAAAACCCCGGGGATCTGCTGGAAGGTCTGCAGCATTTCATCTACAGACACACAGATCTGGGAAGTTTCCGCGGCAATGGTAACCACACCGCAGCCATTGGAGGGGGCGATGGAATTGACGGTCATCAAATTGGCATTCTGCTGGGTAAAGGCGGACAGCAGGCCTGCCAACGCGCCGGGCTCATCCCGCAGCAGGAACTGGAAGGTGATGATCCGGTTGGTGTTCATATTCCGGAAGGGCTGTACAGCGTCCCGGTATTTGTAGAACGCGCTGCGGCTGATCTGCGTCATTTTCGCGGCTTCGTTCACGGTGGATGCCTCGCCCGTGGCCAGCAGACGCTTCGCCTCTGCGACCTTCAGAAAAATTTCCGGAAGCGCGGATGCTTCCACAATATAGTATTTCGGATTCTGATTCATGAAATGTCCTCCCGATGTAATCGATACAAACGCATATTTTTCCACATATGGACACATGTAATTGTATCACAGAATTTTAAAAAAGCAATACCTTACCGCAATATTTCTTTGGAGGCGCCGAAAATGTCCCGTAATTTTACACATTCCGTCCTGACCGGGGCTGCCATTGCCCTGTTTTTTTGGCTTTCCCTCCGGTTCTTGCTACCCATCGCGCTGCCCTTCGCTTTGGGGATTTACCTGGCGCTGGCGGCAGAACCGGGAGTACGAATACTAAGTAACCGGATCAAGCTGCCCCGCCCGGCCGCTTCCGCGGTAGCGGTCAGCGTAGTATTTTTGCTGACCGTGACCATACTCCTGCTGCTGGCAGGCTTTCTGATGCGGCAGCTGGTCCGGCTGCGGGATGTTCTGCCCCAATTGGAAAACGCGGTAAAGCAAGGCCTCTCCCTGCTGCGAAATTGGCTTGCGTCCGCGGCGGAAAAGCTGCCGGAAAGCCTGCACAATGCCGTGGACCGCCTGCTGTCAGACTCCTTTTCCGGCAGCGGGATGCTGGGCCAGCAAGCGGCGCAGAAGCTGCCGGAAATGGCCACCGGACTTTTGAGCCGGCTGTCCTCCGGGCTGTTTGGGCTGCTGACCGGCATCATTTCCGGGTATATGCTTTCCGCCCGGTTGCCGAAAATGAAGGAAAAGCTGCACAATTCCCTGCCGGAGCCATGGCAAAACCGGTATCTGCCGGCGCTGAAGGAAATGCGAAAAGCCCTGGGCGGCTGGCTGCTGGCAGAGGTCAAACTGGCAGGGGTGGCATTTATCCTGCTGCTTTTAGGATTTTGGGTGCTGCGGATCGACGACAGCTTGCTGCTGGCTGGACTCATTACCATCGTGGACGCCTTTCCTGTGCTGGGTGTGGGCACCGTGCTGATCCCCTGGAGCTTGGTGTGTCTGCTGCAGCAAAATTATGCCCGCGGACTAGGCATTTTGGGGCTGTATGCCGCGATTTGGCTGATCCGATCCATTCTGGAGCCCAAGCTGGTGGGCAAAGGACTGGGGCTGGATCCGCTGGTAACGCTGGTGGCTATTTATGCCGGGTGGAAATTCTTTGGCATTCCCGGTATGCTGCTGGCCCCCATTCTGGCCATGACAGGCACCCAGATCGTCAAGGCGCTAAGAAGGTAAATTGTTGTTTACAACAAAACCCTCCCCTCCGGGGAGGGGGGACCGCTTGCGGTGGGTGAGGGAATAAAACCCTCATCCGTCTTCAAAAATGACCGTTAGGGGCCATTTTTGAAGCCACCTTCCCCAAAGGGGAAGGTTTTAGGGCCGCCTTTGCGGCGCTCGACGGCCATTGGCCGGCGCATTGTTCATCAACTAAACAACAATTTATATTACCAATTCTGAAAACTACCTATTGTGTAATTCACTTTTTTTTGCTATAATAACTGGAAAAGTTATTATATTGGAAGTGTGTAGTGTGAAATACGGAATTTGGAATGTATCGAAACCTGAGATGGGAGCCGTTAACGCCCTGGTTACCGGCGGCTACGCTCCCCTGACCGCCATGGTCCTGGCATCCCGCGGCATCCATACCCCCGCAGAAGCCCACAGGCAGCTGGACTGCGCCTGCCATATGCCCGACCCCTTCCTGATGAAGGATATGGATCTGGCCACCGGACGGGTGGGTCTTGCCATGGCCCGGGGCGAAAAAATCGCCGTATTCGGCGACTATGATGTGGACGGCATCACGTCCACCTGCCTGCTGACCCATTTTTTGCGCCGCCACGGGGCGGATGTTGTCAGCTATATTCCCGGCAGGATCGAAGAAGGTTACGGCCTCAATGCCATTGCCATCCATCAGCTCCATGAGGAAGGCGTCAAGCTGATCGTCACCGTGGACTGCGGCATTACCGCCGTAGCCGAAGCAGCGCTTTGCAAGGAACTGGGCATCGACCTGGTGATCACCGACCACCATGAATGTAAGGACACCCTGCCCGATGCCATCGCCGTGGTGGATCCCCATCGGCCCGATTGCCGGTATCCCCACCATGACCTTTGCGGCGTAGGTGTAGCCTTTAAGCTGGCCTCCGCCCTCTGCGGCAGTCAGGAAGAGGTGCTGGCAGAGTATGCGGATATGGTCTGCCTTGGCACTGTAGCCGATGTAATGCCTCTGCTGGGCGAAAACCGGGTATTTGTAGCCCGGGGCCTGGAGTCTTTGCGAAATACTCATCGCCCCGGTCTGGCCGCGCTGATGGCAGAGTGCAACTGCGCGCCTGAGAATGTGACCGCCTCCTCCATCGGCTTTATGCTGGCCCCCCGGATCAATGCCGCCGGCCGCATGGGGCAGATCGAACTGGCCGTGGAGTTGTTCCTGACAGAAGATCCCGCCCGGGCCAGGAGCTTAGCCCAGGCCCTGTGCGACCTGAACCGGCAGCGGCAGGCCGTGGAATCCGAAATTTTCCACCAGGCCGCCCAAATGCTGCCCCTGGGCCGCCAGCCGGAAGCCATTGTGCTGGCGGATGAGCGCTGGCATCAGGGTGTGGTGGGCATTGTTGCCAGCCGCATCGCGGAGGAATACTGCTGCCCCACTTTCCTGATCTGTCTGGACGGTGAGCACGGCAAGGCCAGTTCCCGCAGCTACGGCGGCTTTAACCTGTTTTCTTCCCTGACCGCCCTTTCCCATTTGCTGGAAAGCTACGGCGGTCATGAACTGGCGGCGGGCTTCACCATCCACCGGGACCGGATCCACGAGTTCCGGGAGGCTGTGAGCCAGCTTGCCCGCCAATACTACTCCGATTCCGGTCCCCGGACCGTTTTGGATGTGGACTGCGCCGTTACCCCGGAGCTACTGACCGTGCGGGGCATCGACGCTTTGGCCGCCCTGGAGCCTTGCGGCAACGGCTGCCCCAAGCCTACTCTGATGATGGAAAATATGATCATCGACCGCATTAGCCTGGTGGGCAGCGGCCGACATATGCGGCTGCATTTGAAGCAGGGCAATCACAGCGTCAACGCCATCTGCTTCTCCACCACCCCGGACATTGCCTCCATTCAGACCGGCGATGTGGTGGATGTGGCGTTCCAGCCCCAGGTCAACGAATTCCGGGGCGAACGGAATGTGCAAATGAACATTACCGATATCCGCCCCAGCTGCAAAGCCCCCTGCGATCTGGACGCCGGGCTGTACCGCAAGCTGAAGCAGGGCACCATTACTCCGGAAGAGGCCCAGGCGCTGCTGCCGGACCGGGCCACAATGGGGCATATCTGGCGCTACTTCGCCAGTTTTGATCAGATCAAGGAAACGCCGGACTGCCTGTGCCGCAAAATCGTGCGCCGCTGCGCGGTGCCGCTGGGGCTTTCCCAGTTGCTGGCAAGCATTGATATTTTCGCGGATGTGGGCCTGCTGCGAAGCCAGCGGCAGGGCAAATACTTACTGATCTATCCTTCTGCGGTCCAAGGAAAAGCGGACCTGCAGCAAAGCGCCACCATGCAGCGTATACTGCAAGCGAAAGAGAGTTGATTTCATGGAAACTTATGAATTCCATTATGGCGAGCTATGCAAGATCCTTCAGCAGCGGATGCCAAACGCTGATATGGAGCTGATCGACAAAGCCGTACAATATGCCAACGAAAAGCACAAATTCCAAAAGCGGAAAGACGGCTCCCCTTACATCATCCATCCTCTGGCGGTGGCGGTGATCGTGGTGGAAATGGGCCTGGATATGGACGCGCTGCTGGGCGCCCTGCTCCACGATTGCATCGAGGACACCGACGCCAGCCACGAGGAGATTGAAAAACTGTTCGGCTTCACCGTGGCAGAGCTGGTGGAAGGCGTTACCAAGCTGACCCGGGCAGATTTTTCCTCCACGGAAGAGGCCCAGATGGAAAATCTGCGCAAAATGTTCATGGCCATGAGTAAGGACATCCGGGTGGTGCTGATCAAAATCGCCGACCGGCTGCACAATATGCGCACCATGCAGTACCAGTCCCCGGAAAAGCAGGTGAAAAAGTGCCGGGAAACCATGGACATCTACGCGCCCCTGGCCCACCGGCTTGGTATGCAAAAAATGAAATGGGAGCTGGAAGACATTTCCCTGCGCTACCTGGTGCCGGATGACTACAACTCCATCATGGAGTATCTGGAAAGTCACCGGGATCAGGACGAATCCTTTATGAACGCCATCCGGCTGACCATTTCCGAACGGCTGAGCCATATGGGCATCAACCATACCGCCTACGGCCGCATCAAGCACGTTTACTCCATCTACCGGAAAATGCAATCCCAGGGCAAGGATATGCATGAGCTCTATGACCTGTACGCCTTCCGGGTGATCGTGGACACCATTCCCGACTGTTACATCGTGCTGGGGCATATGCACGACCTGTTCAACCAGGTGCCCGGCCGGTTTAAGGACTATATTTCCACCCCCAAGCCCAATATGTATCAGAGCCTGCACACCACCGTCATCGGCAAGCAGGGCATTCCCTTTGAGGTGCAGATCCGCACCTGGGATATGCATGAAACCGCCGAATACGGCATCGCCGCCCACTGGAAATACAAACAGCACACCGGCGACGGCAACGAGCGGGACTACGAATGGGTGCGCCGTCTGCTGGAAAGCCAGCAGGATGTGGACGCCGATGAATACATCCAGTCGCTGAAAATCGATATGTTCGACGACGAAGTATTCGTCTTTACCCCCAAGGGCCGCACCGTCAGCCTGCCTGCCGGCTCTACCCCCATCGACTTTGCCTATGCCATCCACTCCGGCGTTGGCAACGCCATGATCGGCGCCAAAGTCAACAACCGGATTGCCAATATTGACAGCCAGCTGAAAAACGGCGATATTTGCGAGATCCTCACTTCCAAATCAGCGAAGGGTCCCAGCCGTGACTGGCTGACCATTTGTAAGAGCAACCAGGCCCGCACCAACATCAAGCAATGGTTCAAAAAAGAGAAGCGGGAAGAAAATGTGGCCCATGGCCGCGCTTCCTTTGAGTCTGAAATGAAGCGGGTGGGTCTGCCCCTGTCCATCACCATTGATCCCGAGGTCAGCCCCCAGCTGCTGAAAAAGCTGAGCTTTGACACCTGGGAGGATATGTACGCCGCCATCGGCTACGGCGGTATGACCGCCCTGAAGGCGGTGGGCCGCATCCGGGATGATATCAACAAGGCGCTGAAGATCCAGCAAAACGAAAAAGCTGCCGCGCCGGTCAAGACAGAGGATGTTCATTTTGACCGTCACGCCATCAACGGCGTCATTGTGGAAGATATCGACTCCTGCATGATCAAATTTGCCAAATGCTGCGCCCCTGTTCCCGGCGATGCTATCGCCGGCTTTATCACCAAGGGCTTCGGCGTTTCCATCCACCGGGCAGATTGCCCCAATGCCGCCCATCGCCACGACCCCATCCAATCCGCCCGCTGGGTGCAGGTTCGCTGGGCCAACCAGGAAGGTCAGCCCTTTGAAACCACTTTGGAACTGGATTGTATTACCCGCGACGGACTTCTGCTGGACGTGGCCACGGTTATGTCCTCCTGCCGTGTACGGCTCAAGGAGCTCAACGGTAAGGATCTGCCGGATAACAAGAGCATTTTCACCGTTCGCTTTGAGGTTAAAAACGCGGAAGAACTGGAAACCATCCGCAATAAGCTGCTGGAGATCCGGGACGTGGTTGGCACCAGAAGAGGACAGAACTAATACGATAAATTGTTGTTTAGCAAATCAATCAGAGAACCTGTCATCCCGACCAAGCGAAGCGCGTGGAGGGATCTACGCACTCAATAACTGCGTAGCAGATGGAAAATGCGAAGATCCTTCGACTCCCTTCGGTCGCTCAGGATGACA